>CAYQAC010000003.1:70831-99336 GCA_964415255.1 uncultured Polyangiaceae bacterium | reverse complement strand
CATCCTCTCAGACCAGCTACCCGTCTTAGCCTTGGTGAGCTCTTACCTCGCCAACAAGCTGATGGGCCGCAGGCTCATCCCCAAGCGCGAGCTTTCATGAAGTGGCCCGCTTTGGCCGCAGCACCCGAAGGCGCCGTGGTCTCATGCTGTATTAGCTCTCCTTTCGGAGAGTTGTCCACCACTCAGGGGTAGATTACCTACGTGTTACTCACCCGTGCGCCGCTTTACTGGGGCCGAAGCCCTTTCTCGCGCGACTTGCATGTGTTAAGCGCGCCGCTAACGTTCGTTCTGAGCCAGGATCAAACTCTCCAGTTTAAACCCTGTAGGCTAGCGCGCGTCGTTCCCGCTGAGGGCTCGTTGCCAAGCTCTCAGCGGCCGTATCGCCGCTGCCGTGTTCTTCGCCAATTGACTCGCCGCGATGTTGTTATCACAGTAGGTCGTCTCTCGACGGCTTCCTGTGCACCGACGGCGGTCGGGCCCACGAACTTTGTGGTGTTTGTAGGACTCAGTTTTCAAGGACCGAGGGGAGGGTCACTCCCGAGCGGGACGCGGAACTTAGTGGCCGCGGCCTTCGCTGTCAACCAGATTTTCTCTCAGTCTGCGTTTTTCTTGAGGCCTGGTCGGCCGTGCAGATTGAGGAGAACCTCAGGCCGAGGGACTGCAGAGCTCACACGAGGTGTGCTCAGGGTCACTCGACGGCCACCAGTTAAGCACGCTGCTTTGAACTCGCCAAGCGGAGCAATTGTCCACTGGACGGGCCTACAGTAGATGCTAGGGCCACCTGCTGCTCCTTCGAGGGCCCTCGCGGGCGCCGCTTAGGAGCGCTAGAAAAACAAGGCTGAGATGTCAGCGCCAGGCCCAGTCTTTTGCGGCTCACTGCTCGGAAGCGGCGTCCGCGGTTGGCCCGCACAGAACCTAAGAGGCGCTGCGCTGGTACCACCCAAGGGGGTCCTGGCCCCGGCGGCGCGCTTTGGGCAGCGCCGTTCGGGAGGCGGCTTCTCCCTCACTTGGGGGAGATGGTCAAGCGATAGTTGAAGAAAAGTTCTCGCGGCCCCCTCGATCGGCCGGACGACTGAAGCTTTTATCAGTGATTTCAATGGGTTGCTGGCTCAACGACGGGCGGCGGGGGATCAGCTAATCATCGGAGGCAGCGCTGGGTTGCGCCGCTCGGCGCGCGAAAGCACGACCCCAACCCCCCAAAGAAGCCCCGCCTGATGCCCTCAGACGGCCCGAGCAGCCCCTCCCTAACCGCCCGGGCCCACTCAGGGCAGCGCCTCTTCGTTTCACGAGGCGCTCGCTCAGGCGCCGCCCGTTTGCCTCGCGAGCCTGAGCTAGCGAGCCAGCTCCACGTACCAGACGCCCAGCCGCTCACGCACCAGCCCAAACTCATCGCCGTTCGAGAGCCGCACGCGGTAGCCGAGATCACGACTGCCCCCTGCGTCAAAGCGGCCGAGCACCTCCACCTCACGCCACGCGCCGTCGAGCCACACCGAGCTGGGGCGGCGACGGTCCGCGTTGAACGTGAAGACATCCACGCGCTCCCAGCGCTCAGGCACTCGCGTGCAAGGGTGCTCGCAGGTGAGGCCCGCTTCATCACACACGCCCCGCAACACCTGCTGAAGCGCGCGCTGGGAGACAGCGAACGCACCCGCGCTGAGCACGGCGATCAAGGAGTAGCCATCGCTCAAGGTGAACGCGGCGAAGCTCCGCGCGCGCCCACGCACCACGAGCTCTTGGGTGTGAGTCCAGTCGAAGGCCTGGGTGATGCGGATGGCGCCGAGCAGCACCGCGCACTCAGCGGCCGCGATCTTGATGTCGAAGGGGCTGAGTCCGCCAGCGTAGTCCACCGTCTCGCCCTCGGCGTCCACCAGGGCCACCGCGACCACGCCTGTTGAATCACAGAAGCGGTGGAGGATGGCGCTGAACGGGGAGACCTGCTGATCGCGCCCGGCGCTGCCGCGCCTCATGGTGCGCGCTCCAACCGCTGAGGCCTCATGGGGTCCGCGTGAGCTCCGCGGTGAGTGTCTCCGCCGCCCGGCTCACCTCCACCTGGGCCCCGCGGCTGAGCGCAGCTTGCTCTGCTTGTCGTACGCGGCGCTCCCGCACAGCGCCGGCCAACACCACGCGCTTCTCCTCGGTGGAGAGCTCCACGGCGGGCAGCCGCTCCACCAGGTAGATGACGTGAAACCCGAACGGGGTGCGCGTGATCGGGCTCAGCTGGCCCACCTCGGCGATGGCGTTCGCCGCCTGACAGAAGGTGGTGTCGAAGCGCATCTCCGGCGGCGCGGGGCGCTCCAGATCGATCACGCGGCCATCCACCGTCACCGCTGGCAGCGACTCCACCCGCACCTCGAGGCCCTCAGCTGGCACCTCCTTCGCGCGGCGCTCGAACGTCGCGGCGTCGTCGCTCCCTCGCGTGGCCTCCAGGATGCGCTCAGCCAGCGCCCGTGCCTGCACCTCAGACGCCCCCTCCGCCAGCCGCACCACTGCGTGACTGGTGCGTGAGCTGACCGGACGCGCCACCTTCAGCCAGTGCTCGGCGCTAGCGCCCGCGAGCTCATCGTCCGTCGCCGGCCCCCGAGCGTCCACCTCGACCTCCAACCGACGGTAGAAAGCGCGGGCGCGCTCAGCGCGCTCCACCACGCGGATCGCCGCCTCATCGAGCTCGGCGCGCGCGTGGAGGCTGAACAGCGCGTCGCTCACCGCTAACTCACGGGCCTTAACCGGTGTCACGCCCTGGGCGCGCACTACCTCGGCGACGCGCTCAGCGCTGATGAGCTCATCTCCCACCGCGGCCACCGCGCCCGCGGGGAGCGCACCACGCAGGGCCTCAGGTGGCTCCGTCTGCGAGGCCGAGCAGCCCATTCCAAGGCACAGCAGCGCCAGCAGGAGGCGCCCACGCAGCGACCTGACGGCGCGAGGCGCGCTGTGGTTCGCCTGACTGACTGCATGGGGGGCGCTGTGGTTCGCCTGACTGACGATGCCAGGTGACCGCGCGAGGCACCCCCGCAAATCGTCCGCTGACCTGACGGATCGGCTCATCGGCCCCCTTGTGGCCGCAGCAGATCCGTCGCGCCCTTGAGCACCAGCGCGCCGATCACGAGCCAATAGAGCGCGTCCAAGTCGGCGCGGCGGCCGAGCGCGTGCACACCGAGCCCAAAGGCGGCGATCGCTAACAGCAGCAGCAGCACGGAGAGCCAGTCCAGCGCGCGCACCATGGCCACCACCCTATCAGAGGCTCACAGGAGCGCCCTCAGCATCACGCCAAAACCGATGAGTAACAGCGCCAACACCAGCCAGCGCCCCCCCCGGTCGAGGCGGGTGCGAGCCGGAGCGGTCTGGCGTGGCATGCCCTGCAGGGCGCCAATGTGGGCGGCCGCGGTGACCACGGCGATCGCCGCCACCAGGGCGACCGCATGGCCAAACAGGGCGTGAATGGGGCGATCGACCCGCCACGCCAGCACCGTCAGCCCCACCGCCCCAACCAAGCCGAGCCCGAGGATCCACCCGGCCCGGCGCGGAGGCGCGACCCGCGCAGCGAGCAGCTCCCCCGACAGCACGTGCGGAGCTTGCTCCGGCACCGCGCCCACCTCACGCACGGAGCCCCAACCGAAGGCGAACAGCGCCCAACCCACGCTCCCGAGCGCCGCTCGTAGTGGATCCACCCGACCCACCTCCAGCACCGCGCCCAGCCCCACCCAAGCGAGCAGCGAGCAGCCGACGAAGCCGAACACCCCGACGCGCCGACCCAGCTGCTCTCGCTGCGCGCCGAGCAGCAGGCCAGCCACCAGCGCCACCAGCGCCAGCACCGCGAACACCCGCGGGAGCCAGCCAGCCTCCCGATGCCAGGCGGGCATGGCCACCGTCACCAGCCAGGCATAGAGCCCCGGCACCAACACGCGCGCGGCCTGCAGCGGCAAGCGCCTCACGCCACCACGCTCCCAAGCGGAGCGCTCCGCAGCGCCACGCGCTCCCCAGCGAGCACACGCGGCGCCTCATCAGGCAGTGACACTGACTTCTCTGCGCTCGGCAGCGGGGCTGCCTCATCCGCGCCTGAGCCCGAGGCCGCCGCTCCCCCCAAGAGCAGCCCCCGCACCAAGAGCGCGGCGATCAAAATGCCCACGACGTCGATCCACACGGTGAGCCACAGCCGGCGCCGACTACGTTTCCCCAGGGAAACATAGGGCGTCCCGAGCAGCAGCCACAGCGAGTACAGGTGCACCACCCCCACCAGCAAGAAGAAGCCGACGATCGCCGCCTTCCAGGCGCGGGTCACGCGCTCCTCTGGTGTTTCCACGTGGGGAGCACGCTGCGTGCGGCTCTGGTAGCCAAGGAGCAGGAAGCGCGCCTTGGACTCATCCTCCGCGGCGACGTGCAGCTTCACCCCGCCGAGCGCGTACTGATAGAGCAGCGCGGTGCCCACCAGGAGGTCATCGCTCAGGTGACACTCAATGCCGTGCGAGCCAAGGTACGCGCGCGCCAGCTCCGCCTCGAGCGGCGTCTCGTAGCTTGCCACACGCACCGTCTGCATCGCGCCCCAGCGTAGAGCGCCGATCGATGCGCCGCCAGCCGCGCCGGGAGCGCTCCACGTTCAGCGCCGTGAGGCGCGGTGCCGTCCAACCCCCCGATCCATCAGGGCAAACTAGCGCCTGACTAGCGCCTGACCAGGCAGCTCATGGTGCTCCAAGGGATTTTGGGGGTTAGGCTGGCAGCTGCCGCTAAAGTCCACCCACAGATCCCTCGGAGCACCCAGCCTGCTAACCGAGCTGCTCAATCAGGTTCAGGAAGGTGAGCACGGGGTGCCCGGTGCCTCCCTTGGGGAGCACGCCACGGGGGGCGTCGCTGAGCGCTGGCCCCGCGATGTCGCAGTGCACCCACGGCACCTCACCGACGAACTCACGCAAGAACAGCGCCGCCGAGATGCTCCCGCCCCAGCGGTCCCCAGTGTGCTTCAGGTCGGCACAGTCGCTGCGCAGCTGCTCGCGCAGCTCCTCCAAGAGCGGCATGCGCCAGAACTGCTCGCCGGCGTGCTTGGCCGCCGCTTCCAGTCGCTTCGCCGTCCGATCGTCGCCGGTGTAGAAGCCAGTGCAGTTCTTACCAAGCGCCACCATGCAGGCGCCGGTGAGCGTCGCGGCGTCGATGATCAGATCCGGCTCGAGGTTCTTTGCGTAGGCGAGCGCGTCAGCCAACACGAGGCGCCCTTCAGCGTCGGTGTTGATGATCTCCACTGTCTTTCCGTCGAGCGAGCCGAAGATGTCCCCCGGGCGATACGCCTCGCCGTCAGGCATGTTCTCCGCGGCGGCGATCACGCCGTGCACCTCGATGTTGGGCGCCAGCGCGGCCACCGCCGCCATCACCCCGAGCACCGAGGCAGCGCCGCCCATGTCGCTCTTCATCTCACCCATGCCCGGCGCTGGCTTGATGCAGAGGCCGCCGGAGTCAAAGGTGAGCCCCTTACCAACGAACACCACGCGCTGCTTCGGGCGCTTAGGTGTGTAGCTCATGTGGATGAAGCGCGGCTCATTCACGCTGCCCTGCCCCACGGCGTAGTGCAGCTTCATCCCCGCCTCAGCGATGCCAGCGCGATCGAGCACCTTGATCTTGAGCTTGTTCGCCTTGGCGATCTCCTCGGCCAGCGTGGCCATGCGCGCGGGCGTGAGCTCATTGGGCGGCTCGTTCACGGCGTCCCGCGCGACGCACACGGCCTCCGCCAAGCGGACCCCGAGCTCGACCAACCTACGGCCTGCGGCGTTGGGCTTCTCCGGGGTGAAGATGTCCACCTCCTTGAGCTCCTGCTTCGGGAGCCGCTCCCCGGTGAGGTATTTGGTGAAGCGGTAAGCGCCGAGCACGGCGCCCTCCGCCACGGCGCGCAGCAACGCGCCCGACGTCTTCTCAGGAATCACCAGCGCCAGCCCCTCCGCGTTGTGTTGCAGCGCGGTGCGCGCGGCCACCGCCGCGAAGCTGCGCAGCTGCGTGGGCTGGAGCGAGCGCTTGGGGCCGAGGCCGATGAGCAGGATGCGCCGCGCTGAGATGCGGCCCGTCCCCTGGATCTCCACCTGGGTGTCCGCCGCGCCGTTGAACGCGCAACTCGCTGCCTCCGCGAACACCGACCCACCGAGCAGTTGGTCGACCTCTTTGAGCCAGGCGTGCTTCTGGAGCGTCCCCTGCACCACGCCCACCGCGACGACATCGCGCTCCGGCTCAAGCGGCTCACCTGACGAAAGTTGAATCTTCGGCGCCATCTCGGCTCGTCTCCTTCTATCCGGGTGTGGCCCGCCGTCACGGCGAGGCCGAACAGCTCCAGCGCGGAACCGCGCCGGATAATGCACCCCGATGGGGGGGGCTTCAACCGGTTCCCCAAGGACTGGTCTCCTGCACACCACGGGTGGCGCCTCGCCAAACCCCCGAGCCCTGCTCCCCAAGCAGCGCACGCCTGGGCCAAACGGACGCTACCGCTACCCTGCGATCCCCCAAGAACCCGCCACGAAAGACGCTAACCTAGCCCCGCGACACCTCCCCCGTTGCCAAAACCCAACGCCCGGCGACAATCCTTGGGCTAGCCGCGGTGCGGCGCTGAACCACGCCACCCGCCTCCCGCTGTCGCCACCATCGCCCCCACTTGTAGGCCGCCATGCTCACCAACTCCTGGGTCCCCCCGTCCGTCTCGGACTCACCCACCATCGAGACCTTCATCTTGGAGGGGATGTTTCAGGCGCCCGCGGCCACGGGGACGTTCACCTCGATTTTGAACCAGATCGTTTTGTCATCGAAGCTCATCACCGGTCGCGTGCGACGCGCGGGGCTCGCTGACCTGCTGGGGCACACCGGCGGCACCAACGTCCAGGGTGAGGTGGTGCAAAAGCTCGATGTGATCGCCAACGAGACCTTGATCCGTCAGCTGAAGCGGCGCGGACACTGCGCGGGCTGCGCCTCTGAGGAGCTCGACCACGCCATCTTGTTCCCGGACGCCACCGGCAGTTACCTGGTGGTGTTCGACCCGCTCGATGGCTCAAGCAACATCGACGTCAACATCTCGATTGGCACTATTTTCGGCCTATTTCGCTTTGATCGTCAGGCGGGCCCACCCACGGAGGCCTCCTTCCTCCAACGCGGGTCAGACTTGGTGGCCGCGGGCTATGTCATCTACGGCTCCTCCACCGTGATCGTGCTCACCACCGGGCGCGGCGTGCATGGCTTCACTTATGATCCCACCGCGGGGGAGTTCTTCTTAAGCCACGAGGACATGCGCATCCCCGAGCGCGGCAACACCTACTCCATCAACGAAGGCAACCACGCCCGGTGGAGCCCGGAGGTGATGGCGTGGAACCAGTACATCAAGGGAGAAGGCCCCGGGCGCCCTTATGGTCACCGCTACGTCGGCACCTTGGTGGCCGACGCGCATCGCACCCTGCTCCGCGGTGGGGTGTTCGTGTACCCAGAGGACACCAAGAACCCTCAGGGCAAGCTCCGGCTGCTCTACGAGGCGGCGCCGATGGCGATGATCTTCGAGGCCGCTGGCGGCCGCGCGTCCACTGGGCGCGAGCGGATCCTGGATGTGCTCCCCACCACCCTGCATGAGCGGGCGCCGCTGGTGATCGGCAGCCGACGCGACGTGGAGGACTACGAGGCCTTCATGCGCGGCGAGCGGCCCACAGGCTGACACCTCAGCGCTGAGCGGTATTTCCACGAGCGAGCGCTCGCGCAGGCGCCTCCGACTGGCCCCGCCGACGGTTGCCTCCTATGCTCTGGCCGATGGATCCTCGACGCCTGGCACTCACCCTCACCGCCGCCACCTGCCTGCTCGTGCCGAGCGTCGCCCTGGCGCAACAGCAACCCCCGCCAGGCTACGGCCAGCCGCCGCCCCCCGGCTATGGTCAGCCGCCCCCCCCAGGCTATGGGCAGCAGCAGCCTGGCTATGGGCAGCAGCCTGGCTATGGGCAACAACCCGGCTATGGACAGCAGCAGCCTGGCTATGGGCAACAACCCGGCTATGGGCAACAGCCTGGCTATGGGCCGCAACAGCCAGCGCCGCCGCCCCCCGAGAAGAAGAGTAAGGGCTTCGAGCTTGAGGGCTGGGCCGTCCGGCTAGATCCGCTGAACTGGCTGCTCCAAGGGCGCCTCCCAATCAGCGCTGACATCGCGCTGACGGAGTGGTTCAGCGTGGAGCTGAGGCCGGTGTTCGTCGTCAATGAGCAGCCCCCGATGCTCAACTTCAAGGGTGTTGACGACACCATCCACCAGGAGTCGAGCTTCCTCGGCGCCATGAGCGAGCTCTCCATCGGCGCCAGCTTCTGGCTCAACGACCCGCTTGAGGGCTACGTGCTGCGCGGCATCCTCAACTACGCGTCGTATGACTTCGTTGGCTCAGACGCCCAAGGGGAGTTCGATCGAGTGACGGACTCCGGGGCTCAGGTGCTCTTCTTCTTTGGCTCCTATAGCAAGTATGGCCCCGTCACCATCGGCGGCGAGATCGGGCTTGGGACGCACCTCGGCAGCAGCGAGCGCTGCCTCGACAGCGCCACGCGTCCGAACGGCTGTGACCGCGAGCTGCACATCCAGGTGAATCGCCGCGGCAGCTTCGGAGACGTCCGCAACGGGCTCTACCCCATCATCTTAGAGACCCGCCTTGAGTTTGGCGTGGCGTTCAATTGAACAATTGAACTCCTCTATCAGGGTTTGGGGGTTTGGCACCGCACTGCACGGCGCGCGGAGGCTCGTGCGCCTCAAGCCCAGGTGGAGATCTTGCCCCACACTTGGTCGGCTTGCTCCTTCGGGACCTTCACGCGGCTCATGTGGAGGATGACGCGCACCACCCCTGAGGTGACGCTCAGGCGAACACGGGACGAGGCGCTGTCCTTCTTCTGAAACACCGCCTCAGAGCCGAGCGCCGGGAGCGGGAAGGAGAGCTCAGCCTGCGCGTGATCACGACCGCCTGCGCAGCGCGCGCCGAGGAATGGATGGTGAGGGTTACTGACGCCGGTCGCAAGATCGACGACCTCGATGCAGCGGAGCGATGCGTCCAAGATGTAGACGCGGTTCTTCGTCCAGATCTCGTAGGCCCTACGCACGCTGGCGAGCGCCCCCGGTCCGTTCAGGGTGCGCGTCTCCACCTCGAGCGCGGGGCGCTCTAGCTCAGGGACGCTGGGGCGGCCTTGCGCGCTTGGGCCAGCCTGCGCCGCTAGACCGGCCTGCGCCGCTAGACCCGCCTGGCGGCTTGGGTCCTCCTCCAACCACTCGGGGGGTGACCAAACAACCGTGGCCTCATCATCCCAAGACTGCGACGACACGCGCCACAGCGTAGCGGATCGGCGCTGGTAACGCGAGGCGGATGGCTCTAGGACGGGAGGATGTCAGCCGTCACCCTGCTTGAGAGACATGACTGGGCGCCCGGCCTCGCGACCTTTCGTCTCAGTGAGGCCGTGAGCTTCGACGCCGGCCAGTTCTTCAATCTGTCGCTGCCCACGAGTGACGGCGAGGACACAGACGGCACCAAGGTGCGGCGCTCGTACTCCGCCGCCTCGGCGCCGGGCGCGCCGCTTGAGTTCATCATCACTGAGGTGACCGGCGGTGGGCTCACGCCCGGCCTGTTCCAGCTCTGCCCCGGTGACACCCTCGAGCTCGACCCGAAGCCGCAAGGCTTCTTCACGCTGCGCTACGTGCCTCAGGCGCAACAGGGTTGGCTGCTCGCGACGGGCACTGGCATCGGGCCGTTCATCTCGCTCCTCCGCGCCGGCGAGCTGTGGAGCCACTTCAGCCACGTCACGCTGGTGCACGGCGTGCGCGAACGGAGCCACCTGGCTTACGCCGAGGAGTTGATGGCGCTCCGCGCAGCGCGCCCCGAACAGTTCGATTACGTGCCGTGCGTGAGCCGCGAAGAGCCCCCTGAAGGAGGACTCTCCGGGCGCATCCCCAGCGCCATCACCGACGGCCGCCTCACGGCCCGCGCCGCGCGCGAGCTGCACCCGGACCACAGCCAAGTGCTCTTATGCGGCAACCCCCAGATGATCGACGACGCCCGCAAGGCGCTCGAAGGCCTCGGCCTGCGCAAACACCGAGCGCGCCAACCAGGGCATGTGAGCTTTGAGAAGTATTGGTGAGTTAAGCTGACTGTTGGCGCGCTACTCGCACACTGGCAGCTGCTCGCCGCCGGGGACCACCGTGGCATCCACCAAGGGCACACCCTGATGCACCACTTGGTGGCCGTACACGTCCGTCAGGCGGAAGGTGAAGGGGCCCGGCCCGAGGCCGCCCGTGGCCACGAAGTAGTTGTAATTCTCCCGCGGGACCTCTTGAAACGCGCCGTCGCCCTCAGCTGCTTCAAAGCGCGCGATGCCGTGGCGGTGGCCGCGCACTTGAATACCCACCCACCACTGACTACTGCCCTCTTTGTAGCGATAGCTGATGGTGCCCGGCACCTCACAGGGCACGTAACGCCACGTGATGGGGACGCGCCCGGCGCGCATCTCCGCGATGCGCTCAAACGCCTGAGGGCTGAAGTCAATATCGCCCGGCTTGCACTCGGGGCAGCGATCCACGATGCGCACGGTGACTGAGCCGTTCGGGCCGCTCGCCTCCGCGCAGCGCCCACACGCCGCGGAGCCTTGATAGTCAGCCTGATTCATCGCGCCCACGAGCATGTCGTCAGGCGATGCGTCAAAACTGCAGTTCCCGGTGCCGTCGGCGTCGTAGTACGTCCCCTCGCCCGTGTGCTCCGGCTCCTCGGAGCACGTCGTCGCTGAGCCGCCTGAGCCACCGGAAGCGCCTGAGCCACCGGAAGCGCCTGAGCCACCGGAAGCGCCTGAGCCGCCAGAAGCACCCGAACCACCGGAAGCGCCTGAGCCGCCAGAAGCCCCTGCCCCCGCCGCGCCGCTCGCGCCGGCTGCACCGCCGAGCCCCGAGCCACCACCGCCGCCACAGCCAACCAGCACCACCACCACCGCCCCGATGAGTCGTTTCACCCCCCGAGTATGCCAGGAACCGGCGCCCGGTGCAGCGTCAGCTCGCCTAGCGCGCCGATCAGGCCGTGGCCACGCGAGCCGCTGCTTCACACGGCGAAAATCGCTAGATTGATGACGACGAACGACGAGCCGCTCGTCGCGCTACCCCCACTGGAAGCCGACCACGCGCTCGATGATGTCCTCGAAGCGGTCCACCCCGAAGTGGGCGCCGCTGGTCATCCAATCCGTGTGGAGGGTGCTGGGTGTATCGTCATGGAAATGCCCCAGCATGTCCAGGTGGTCGGCCTCACCGGCCCACAGCAGCTTGCCCCACAGCATGCTGAGCGTCGGCACCACGCCGTCGTTGCTGCGGTCATCCACCTCTTGGCGCACCCCAGCGAGCAGCTGCGCGCGCTCCGCCGGCGTCGGCGTGGCGTAGGGGTAGCGCTTGTGCGCCTGAGAGGTGAAGGTGTAGAGCGTGGAGTACACCCCCGCGGTGAGCGCTGCGTAAGGAGACCTTACTTTCTTAGCGATCCGCAAGGAAACGGGGGGCGGCGCCGCCGCGGCCACGCAGCCGTAGCGCACGTGGTCGCAGTCCTCCGTCGCCGCGTTGAAGAGATCCAGCGCCTCTGGCATCAGCTGGATCACGCCGCCTTGATCGAGCCGCACCTTGGAGAGAAAGTCGCGAATTTCCCCACGGCCATTGTGGTCAACGTAGCGGAGGACCATGTCCGTCGCGCGGCTGATGAGGCGTGAGTCACCGCCGAGCAGCTGATCCACCCCGCCGAGCGCCGCGAGCAGGCGCGAGAACACCGCGAGCGACGGCTCCGAGGCGGACAAGGACACCACGGTGAGCAAGCTGAGCGCGTAGAGCACCCGCGTGCCGCTCACGGTGGCGAAGTAGCCGGCGAGCGGCGTGCCGTAGTGCGGCGTGCTGAGCGTGACCAGCGACTCTACGCGCTGTGCCCAGTCGAGCTGCCCAGCCTTCACCGGCAGGTTCGTGGTGGGCGAGAGCGCGAGGCGAGCGTCCAGGCCGCCCGTGGAGTGGCCGATCAGGTGGATGGGCAGGCCGTCCGTCGCGTGGGCGCTCACCTGAGCCGCGAGCATTGCCGCACGGTAACGGATGGATGAGGTGGGCGGCGTGGGGACCACCTCGATGGCGACCTCCTTCCCCCGGCGCCGCCAGCTCTTCTGCAGCGCGTGACGCAGGTGCACGAAGTAATCGAACCCGGCGAGCGTACCGAACCCGAACATGCCCGGGATGAGGTAGATGCGAGCAGCGGGCTCAGGCACAGTGGGCGACGTCGACATCACGCGCCCCATAGCACACCCACCGCTCAGCCGATGAACGACGCGCTCCGCTCCGCTGCGGGCGCCGCGAGCAACCAAACAACGCTCGCAGCGCGAGCCACCGTATCGCCTGCGCGCAGCGCTCGGAGCTCGGGGTTTGGGGGTTGGTAGAGGCGCGCGACGCCGCTCGTCCACGCAGTCACTCACCGTCGATGCGCGCGACCAACAGCGAGCCAACCTCGAGCGCGCTGCGCGACCCAGGTGCCTCCTCAGGAGACGCCTTCACCTCCCGCAGCTCCACGCGGTAACTCCCGGCAGGCAACGTGAGGCGCAGGCGCCGCGCGTCCTTCCCGAGGCAGCGCTGGGGCTCAGCCTCCGAGAAGAGCACCACATCGCGCGCCACCTCACGATCGAAGCCGAGCAGCTCCACCCGGGCGCGCTCCGTGAGGCGCACGCGGTAGCTCGCGCCGCGCGCCGCACCACCACAAGGCCCCGCCGGCAGCTCCGCCGCCAGTGCGCTGAAGTCGATGAGCGGCCAGCTGGGCGACTCGTAAGGCCTACTGTTTGTTCCATCACCTGACCACTCGACCGAGCGGCGCGCCTCTCCTAACTGACCAGCGCGCGCCGCGAGCAGGCGCGCGAGCACCTCCAGGGTGAGGTGATTGCGGAGGTTGTACCCCGCCTCTAACCCCTGAGGGCTGAAGTCACACGGCGCGCGACCAGCGGGACCGCTGGTGGTGGTGGGGTGGATGCCGTCGCCGGAGAGCCCGCGCCGCGGCAAGCTGGAGAGCGCCAGGTGGAGATCGACCAGGGGCGCCTCAAAGGCCTGCGCCAGCCCGCGGATCACGGCGTTGTAGCGCGGCACCTCCGCCGCCGAGCGCGCGCGATCGGCGCGGCTAGGGATGGTGTAGAGCACCGGCAGCGCGCCCTCGCGGTGCACCGCCTCCACCACGTCGAACAGCTTGTCCGCGTAGTGGTGGAGCTGGCCCACCTCGATGTCGTTGGTGCCGAACTGAATCAAGGCGTAGCGTGCTCGCAGCGCCTGCTGCTCCTGACGTAGGCCACCGAACAGCGCGCTGTGCGCGCTCCAACCGACCACCGCAGCCGCGCTGGTGCGCCCGAAGGAGCCCCCGTACGGGCCCCCGGCGCCGAAGTGGAGCGCCGCTTGGTGCAGCGCGGCGGTTTTCGTCAGCTGCACTGCTTGTCGTCCTGCGTCCTCAGCTGGCTGCCCCGCGCCTGACGCCGCTGCGAGCGCCTTCAGCGTCTGCGGGCGCCCAATGCAGAACAGGCTGTCGCCGCTGGCCGTGATGGAGTCGCCCACCTTCATGAAGCGATCTTCACGGAGCCCTGGGTGGAGGGCGACGTGCGCCTCCCAGGCAGCCACCTGCCGAGCGTCGATCGGCGAGTGGACGGCGCCGAATGGGTAGCGCGGCGCGTGCGCGCGTTTCGTCAGGGATACGTCCTGCTTGGGTGCGTCGCCCGCGGCGTCCGAAGCGCCGGGCTCTGCGCTCGGCGGCGCTGCGACGGACGGCGCGCTGCGCGCGGTGCGCGGCGACTCCTGCACCTCCCCACGGCAGGCGACGGCGCACAGGCTCACGAGCAGCAGCCACCGCATCCGCTGGGTTTGCCTCGCTCACCCCGCCGCCGCAAGGCTGCACCACCGAGAGCCTCCGGTAGGGGCAGCCCCCCCGTGGCTGCCCTCACGCGCAGCATGATGCGCCTCCCCCGTGGCCTCCCTTCAAACACCCTGAAGACAAGCGGCCGAGAGTCCGTGTAGGCTTGTACGGATGAGCCGACCGGAGGTCAGCGTCCGCGACCTGACGCTGGAAGATATCCCGCACGCCGCTGGGGCCTTAGCGCGCGCCTTCACCACCAACCCCGGCATCATGGCGATCTTCCATGATGTCAGTGATGCTGACCGCGTCCCAGTGCTCGAGCGGCTCTACCGGCGCCTGATCCCGGCCTGCATCGCGGGCGCGGTGGCGCGCGGCGCCTTCGTCCAGGGGGAGCTGGTGGGCGCGCAGCTCGCTTATGAGCCGGGCCAGTTCCCGCTGAGCGGACAGCCCGCCTGGCTGATGTTGAGGGGGGTCTGGGAGGCAGGGCCGCGCTACTTACATCGCGTGATGATCGCCGACGCGGTGCTCCAGGCGCGCCACGTCAAGACCCCACACTGCTACTTGTTCATGCTGGGGGTCGACCCTGCTCATCAGGGGCGGGGGTTTGGCGGCGCACTGCTGCGCGACTTCAACGAGCGCGCCTTGAGGCTCGGGGTAGACGCCTACCTGGAGACCGATCGCACCTCAGCCTTTGAGCTTTATCGCCACAACGGCTACCGCACGCTGCGCGAAGAGGTGATCGGCCTCCAAGGCTACGTGCGCACTTGGTTCATGCTGAAGCCGCTCGCCATCTTGCGAGCGCACAGCCCAGCGCCTGACGCCGCCTGACAGCGCTCGTTGCGGCTTTGAACGGCGCGGTGCCGTCCAACCCCCAAACCCCCGAAACACCCAGCGCTTGCTGCGCGACGCTCCGGCGGATCTGCGGTATGAGCGCGGGCATGACCCTCAGAACCTTCGCCTGGGCCTCGTGCGCTTGGCTGCTCGTGAGCTGCGGCGGCGCGAGCACCACCCCCGAAGCGCCGAGCCCGCCCGCCACGGGAGCCCCCGACATGAACAGTCCAACTGCCCATTTTGGTCCGCCGCTCGCTCGTGCGGAGAACACCGCTGACACCCTCCATGGACAACAGGTGTCAGATCCATATCGCTGGCTGGAGGTGGAGAAGGCGCCTGAGGTCAAGGCGTGGATGAAGGAGTATGACCGCTTCACCCGCGGCCACCTGAGCGAGCTCCCAGGCCGTGCGGCGCTCACCGCGCGGGTGAATGAGCTCTCTTACATCGACTTCGTGGGCGCGCCGCAGCGCCGCGGAGGCTACGTGTTTTTCACGCGGCGCCATAAGGACAAGGAAAAAGCCATCTACTACGTGCGTCAGGGCAAGACGGGGGAGCCGAAGGTGCTGCTCGACCCGAACACCATGAGCGAAGATGGCAGCGTCGCTGTCAAAGGGATCTTCCCTTCGTATGATGGGAAGACCGTCATCTACAAGCTGAGCAAGAACAACGCGGACGAGGCCACGCTCCACATCATGGACGTCGCCACGCAAAAGACGCGAGAGGCCGAGGAGATTGTGGGGGCGAAGTACGCTTACCCTTCGTGGTCGCCTGACCATCAGGGGTTTTACTACGTCAGGCTCCCTACCGACTCGAGCATCCCTGTCTCTGAGCTGCCAGGCTACGCGGAGCTCCGCTATCACAAACTGGGGACCAGCCCTGACACGGACGCGCTCATCTACGAGAAGAGCGGCGACCCACAGCGCTTCCTCCACGGTGAGGTGTCCCGCGACGGGCGCTGGCTGCTCGCCTACCACAACCACGGCTGGAACCGGACAGACGTCTACTTCCGTGACCTCAAGGCGGCCAATCTGCCTAGCGGCAAGGAGGGCTTCAAGCCGCTGGTCGTGGGGGAGGACGCCAAATTCGGCGTGATGCCGTGGCAGGGTAAGTTCTATATCCACACGGATTATGGTGCGCCGCGCGGCCGGGTGCTGGTGGCGGATCCGAAGGAGCCCAAGCTCGCCGCGTTCAAGGAGCTGATCGGCCAGCAAGAGGACGCCGTGCTGGAGGAGGTGGACATCGTCGGCGGCCGCCTCGCGCTGAGCTACCTCCGCCGTGCCAGCACGGAGCTCCGCCTGCACGAGCTGAGCGGCAAGCTGGTGCGCCCCATCGCGCTGCCTAGCCTCGGCAGCGCCACGAACCTGATGGGCAACCCAGAGGACGACGAGGCCTACTACACCTTCTCCTCCTTCACGACGCCGTTCACCACCTATGAGGTGAGCGTGAAGAGCGGCGTGAGCAAGCCCTACTTCACGCTCGATGTGCCCGTAGACGCCTCCCCTTACGAGGTGAAGCAGGTGCACTACCCCTCAAAAGACGGCACCCAGATCAGCATGTTCATCGTGCACAAGCGCGGCATCACGCTGGACGGCAGCACGCCGTTTTTACTTCATGGGTATGGCGGCTTCAGCATCAACGAGACGCCGGAGTTCGACGCCGCGAACTTCGCCTGGCTCGAGCGCGGCGCCGGCTACGCGCTGCCGAACCTGCGCGGCGGTGGGGAGTATGGGGAGGAGTGGCACCGCGACGGCATGCTGCTGAAGAAGCAGAACGTGTTCGATGACTTCATCGCGGCGGCAGAGTACCTGACTAAAGAGGGCTACACCCGGCCGGAGCGGCTCGCCATCAGCGGCGGCTCGAACGGGGGGCTGCTGGTGGGCGCGGCGATGACGCAGCGGCCGGAGCTGTTCAAGGCGGTGGTGTGCGCGGTGCCGCTGCTGGACATGGTGCGTTACCACCTGTTCGGCTCCGGGAAGACTTGGATCGCGGAGTATGGCTCCGCGGAGGACCCCGAGCAGTTCCGCGCGCTCCACGCCTACTCGCCTTACCACCACGTCAAGCAGGGCGTGAGCTACCCAGCGCTCCTGATGCTGAGCGCAGACAGCGACGACCGGGTGGACCCAATGCACGCCCGGAAGTTCACCGCGGCAATCCAGGCGGCCCAAGGCTCACCCACCACGCCCGTGCTGTTCCGCATGGAAGCCAACGCCGGCCACGGCGGCGGCGACCTGGTGGAGAAGACAGTGGCGCGCAAGGTGGACACCTTCGCCTTCCTATTTAGTCAGCTTGGGGTGCGCCTCGATTGACATCGGGGCGGCGGGCCTCAGGTGGCTTAGCGGCAGAGAGGGAGGAGTGAGTGATGCGAGCGATCTGGATTCGGAAGCACGGCGGGCCGGAGGTGCTGGAGGTGCGGGAGACGCCCACGCCGGAGCCCAAGGCGGGGGAGGTGGTGGTCCGCGTCAAGGCGGCGGGGCTGAACTTCGCTGAGATTTCCGCGCGGCAAGGGCTTTACCCCGACGCGCCGAAGCCGCCTTGCGTGGTGGGCTACGAGGGCGCAGGCGTGGTGGAGCGGCTCGGCCCCGGCGTGATCGATCTGAAGGAGGGGGACCGCGTGGTCTACCTCACGCGCTTCGGCGGGCACGCGAGCGAGGTGGTGCTGCCGGCGCGGCAAGCGCTAAAAATGCCGGAGAGCATGAGCTTTGAGCACGGCGCGGCGCTGCCCGTGAATTACCTCACGGCGTATCACATGCTCACCCGCATCCACCGCACGCGCCCAGGTGAGCACGTGTTGATCCACATGGCGGCGGGCGGGGTCGGCACCGCCGCGCTCCAGCTCTGCCGCCACATTGGGGGCATCACCACCTATGGCACCGCCTCCGCCGGCAAGCATGACTACGTGCGCTCGCACGGCTGCACGCACCCCATTGACTACCGCAGCCAAGACTACGTCGCGGAGATAAGGCGCCTAACTGACGGTCGCGGGGTGGATCTGGCGCTGGACGCGCTGGGCGGCGCCGACTGGAAGAAGGGCTACAGCCTGCTCAAGCCAGCCGGCATGCTGATCGGCTTTGGGCTGGCGAACACGAACACAGGCGGCAAGCGCAAACTGCTCCACGTGGCCAAAGAGCTGGTCCGCGTGCCGCGCTTCAGCATGTTCAAGCTGCTGAACGACAACAAAGCGGTGGCCGGGGTGAACGTGGGGCACATGTGGGAGGAGCTGGATTTGCTCACGGAGGAGATGGGGGAGCTGCTCGCGCTGTACGCGGAGGGCGCTATTAAGCCGCACATCCACCAGACCTTCCCCTTCTCCCAGGCGGCAGAGGCGTGGGCGCAGCTTGAGTTCGGGAAGAACCAAGGCAAGGTGCTGCTCATCCCAGACTGAAACGGGACGCGCTCCCACCTGGAGCTCCGGCGCAGGAGGCGCGATTCGACCCAAAGGGCTCGACCGCGCCCGCGCGCTATGTCAGGGACGCGCGTGACTTTTTCAGAACTAGGCCTGCTACCGAAGCTGCTCACCGCGGTGGAGGAGGCCGGCTACTTCACGCCCACCCCGATTCAAACCGCCGCCATCCCCGCCGTGCTCGCCGGCCGCGACGTGCTCGGCTGCGCGCAGACCGGCACCGGGAAGACCGCCGCCTTCACCCTGCCGCTGCTCCAGCACGTGTACGGGCGCTCCGGCGACCAGCCGGCGCTCAAGGCGCTGGTGCTCACGCCCACGCGCGAGCTCGCCGCGCAAATTGGTGAGAGCTTCAGCACGTATGGCAAGCACCTCGACCTCTACCACACCGTGATTTTTGGAGGCGTCGGGCAAGCGCCGCAAGAGCGGGAGCTGCGCCGCGGGGTGGACGCGCTGATCGCCACACCAGGCAGGTTGATTGACCTGATGGACCAAGGCGTGGTGCGCCTCGATAAAATCGAGATCTTCGTGCTCGATGAGGCCGACCGCATGCTCGACATGGGCTTCCTCCCAGCGGTGAAGCGCATCGTGAAGGCGCTCCCCAAGGAGCGTCAGACGCTCTTCTTCTCCGCCACCATGCCGGAGGAGATCCGCAGCCTGGCGGAGAGCCTGCTCCGGCCCGATCCTGTGAGCGTCGCCGTGGCGCCCATCTCCTCCACCGCGGAGCGCGTCTCCCAGCAGGTCTTCTTCGTGGATAAAGACAAGAAGCGCCACCTGCTCACCCACGTGCTGCGCCAGCCGGGCGTCGAGCGCACCCTGGTGTTCAGCCGCACCAAGCACGGCGCGAACCGCATCGCCGAGCACCTGGAGAAGGCGGGCGTGAAGGCCGCGGCGATCCACGGCAACAAATCGCAAGGCGCGCGCACCCGCGCCCTGGAAGGTTTCCGCGCGGCAACTATCCCAGTGCTGGTGGCGACGGACATCGCCGCGCGCGGCATCGACGTGACGGGCGTCACCCACGTGGTCAACTACGACCTGCCGAACATCCCGGAGACGTACGTGCACCGCATCGGGCGCACCGGGCGCGCGGACGCCTCTGGCATCGCGTGGTCGTTCTGCGAGACGGAGGAGCGGCCGTTCTTGGTCGACATCGAGCGTCTCATTCAGCAGCACATCCCGCGCATGGAGGAGCATCCCTTCCCGCCAGGTCTCCCCTTGCCACCCCAGACGGAGCTGCGAGGCCGCGGTGGGCCGCGCGCTGGAGGCACAGGAGGCCGGCCACCACGCAGCCGCGAGGACGGGCGGGGTCCAGGTCGCGGGTCGGCTGGGCCAGGTGGCAGGGCGCAAGCTAGCGGCGCTAAATCCCAGGGTCGCCGGCGCCCAGCGAGCCGTGATGGCGGCCCACGTCGCGCCGCGAGCCGCCCCAGCTGAGCGGCGCTGAGAACGCCTGGAGCGCGGCGAGCTGCGTCGGTTCGCTCCTCACGAACCCACCAAGCGCCGCACCAGCGCCTCGTGACGGCGCGCTCTGTGGGTGGTTCGCGGAATAGCGGTCGGTAAGTGCGCGCTGAGCTGGGGTTTTGCCCGCTTTGGTTGTACGCTCGCGTTTGTGCCGACAGCCGCCGACGAGCAGATCCGCGTCTTGGTGGTGGACGATGAGCGGTTCATCCGTGAGGTCCTGGCGGACTTCCTAGGGATGGAGGGCTACGTCGTGCGCACCGCAGAAGATGGCGCCGCCGCCGTCCGCGAGATCAGCCAAAACGGGTACCACGTCATCATCACGGACCTGAAGATGCCCAACATGGGCGGGCTCGATCTGCTGCGCGAAATCAAGCTGAGGAGCCCGGATGCGGTCACGCTGGTGATGACCGGCTTCGGCACCGTAGAGACGGCCATCGACGCCATGAAGTGCGGCGCGTTCGACTACGTGCTGAAGCCCTTCAAGGTGGAGCAAGTGCTCACCTTGGTGCGCCAGGGCCTCCAAGTGCGGCGCGATGGGGCGCGTCAGAGCTTGGAGCGGGCGCGCGACCAAGCCCAAAGGGAGCTGAGCGCTCGCTTCGAGCGGATGATGGACACGCTGTGGTTGGCGTATCACCCCATTTTGCACCTGAGCGGCGAGGTGTTCGGCTTCGAGGCGCTGATGCGCTCAGAGGAGCCGTCGTTCCCTGACCCAGGCTCGGTGCTGAGCGCCGCTGAGGAGCTTGGCTCACTACATCGCCTGGGGCGGCTGATCCGCGCGCGCGCCGTGGAGGGCTTCGTCCACGCGCCCCCAGGCGCCGTGTTGTTCGTCAACCTGCACCCGGCCGATCTCACCGACCCAGAGCTCTACTTGCCTGACGCCCCGCTGTCCTTAATCGCGTCGCGCGTGGTGCTCGAGGTCACTGAGCGCACCTCGCTCGATAAAATGAGCGACGTACACGAGCGCGTCGCCGGCCTGCGCGCCTTGGGCTACCGCGTGGCCATCGACGATCTTGGCGCTGGCTACGCCGGGCTCGCCTCCTTCACCAAGCTTGAGCCGGACATCGTAAAGCTCGACATGTCGCTCGTGCGTGATGTGCACCTGAACATCACCCAAGAGAAGATCATCGTCGCCATGATGAGCCTGGCGCACGAGCTCAAGGCCAAGGTGGTCGCGGAGGGCGTGGAGACCGAGGACGAGCGCGCCAAGCTCGCGTCCCTCGGCTGCGACTTCCTCCAAGGCTTCTTGTTTGCGCGCCCCGAGCGCATCTCGCGGCCTTAGCGCGCTTGGGTACGCTTTGCTCCTCAACGCGCGGCCCCGTCAGATACGCTGCCTAAACCAGGCCGCTTGAGCGCGGCGACGTCCTAGGTCTCCCCAAAGAGCCCTGCTACCATGACGGCATGTCAGCCTCGCGAGCTTGGGTCACGCTGGTGTTGGTGAGTGTGCTCGGTTGTAGTGGGTCACCTGACGATGCTGGCTCAGGTGGCAGCTCAGGCGGCGGCTCGGGTGGCAGCTCAGGCGGCGGCTCGGGTGGCGCGCCAGACAGCGGCGTGCAGGACAGCGGCCGGGATAGCGACGTGCTGAAGGACGCGGAGCCGGGCGACGGCGACGCACCGGACGCCGCCGCGCCCAGCCCAGGTTGCGCGGTGGCACCGGTGTATCCGCACGGAACCACAGAGGGCTCGGTCGCCACCGGCGGGGGCAGCCGCAGCTTCCGTGTGCACGTGCCGCCTGGCTATGAGCCCACGCGAGCCACGCCGGTGGTGCTCATGTTCCATGGGGGCGGCGGCAACGCACGGCAGTTTCAGGAGCGCTCAGCGCAGATGGATCCCATCGCAGATCGCGAGGGGTTCATCACGGTGTATCCCCAGGGCACGGGCGCGCTCGGCACCTGGAACGGTGGGCTCTGTTGTGGCCGCGCGGCGCAAGACAACGTGGATGACGTCGGCTTCGTCGCCGCCCTGCTCGACCACCTGGAGGGCGCCCTGTGCGTGGACCGCCACCGCGTCTTCGCTACAGGGATGTCGAACGGGGCGCTCATGTCGCACCGCCTCGCGTGTGAGCTCTCTCAGCGCATCGCCGCCATCGCGCCCGTGGCTGGCACCCTCGGCGTCGAGCCTTGTACGCCCGAGCGCCCGGTGGCCCTGATGCAGATCCACGGCACGGAGGATGGCCATGTCCCTTGGGAGGGCGGCGTCGGCTGCGGCCCGTCAGGCGCCGATTTCACCTCGGTGCCGAGCACACTCGAGGGCTGGCGACAGCGAAACGGCTGCGCCAGCACCACGAGCGAGCTGTTCACCCAAGGGAATGGACGCTGCGTGGGCTTTGATGGCTGCGCCGCCCCTGCGGTGCTGTGCACGCTGGAGGGTAGCGGCCACAGCTGGCCCGGTGGTGATCCCGCGGCGAACATCGCCAACTGCCCCGCAGACGGCCCCCAGAGCGATAGCTTCTCCGCGAGCGAGGTCGCCTGGCGCTTCTTCGCCGACAACCCCATGCGCTAACCTGGAGGCACTGTCAGCTACGCTGACTGTTGCCTTGGCGAGCGCAGTCGCGTGGCGCTTCTTCGCCGACAACCCCATGCGCTAGCCCGGAGGCACTGTCCCCATGCGCTAACCTGGAGGCACTGTCCCCATGCGCTAACCTGGAGGCACTGTCAGCTACGCTGACTGGCTGCGCCACCTCAGCGAGGTGCTCCCCATCGCGAGCGCTCAGGGCGCGGGCGTGCAGGTCATGGAGCACTGGCCCAGCGCGTGGACCGCGGCGCCGTCAGCCTGCTGCACCCAGGGGCGATCGCAGCGCGCGGTGCCTCCACTCGTGCACTGGGAGAGGAGCGAAGCGCAGTCCTCGTCGAGCTCACAGCCCTTCACAGCGCCGCCCGGATTGTCCCCAGCGGCGTCCTGCTCCCCGCTAGCACCATCGCCGGGCGCCTCTGTGCTGTGCGGCGCCTCTGTGCTGTGCGGCCCCCCTGCGCCCGGCGCTTCAGGCGTCGTGCCCTGGGCCGGCGCTGCCGAGGCCCCCGCGCAGCCGCTCAGCCCTACCCCCATAAGCCAGGCGACGCAGAGAGGCCAAGGCGATCGCGCAGGGCTCATTTCGTCAGCCCACAGTACTCAGGGTACTCGCTCGGGACGCCGCCCGCGAACGGCGGCGGGCTCACACCGTACGGGTGCGCCAACAGGAAGTCCAGCGCACGCTCGCGCACGCCGCTCGGCTGAATGTGCCCGCCGGTGTGGTGGCACATCATCGAGAAGAAGCCATACCCCGTCAGGGTATCGAAGTATTGCTCCGCGAGGGTTTGGAAGATGGTGTCCTCCGTGTCACCCCAAGTGATGATCGTCGGGATCTTGTTCTCTGTCTCTTGACGCTGCCCCGGGCCACCGTTGGTGCCCGGCGAGTACATGATGGCCGACGCTAGGTAGCCCGAGCGCTGGTGGATCATGCGGTAGGTCTGCATGCCGCCCGCGCTGTACCCAACCGAGTGGATACGGCGCTTGTCGATGCCCACCTGCTGGATGGCGCACGCCACCACCTGATCAGCCGTGAGCAGCTCCCAAGCCGTCCAGTAGTTGCTGGGCGCCTCTGGGTCCACATAAGCCGCAACGAACAGGCCACCCATCTCCAGTAGTCGATTGAGCGCCCCGCTCGTGATGCCGCTGAGCCCCGGCGAGCCGTGCCAACCGTGCCAATAGAACACCAGCGGACCGTCCAACGTCTTGGCCGCCTCACTCATCCAGAGGCGCACTGGACGATCACCGCGTGACGTCTCGAACACCACGTCCGTGCCCTCCCCCACTGGGAGCTCCGGGCAGGTCCCGTAAATCTCCGGGAGGTAGGCCCGCGGCGGCTCCCCAGGGCCGCTCGGCACCGCTGCATCCCCGGCGTCCGACTGGGTCGCACCGCCACCGCCCGAGCCGCCACCGCCCGAGCCGCCACCGCCCGAGCCGCCGCCGCCCGAGCCGCTGTTAGGAGTACCGCCCCAGCCTCCCTCGCCAGCGCCGCCACCCGAGCTGCCGCCCTCATCCCCGGCGTCCTGCGTGCCGATGTTGCCGGAGCCGCCCCCGCCGCAGCCAACAGAGCACACCACCAGGGCGAATAGTGAGATCTTACTCCAGTGCATCTTGGTCTCCTTGGGTGCGCGGTGCGATTCGATGGTAGCACACGAGGGGTCACTCCGCGAAGCGGAAGCGTTAGTCAGTCGCTGAGACGCTATTTGAGGACTCACATCGCGGTGCCGTCTAACCCCCCCCTGAAACTCTCTAGGAGAGCGCGTTAGCTCAACCGAAGAGCTACTCAGGAATACTGACGTGTTTAACACTGGGGGAGGGAATGTGAGGCGAGTTCGTGTTGGGTTGGGGGTTGGACAGGTAGGCCCTATTAACAGCCATGAGCCGTGAACCTTAATCGCGTTGTGCGCGCTGACCGCGCGGCCCCCGTCGGCGACGCGCCGCGTGAGCGCGCCGGGCACCCACGAGCAGCGCTAAGCCCATGAACAGCCACGCACCCGCAGACTGCGAGCCGCCGATACGGCAACCGCAGCCACCGCTGTCACCCCCGTCGCTCGCGCCTGGCCCGCTTGAGCCACCCGAGCCACCTGAGTTGCCCGAGCCACCACTGCCAGTGCCCCCATCAGGGCGCGGGGGAGGCGGCGCCGGCGCGCGCAGTAGCCACCCCACGGTGCGTTGCACCACCGTCTCGTTGCCGGCCAGGTCGAGCACCCGAGCGCGCACCTCGACGTCCGGATCGGAGAGCGGTGCGTCGAGCGTGATGCGCACCACGCCGTGGGGGTCCGCCTCACGCGACAAGTCGACCGCGCAGTCGCCCGCGCCGCTCAGCACGCACACCTCAAGCGAGGCGGTGTCCACGCCCTCACCCAAGTCCACGCTGCCCACGTGGAGCACCGTCACCGTATCGTCCGCGACGGTCGCGGCGAGCGTCAGCGTGGGTCGTTCGGTATCCTGACGCTCTTGGGGGCCACCGGGCGCGCCCAGATCAATCCAGCGCGACAACAGCCCCAGCTCCTCTGGCGTGATCTCGGTGGGGTGGTCAGGGCCAAAGTCTATGTCGCGCTGCTCCACCGGGGCGTCGACCCCGATCGTCGCGTCAGTGCGCCCATCTGTCCGGCGGTTCGCTGCCTTCCAATAGAGCGGGCTGGCGAGTGAGTTGAAGGCGCGCATGTAGCGCGTCAGCTGAGGACGCCGGAAGGTGCGGCTCGTGCTGCCAGCGCCGGTCTCGTGCTGCCGCGCCTCAGGCACACAGGTTTGGCTCTTATCGCGCACGAGGCAGAACCAGGTGGAGTCCGCCTCAACGCCGGGCCGGTCAAGCGCGAGCCCCGCTGCGGGCGCGCCGCCGCCGTGGCATGACACGCAGCGCCGCTCGAAGATGGGCGCGATGTCAGTCTCATAGTCGATCGCGAGGCCATAGGCGTCCGATTCACGAATCGCTACCTCACCGCTCGCGTCCGCTCCCGCCAGGAGCGGCACCTTACCCATGCCAAGCTCTGGGATCACGTACTCACCTGTGGCGGCGAAGGAGTCACTGAAGGAGATGCGCGAGGGCTTGGAGTGCACATGACAACCGCCACACGTCTTCTCCTCCCCGGGCCGCAGGCTCTGCCAGGTTTGATCTGTGTTCAGCGTCCGACCATCGCAGTCAATGCCCTGCATCAGGTACGGCGTGTTCGCGGGGAACCGTACCAGGAAGCTCGTGTCCTGATGGCCGCTTGGATCCATCCGCGGCGTGCCATCGGCGTTTTGGTGGCGCACCGGGAACTCCCCGATGATGCGGAGGCGCTCCCCGGCCACGTTCGAGATCTCACGGTAGGTGTTGCGGCTCCGATTCGGCAGCACCCCTAAGATGCGAACACCGCACAGGTCTTCATCTTGATAGTCAATTGTGTCAGTCCCCTGGTTGTGGAACTGATGCTCGCCTTGAAACCGGATACCATCTCGAGGGTGCGTCTCACGGTCCGTGATGGACGCCGCGCCGAGCAGGCCGAACGGCGTGCCCACCTCCAGGAACGGGTGCGAGGTGCGGAGATCTGCGGGCTCACGGATGGTTGGCCGCTCCACCCCATGAATGGCCTCATAAGGGACGAGGGGCCGCGCCTGGATCTCGTGCCACTCGCGGGTATCCACGATGAGCTCAAGATCGTTCGGGTGCGCGGAGGGGATGGTGCTGGTGCGATAAATACCAGTATCGCAGCCCGGCGTGTCGAGCTCGAGTGAGGTGATCACGTTGAGCGTGGTGCCCTGACCGCTACCGCTCGTGAGCGGCGGCGCCTCGCGGCCAAGCGCCGCAAAGACCCCGTTGCCAGCCACCGTGCTGCACGAACCCTTCCCCCAGGCGACCATCAAGCGATTGCCTGGGAGCGCCGCTGGGTGCCCCAGCTTGCCAGCGAAGGGCAGCGGATCCGCATAGGTTGACACGCGGAACCGCGGCTCCTCCATCACCTTGGACATCTGATCGCTGCTGGTCGCCCAGCTCCCCAGTGAGATGATGTCGCGCGGCGCGTACACATCCCCGAACGTCGTCGTGTCGTTCGGGTGAATGCCCTCTTGGCCCTCAGGCTCAGGCATCATGCCGAGCACCACCCCGAGCCCGTTGTTGTTGCCGCGGTAGTAGTCCACAAACCACACCCGACCATCCCCTGCCTGCGTGATGAAGTGCGCCGCCTTGTGGTCCACTCCAGCCGTGGTGATGTGCTGATGATCACCTGCGTGCTGCCCAAAGAACGCGAACGGCTCGGCGCCGTCCGGGAACTGGGTGTACAAGTGGAACATGTTGCCGATGGTGGTGAAGCCACCTGGCGAGCCGTTCGTGTGCCGGAAGGCCAAGCCACCGAAGATCTGCCAGCTGGTGTAGACCACGCGCCCGTCGCGCAGCACGACTGGGTGCTGCTCTTGAGCGAGCGCGTGGTGACTCGAGAGATCCACATTGCGACCATCGAGGTCCATCGCGTGAATACGTGAGCCCGGCTGTGAGCTGTTGGTGCCGAACACCATGGTCACCGTGTGCTCATCGCGCGTCGAGGTGAAGGCGAGGCGCCCGTTCGGCAAGAACGCTGGGCCCGCGTCGAAGGCGCCCACCACGTGGGGCAGCGGGCGCACCTCACCGGTGGCGACGTCCACCAGGTGCAGCTGCGCCTCCGTCGTCTTGAGGAGCTGGTTCGGCAGCTCAAAACGCTTGGTGTCTGTGTTCTCAGCGGCAGGATCGATCACCTTCGGGTGCACCGCGGTGCTGGCCGGCACCAGGGTGCCACGAAAGACAGTGAAGGCGACCGTCTGGGCGTCGAAGGACACCGCAGGATCCATGGCGGCGCAGGCAGTCTCTGGCGTCGAACCCGAGGAGCAGTCAAAAAGGACGCGCTCAGCGCCGCTGACGTCGCGGTGCACCAGATCGCAAGGCCCCGAGAAATCCCCGTAGAAATTCGTAACGTCAGGCAACACGTCTAACGTGTCCAGGCCGCGCATGGTGCGCGTCGCCGTGCGGGTGACCCCGCCCACGGTGACGTCCATGCTCATTTCAATGGACCCCTCCGTGCGCGCGCAGCGCACGTACACGAGGGGCACCTCCTGCGCGTAGGCCTCGCCCAGGACGGCGAAGGAGACAGAACCCAAGGCGGCGAGAGCGAGGAGCTGGCGCGTCATCTCCGGAGTATCACCGACCGACCGGGGCGCTGACAAGGCTCTTCGCCCTAAGCGCCTCTGTAGCTCACTCTCAGGTGTTACATAGTAGAGCTACGCAATGACCGGCCGGCCAGCCAGTTCCTCACGGACACGCGGACTGCAGGATGATAGGCGCTCGTTTCACATCGCCTTTTCATACCCTCAATCACTGTAACGTCATTCCAGCCCCATTGACTGTAGGAGCGCTCCAGTACCCCATCGGCTCACGATGGGCTTGGTGGTTTCATGAGCCTTCATCGTCATGAACATCGCCGCGCGGCGCGAAGGCGGCGAGCCGCCGCTCAGAACTCCACACCAAACATGAGCGTCGGGCGAACTCCAACGAACCGCGATGAGGCCTCAGTGTCGCCCACCTCGACACCGAGCGTAGTCAGGCTGTAGACAGACGCGTCTAGATCTGCACGTAACCCAATACTGCCAAGCTTCCAGATAAGGCCCACACCTAGGCCAGCTTGCGCACCAAAGAACACGCCGGTGTCCGCCTCACACTCTCCGTTAGGGTAATCCTCACACGCCTGGTAGTTTCTCTCGTCTGACTCGGCCATGTCCCCAGTTGGCAACAGAACCGTAATCCCCGCGCGGCCATGGACACTCAGGATTAGCTCATTATTGAGATCAATCAGGCCCTCAATGAGCGCGTCTAAGGGGAATAGCGACCCGAGCTCAAAGTCTTCCCCCTCTTTGTTGAGGGTCATCTTGGGGATCACCCCAAAGCCCGCCCCAATCCGCAAATGGCGACTCGCCTGACTCAGTAGCGCCAGCTCGAAACCGAACGCCGGCTTCTCTGTATAGGCAACAGGCTCAGGCAACTCAAGGCAGCGATCACCCTCACAGTGAAGCCTATTCTTACCCATCCCTGTAGAGAGCAAGCTGCGCGTCATCACCACGACTTCCTTGCGCTTGGCGCGCTCCGTTTTGACACGCGGCGGTGGCTCACCAGTGCTCGGGTGATAAGAGTACCCATCGTGCTCCGCGGGAGGCGCGACGGTCGCTGTGGTGGTTTGGGCCGCTAGCAAGCCGGCGGCAGCGGTAGCGAGGAAGCATGTCATCATTCTCTCCTCAGCGATCTGCTGTTACCTTGGTGCCTTGAAGCTCGCTCACGCGCTTACAGCCTTTCGGCACGCAGTGGTACAGTGCGTAGGCGTCTTTATTCACCCAGACGCCGTCCTTACCGACTTGGCGACCCGTCTCGCCCATCACCACCCAGACCTCCTCTGGGCCGCCGGCGGCCACCGCCGTCACGTCGCGGCTGACGACCTGTACCGGCGGCCTGTCGAAGCAGCCCGCGCTGCCAAG
>CAYQAC010000003.1:0-70821 GCA_964415255.1 uncultured Polyangiaceae bacterium | reverse complement strand
AATAGCGGAATCATCCCTCGAGTCATGGCGCCCTGGTCGGCGCCGGCCCCGAGTGGTTGCTAGCTTTTGTTGAAGCGGCCGAACCGGGCAGCTCATGGGTCGCCTGGCGCCGTAGCCCACGGGCTGAGCCCGTTCACCTGTGGCTGAACCGACTAGAAAACCCGGGAAACCGCACCCACTTCAGGATCGGGGGGTTGGTAGCCCCACACGGCACCCCAGCACACCACAGGCTCGCCCGGGGCGCCCACGGCGCCCCTCAAAGCTCCCCCCGCCGAAACCTCTGCAGGATGGCCTGCGTATCCGGCGGGAGCTGATTCACGAGCTGACGTACGGACTCAAGCCAACGCAGCTTCTCAAGCGGAGGGATCGCGGCGAACGCTTGACACATTGCGTTTTTGGTATATGCTCACTGTTCCGTGGCCTGGCGGATCGAGATCCTTAACGAGCGTGTCGAGCGAGAGCTAGCCGCACTCCCAGTCGATATGCGGGCCAGGTTCGCAGCGATCGTAGAGCTACTGACTGCGTGGCGGCATCCACGCAGCGCGAGAGCCCTACGTCAAACCTCTAGGGCGGGGGCTCTTTGAAATGCGGATGAAGGGCCGCGATGGGGTCGCCCGCGCCCTCTACGTGCACGCAACAGAAGAGCGCCTCGTCGTGGTCTTGGTATTCGTAAAAAGACACAGAAGACGCCCAAGTCGATCATAGACTTAGCTCTTCGCCGAGCGAAGGAAGCGAGGTGAGTCATGGGTAAGGATGTACGTGAGCTCATTGATGAGTGGAAAAAGAACCCCGAGTTCGTGAAGGAATACGAGGCCATCGCGCCAGAGTTCGCTCAGGCCAAGATGCTCATCGCAGCCCGCGCCCAAGCTGGGCTCTCTCAGGCACAGGTCGCTCGAAAGATGAAGACGACACAGCCTGTCATTGCTCGCCTCGAGAGCGGCAAACAGAAGCCATCCTTGCAGACACTCGAACGCTACGCACGCGCAACCGGCTGTGTGCTCCGCATCGAATTGGTGCCAAATGAGCCTAGCACCACGACCTCGTGACCTGCTGAAACCCAACGTAGCTCGTCAGCTCACGCGAGCGTACCCGCCGTGACCCACCAGGTCTACTATGGCGGCGATCTACAATCTCAGGATCGGGGGGTTGCTAGCCCCGCACGGCGCCCCAGCCCGCCACAGGCTAGCGCGGGGCGCCCACGGCGCCCCCCTCAAAGCTCTCCCCGCCGAAACTTCTGCAGAATGGCCTGCGTCTCCGGCGGGAGCTGATTCATCAGCCGGCGCACCGACTCGAGCCAACGCAGCTTCTCAAGCGGAGGAATCGCGGCGAACGCCAGCAGCTCCTCCGTGCTCTGGTAGTGCTGCACCCCGCGAACAGGCCCATGAGCGAGCTCGCTAGGAGCTGACCCCTCTCGCGTTGATCCAGGCAGCGAAGTCTCGCGCTCAGCGTACTCTACCGTGCCCTCTAGCAGCGCCGCGTCATCCTCCTTGCGCATCAATCAGCCTCTCCAACGCGTTGATGTCAACTTCGTCCGGAGCCCTGCCTATCCCCCGCTTCATCTCGATGACCAAAGTCTTGCTCTCATCCCTACCATGACATCACCCGCCGCGCGGTATCACAACCAGCGCGCCTACCGTCCTACCCATTCAAGACACGCACGTCATCCTCCACCTCATCGGGCGCCATCGTGAGGATCGACACGATGCGGCGCAGCTTCTCAGGAGTTAAATGCTGCTCCAACTCAGCCCAGAACGTCTCCTGCCGCTCGATCTGACTCTGTTCTGCAAAGCGCGCCGAGACCACAAAGCCACCAACATTCCCCGACTGTGTCGTCTCCAGCTCGATCTCATCATCCGTGAATCCCATGGCGAGCAAGGCCGCCCTCACCTCTTCTTCCATTGGACACCTCCTTTATTTACAATGACAAATGCGCTTTCAACCGAGATGCGCGCATGCTCCTTTAAGAGATCGCCCTGAATCCCTCGACTCTGTGGAAGCCGCCTCATCTCAACGAGTAACCGCGATTGTGACGTATATCGGTAGTTGTTTCTCCAGCGCACCCAGACCTCCGCCAGCGCTGCTGAGATTCTTTGGCGCTGCCTCTCACCAACAAACCGCTCCAGGGTGGCCGCCTTTGACAACTTCAACAGGTCATGACGGCCGTCAAACTCACCGCTGTCATCCTTAGTATACGCACGGAGGACACACTCAACGGCGACACCCGCCAGGTAGAGCGCTTCAACGTAGCGCCCTTCCCTTCTCATTACATCGGCAGCTTGGACTCGTTCCTTAGCGCCATCAATGTAGTCTTGAGGTGAGAACTTCATGGCATCAATAGGGGCTGGTCGCTGCTCACGCCGCCAGGTGCTCGCCACCCAGCCGAGCTGAAACGTACTCTACCCAGACTCACCAAGCCAGCAGTCTGAGCTGGCGCTGCCCAGCGTGGACGGCGCCGTGGAGACCTGCGCAGGCCTACCGTCTGGCTGCCTCGGCGGTGTCCAGCCATCACCATGGGCGCGCGCGTTGATGTCAAACTCCTCCTGAGCCCTGCCAGTCCCCCGCTTCATCTCGATGAGATCCCGCGGCGAGGCGACGAGCAAGGATCGCCCCGCCACCTCCAGCACGCGAGCCCCCACCACCAAGTCAGCGTACTGAAGCCGCCTGGCGTACAGCACGTCCACCGCATCGAGCGGGCAATCGGGGATGCCAGAACGAGAACGCGAGCATCCCCCCTCACCCCCACATCCACCTACCCACACTCCACCCCGCTGCACACGCCGCCAAACACCCCAACACGGTCGCCGCCACGTTCACTCCCGCCGCGCCCCAGCTGCCGCTTTGCAGCTGGCCCAGCGTCTCGTAGCTGAAGGCGGAGTACGTCGTGAAGCCACCCATCACGCCCGTGGCCAGGGTGATGCGCACCGCTGGGGAGATCAGGGCGACCTGCTGACTAGCGACCATCACCAGCGCGATCAGGAAGGAGCCGATCAGGTTGACGGCGAGGGTGCCGTAGGGGAAGGCGGCTCCGAGCGCCTTCACGGCCCAGGTGGTGAGGAGGTAGCGTGCGCCGCCCCCGGCGGCGCTCCCGATGCAAACCCATATGAACTGCGACATCTGCTCTCCTTGTCTAGAGAGGCGCCGCGTTCGATGGACAAACTCCCACGGCGCCTTGCCGTAGGAGTCATTGGCCTCGCTGAGCTAGCTCAGCGGGGCGGTTTCGGCGAACTCCACCGCCATCACGAACGCCCGCAGGGTAGCACGGGTTGCGCGAGGAGGTTCGAGCATCTCACCTAGGAGGCGCGTCGTGAGCTCCACCGCGCCGGTCACCTAGGAGGCGCGTCGTCAGCCTGCGCCGCGCGGCCGCGTTCGCTGCCGCGCTGGGGCACCACGAGGCGCAGTTCGTCAGGCTAGCTCTCCAAGATCAGGTCCGGGAGGCGGGCCTCAAGCTCCGGGTGAAGGTTCACGCGGCCTGAGTGTGGGCGGGCTTCAAGGCGCCGCCACATCTTGCTGCCCGATCGACCCTCACATCGAGCCGTGATAAGAGCCTGGCCGAACGTCTGACCATCCGTCGGTGACTCGCTTGACGCTCTTCGTTCCAGGCGAGCAGAGGCTGACTGACACTCAGCTCAACGGTGAGTGGATCGAGAACCCCTTGGACGGCTCGTTCGGCCAGGCGTTCTCCTTCGGGACGGTCGATCCGGAGTTGGTAGAGGAGATCGATCGGGCCCCCGGCGCGCTCCTGGTGGAGCTGACTGATGACTTGCTCGAGGGCCGTCAGAAGGTGCTCGAAGTCGTTAAGCTGCTCCAGGCACAAGGAGCGCTCGCGATTCGTCTTGAGCAGTCCAAGCTCGGGTGGACGGTCAAGCGCTGGCTTGAGGTGCTGGCGTCAGACGACCCCTACGAGCTGCACGGCCTGACGACCATGATGCTCACCAGTGGGACTCACGTCACCACCTGTGGGATGCACGCCTTCTCCCTACCGGAGGCGTGCATTGAGCTTGATGAGGAGCTAGATGAAGACGAAGGGCGGGCCTTCCTCGCGGCGCTCAACGCCTACCAGATAGGTGAAGATCCACTGCTCCTCTCAGGGCAAACGTTCACCCCCGATGAAGAGACGCCTAAACGTCCCCTTGAGCGTTGGCCGGACGATCGCTACCCGCCCTCGCATTGGTGTCACAACCCCTTCGGCGTCTGGCACCTCGGCCCTGCTGGGGGCAAAGGCACGCCACAGCCTGAGCTTCATTTCCAGTTCATCCCGGCGCTCGTCACCGTGCTAGCCGCGCTGGAGCGCCAAGAAGGCGCGCTCACGCGGCAACAGGTGGAGGCGATCAGGGACAAGGCGGCCTGCATGGCCGTGAGCCACCGGGACGCACAGAAGCTCGAGCGAAGTCGCGGCTACGCCGACATTGACCCAGAGCTTGTCTGGGAACAATGGCAGGTTGTCTCAGGGAATGAGGAGGACGAGGACGAGGATGACTGAACGCCGCTGGTCGCGGCGTGTTCGCGCAGCGCACTAAGCTGCCGCGCGCAGTGGACAGAGCACCTCACAGCCCCTTCAGCGCCTCTTCACACCGCTTCACTGCCTCCACCGCCACGCGTTCGCGTTGGCCGTATTCGGTGCACACTTGGAAGGAGCGTTTGGCGCGCTCGCGCAGGGGCGCGGCGGAGGCTTGCATGGCGCGCTCAAGGCTGCTCAGGGAGTCGGCGTCTAGCTTGGCGCTAGCGGGCGGCTTCAAGGTGGTGAGCTCAGTCGCGAAGTTGAGCCACATCTCGCCGACGCGCGCGGCGCCTTCAGTCACCCAGCGCGGGGGCGGCACCGGCTCTAGCTCAGCGATGGCGCGGTACTCCGCCGTCACGCTCTCCAGCTGTGCCTGCTTCCCTTGAGCAAACTCGTGAAACGGGCCCTCCACGTAGCCCTTCATGTCGGCGGCGCTCTTCACGCCCTTCATGCTAGGCGGCTTGAGGCGCTCCGCCTCCTCGCGCTGGGCCTCGGCGCGCACGTACTGAGCGGCGCCAATCGACGCCATCACAGCCTCCCTGTCCACCAAGGGGTGCGGCGCCTGCTTCTCCAGCGCTGCGCGCCGTTCTTCTGGGCCGAGGCCTCCCCACGTCTTCAGCAGCTCCTCTGCCCGCTGCAACGCCGGTTGACGCTGCTCAGTGCGCCACAGGCCGAGCGCCCATTGACCTTGGTACACCAGCTTATGGTCAGCTTGCTTGACGTTCTCAGGCAGCGAGGACACCGCGTCTGCTGAGAGCGCGGCATCGTTCAGGTAGCTGACGGCGCCGAGCACCGCAGAGACCTCCAGTGGCTCCGTACTGGCGACCAGCGGGCTCAGGCGGCGGAGCACGAGCGGCGTGTCACCCAGCGCCACCGCCACCGCCAAGCCGAGCCCTGGAGCGCGCGTCGCCTCACCCAGCTCTCGCAGCCGCGCGTCGTCGCTCGGCGCCTCCACGCGCCACCTTACATCACGCGCCACGAGGCGCGCTTCAATCTCCACGTCCATCAGCTTTGCTAACTGAGCCGTCCGCACCCACTCGGGGATCACCCCCCCCGCTCCCTCACAAGCGCCATCTTGAGGCTCCGGTTGCCGCAAGCCGCAGCTCCGAAACGCGAGCACCGCGTGCCCCGCCGCCGCCCCGGCGAGCGACCGCTCAGCTTCAGTCCCGCTCACGCCCTCCAGGCGCCCCAGGGATTCCGTCAGCTTAGCTAACTGTGCGCTGCACGCTGATGAGCACCCTGACTGACCTCCTTCGGTTCCGCTCGGAACCAAGTCCGCGCGCGGCTCCTCTGGCGCCCCGACGCTCGTCGGCGCCTGAGCCTCCACGCTCCCAGCGCCTGCCCCGCAGCCGCCCAACGGTGCGCCACACAGCGCGACCACGAGCGCCGCCCTGTCCAACCCCCAAACCCGAACGCGATGTCCCCGCATGCCTTGGGTTCTCCGCCCTCGCACTCCATAGGTCAAGCCTCCACAGCGCACGCCCTCGCACTCCATAGGCCAAGCCTCCACACCGCACCCATTCGCCAAGCCCCCACACCGCACGCATGAGCCACACCCCCACTTGTGCGTGACCATGGCAACACGCCGCGTGGCGCTATAAGGTGCGCCGAGCCGATGTCGCGTCGTAATCCTTACCGGCAAGATCACCACACGCGGGCGGCGCGGGCCGCCGGGTACCCTGCGCGCAGCGTGTACAAGCTGGAGGAAATCCAGCAGCGGCTGCGGCTGATCGCGCGGGGGCAACGCGTGCTGGATCTCGGCGCGGCGCCGGGTTCGTGGAGCCGCTACGCAGCGGAAGTAGTGGGGGGAGGTGGCCAGGTAGTGGCGATCGACTTGCAGCCGATCGAGGCAGCCGCGGTGCAGGGCCGCGGCGCGCTGGTGCGGCGCCTTCAGGGGGACGCGCTGACGCCGGGCGAGGAGCTGCTCGCCGAGGCGCCCTTCGACGTGGTGTTGAGCGACATGGCGCCACGCACGAGCGGCGACAAGCTGCGCGATCGCTACTTGAGCTATGAGCTGGCGGTGGGCGCGCTCCAGGTGGCGCGGCAGCTGAGCCGCGAGGGCTCGAACTTCGTCGCGAAGATCTTCATGAGCGAGGATTTTGAGGACGCTAAGCGCCAAGTAAGCCAAACTTACAATCAAGTGAAGGTGGTGCGTCCGGAGGCGACCCGCGGCACCAGTACGGAGGTTTTTTTGGTGGGGGTTGGGTTACGGCCGGAGGCCCTGCTGCGCACCACCAAGGCCCCTGACGAGCCGGGCGGCTCGGCGCCCCCTGAGTCCGGCAGTGCACCTGACGGCACGCCCAGCGACGCGCCCGGCGCACCCAAGCCGGCAGGCAGCTTACCTGACACTTCGCAGGCACCGCCCGCCGCTGAAGCCCCTAAGGGCTCACATGACTGACGAAGCGCCCAAGAAGAAGCGCCGCGCGCTGTTCTACGCGCTTCAGGCGGCGCTCCTGGTGTGCCTGATCATCGCGGGGGTGGTGGTGTACCGCGGCTGGCGCTTCCCGAATCGTCAGCTCAGTGTCCCCGCGGCGCAGGCGCCGGAGGTGGACTGGGACGCCGCCGCCAAGCGGCTATCTGATTCCGTACGGATACAGACGATCTCGCGCTCCGCGCAGGGGACGCGCACCTCACCGCTCAAGCGGGAGGACGCCGCGGCGTTCCGCGCCCTCTTCGCGCTGATGGCGCGGAGCTACCCCAAAACGCACGCCGCGCTTGAGCGCCAAATCGTGGCGGAGCACAGCCTCCTTTATGTGTGGGAGGGCGCCGAGCCCGGGCTCCCGCCGGTGCTGCTCGCGGGGCACTTGGACGTGTCCACGGTGGCGCCCGGCACCCAGCTCACCTGGACGGAGCCGCCGTTCTCAGGCGCGGTTAAAGAGGGCGTGATTTGGGGGCGGGGCACGCTGGACGACAAAGCCTTCGCGTTCGGCGTGCTCGAGGCGGTGGAGAGCTTGCTCACGGCGGGCCAGCGGCCGCGGCGCACCGTGCTCATCGCGCTGAGTCACGATCAGCTGCGCGGCGGCGAGGTGGGGGCGCGTGAGCTGGCAAAGGCCGCTGGAGCGCGCGCCGAGCGGTTCCACGCGGTCATAGCCGAGGGCATGGCCATCGTGCAGGGCTTCATGCCGGAGGTCCCAGCGCCGATCGCCCTGGTGGGTGTGGGGGAGAAGGGGCTCGCGAGCTATCGCCTGCGCAGCGAGAGTGAGCAGGCGATGCTTCGGGCGAGCGAGGCGCTGAAGGAGGCGCCGCTGCCGGCGGTGTACTCCGGGCCGGCGGTGCACCAGTTCGAGTTCTTGGCCAGCGAGCTGCCGTTCGCGGTGCGGCTCGCGCTGGCGAACCCGTGGCTCTTCTCGGGGATGCTCGAGGGGCGCATCGAGGGTACGCCCGGCGCCGACGCGCTGATCCGCACCCTGGTGACCAGCACCTCATTTCCACCCGGCTATGACGAAGCCACGCTTCCGAAGGGCTCGGTGACCGTCACTTATCGCCTGCGCCCGGGGGACAGCCTCCAGGCGGTGCGGGAACACGCGGCGGAGGTGCTGAAGGAGTCTGGCGTGAAGCTCGAGGAGCTGCCCGGCGCCTACCCGGCGCCGCCGAGCTCACCGATTGACAGTGAGGCGTTCCATACGCTGCACGAGACCATCAAGGCGGTGTTCCCCGAGGCGGTGGTCGCGCCGTCTCTAGCGCTCGGCAGCACGGACGCGCGCCACTACCAAGCGCTGAGCTCGAACCTGTATCGCTTCCGCCCGCTGCTGCTCGGCCCGGCTGACGTGGGGCGCACCCGCGGCGCCGACGAGCGGATCCGCACAGCGGACTACCAACGCGTGGTGGGGTTCTATCACGCGCTGCTGAGCGCGCTGTAGGGCCTCACCCCTCCAGCACCACCAGGCGCCGCCGCCCCTTAGCCGTCCCTGGCAGCGCGATGTCTTGGCCCTTGGCGTACACCGGGTGCCGCCCGTGCTCGCGGTACCACTCAGCCAGCTTTGCGGTCTGATGCATCTGTTCGATGATTTGCCGCCAACCCACGCCGGTGTTGTAGGCGCAGAAGCTGATCTCCCCCTGTTGGGTCCCGTACGGGATGATGCACATCTCCGTGCGGCGAAAATCATAATTGAACAGGTCTTGGAACCACATGCCCGCCACGAACAGGAAACGCCACTCGAAGGCGCCGGCGTCGCCCTCCGTGGTGCCCACGGCGTCCCCCGTGGCACCCGCTTGACTGCTACACTGACGAATGAACTCGGTCAGCCCATAGCCCTCCGGCGCGCGCTCCGGGCGGAAATGGCGCGCCAAGCTGAGCGCCACGCCGCTCATCGTGTACGCCTTACCGCGCCCGGCGTCCGCCACCTGCTGCAAGTCGGCTAGCACCCCCTCCACGTCGATGAAGTCGCACACCGGCGCCCAGGCCTTGGTGCGCTTGTTCACCACCAGCACGGTGCCAATCCCGCAGTTTGGGTGACAACCGCATTTGAGCGCGCCAAAGTCCGTGTCGGGGCCGAGCAGCACGTCCACGATGTCGCTGAACGGGTTCATCGCGCTCAGCGGGAACCAATCGCGGAGCGGCTCCGTCGCGCCAAGCTGCGCGCTCAGATCCTGCGCCAGGTGGCTCAGGGTGTAGCGCTGCGCCTGCCGCCGCTCATCCGTGATGTCCTCATCACGCCCCGTGAAGCTCACCGGCTGAAACGACACCACCGTGATTTTATCGGCGTTCTCGATCGCAAAGCGCACCACCGGGCCCACCTGGTGGTCATTGACGCCGCGCACCACCGTCACCACCAGCACCACGTCGATGCCCGCCGCGTGCAGGTTGTCTATCGCGCGGCGCTTCACATCAAATAGGTTGCCTACCTTACGATGTGCGTGCGCCTCGTTGCTGGTGCCATCAAACTGAAGGTAAACTAGGCGGAGCCCCGCCGCCTTCGCCTCACGGCACAGCTCCGGGCTCTCCGCGAAGCGCACGCCGTTGCTCGCCGCCTGCACACAGAAGTAGCCCACCTGCCGCGCGTAGGCGATGGCGCGCACGAAGTGCGGGCTCAGGGTGGGCTCCCCGCCGGAGAACTGCACGCTCATCTGCCGCCGCGGCTTCACGCGGAGCGAGGCGTCCAAGATCTCAGTGATGTCCTCCCAGCTGAGCTCGTGCACATAGCCCACTTGGTTCGCGTCCATGAAGCACGGATCGCACATCATGTTGCAGCGGTTGGTGAGATCAACTGTCAACACCGCGCCGCGCCCGTACTGGATGCTGCTGGTGCCGTGATCGCGCAGCTTGGTCTTGGGCGCTCGGTAGTCGCGCCCTGGGAACAGCCGCTCGATGCGCTGGAGGAAGGCGGGGCTGACGCTCATCACGTCCTCGAAGGCGCCGTGCTTCGGGCACTGCTTCTTCATCAGCACGCGGCCAGCTTCTTCGACGATTTCTGCGCGGATTTCACCATGGTGACCCTGCACCAGCTCTGAGAGCGGCAGGTGGCCGCGCAGGATGTCGCCGCGCACCTCCTTCACGCAGCTGGGGCACAGTGAGTCTGTCTGACGAGGCCAGCCGAGCGGCGGCTTGCTGCGCTCCTCTCCGCGCATCAGCGGGCCCGGCGCCCAGCGCGGCGTCACCGGGCGCCCCGGCCAGCGCTCACCGATGGCGCGGTGGAGCGGGAACGCGAGCTTCGACGCCCAGCACAGCCCCTGCTCGAGGCCGCGGAGCGCGCGCCGTAACGTGGTGCGAGACATCGCCGTAAGGTAGTGCGCCACCTCGCGAGGCGCGAGCCCAGCGCGAGGCTCCTCTCGGCGCGTACCGCGCACAGCGAGCAGCGTCCCTGAATAGCATGGCCCAAGCGAGCGCCGCACACGGCGGCGCGCGAGCTGCTACCCCAACCGAGGGTGCTATACCAGCGGGCGATGACGCGCGCGGGGAGCCCACCCTTGCTGCTGGTGGCGAGCGACGTCCACCTGGGGCCGCACACGCCGAAGCGCGTGGACGAGGCGCTCGCCCGCTTGGTCGCGCGCCACCCGGGTCACGAGCTGGTGCTGAACGGCGACATCTTCGATCTCTCGCTGGCGCCCCGCGGCGAGCCCGTCGCGGGCCTGATTCATGATCTGATCACGCGCACTGACGAGCTTCCTCAGGCGCTCCGCGCGCACCTGTCAGCGGGCAATCAGGTCAGCCTGGTGGTCGGCAATCACGACGCCGAGCTGCTGAGCCCCGCGAGCCGCGAGGCGCTGCTCAGCGCGCTCTCGCTCACGAAGGACGCGCCTCTCGACGTGCACCCGTGGTTCATCCAGCGCGGCGCCGTGCACATCGAGCATGGTCACCTGTACGATCCAGACAACGCGCCCACGCACCCGCTCGTCAGCTGGCAGCCCGGCACCGAGCCGCTCGGCATCGCGCTCACGCGGCGCTTCCTGGTGCCGAGCGGCGCGACGTACTTCGCCCACGCGCATCAGACCACCCCGCTCAAGGGCCTGCTCGACGCGCTCCGTCAGTACCGCGGGAGGGCGCCGCGCGTCATCTATCAGTATTTCCACGCGGCGATTAGCCTGACGCTCGAGGCGCGATCGAGCGCGCCCGGTGCCCAGCAGATGCGCCGCGAGCGTGACCTGGGCGCGGAGCGCCTGCTGGCGTTCGCCGAGCGCGCTGGGCTCGATCATGCGCTCATCGAGGAGCTGCTCCGCCAGGCGCCGCCGCCGACGCACCACGATTTCACCCGCACCTTCATGCGCCTCTACTTCGATCGCGTGCTCTCGGTGGTGCTAGGTGGTCTGGGAGCCGCCCTATTGCTCCCCTTGAGCCGCAGCGCCGCGCTCGGCCTCGCCGGCGTGGCCACGGCGTACCTCGCGCAGTCCGTCCTGCGCCAAGGCAGCCGCTATCACGATGGCCCCCGCGCGCGCCTGCGAGCCGCCGCCGCCGACGTGCAACGCGCCACCAACTCCGAGCTGGTCGTCTTCGGCCACACCCACCACGAAGACGCCGCCCCCGGCTACCTCAACTCCGGCTCCTTCGCCTTCGGCCCGCGCCTCGGCGAGAGCTACCTCCGCCTGCGCGGCGCCGAGCGGCTCGCCACGTGAATCACGCCGCCTGCGCGGTTTCAGTTCGGGGTTTTGGGGGTTCACTCCCTCCTGATGCGCCATGAACGTCTCTGACCGCGTTGTTCATGCATCGTGGCGCACTGGGGGCACGGTCCCAGACCTTACTGGAGGATCCATGCGGTCTTGGAGAGCACCTCAATCCTAAGCAAGGGGTTGAAGAGCCGGTTGGACGGCACCGCACCAGGGTATAAGGCACGTGATGCGCTTCATGTATGGGCGACCAGCCGGTCGCCCCCACCCATCGCCCCCACCATGCGCCCTCTCTACGGCGCTGCGCTCGAGCACCGCGCCGCCCAGCTACGCGCGCTCAGCAGTCGCCCTGACCGTCATCGCGCTCGCTGCCCTCGGCCTCACCGGCTGCGACCAGGGCACACAGTCAGCCTCTCGATCTACTTCCAGCGCCTCCGCCAGCGCGCCCGAAGCCCCCGCGACGAGCGCCGCTCCCCTCAGCTTGCCGCCGCTCCCCAGCGCCGCTCCCGAGCCAAGCGCGCCGCCTGGCGACGCCGCCTCCCTGGAAGCCGCCTGCGGCGCCCTCACGGCGGCGCTACCACCGGAGGCTGAGCGCCAGGGCCGCGGCGCCGCCTGCGCGAAGCTCGCCGTCCTCTACTCCACCGGGGAGGCCGGCGAGGTGAATCACGAGCAGGCCTATCGCCTGCGCGATCACGCCTGCCGGCTGGGCAACAGCTCAGCCTGCGTGCTGGCGGGCGCCGCCCTCGCGAGCGGCGATGGCACCGGGAAGCCCGCTGACCAAGCCGCCGCCTACGCCATCTACACCAAGGCCTGTGAGGCCAAGCAAGCGGAGGGCTGCCTCCGTGTCGGCGCCGCGCACCACCGCGGCGAGGGCGCCGAGAAGAGCGACGCCGCCGCGCTCAGCGCCTTCTTGAAGGCCTGTGAGCTCGGCAACGCCGCTGGGTGTTTCAACGCAGGAACTCTGGAAGAGGCCGGCGCAGGCGGCGAGGCTCCGAGCGGCCAGGCCCCGAGCGGCGACGCCGGCGCACCCGGCGAAGCCGGCGCGCCCACGAGCGACGCCGCGCGCCACGCCAAGGCCATCCTGCACTACGGCATGGCCTGCTCCGGCGGCTTCCCCAGCGCCTGCTACAACCTGGCGCTGGTGTACGACCGCGGCGTCATCACCGAAGAGCGCCCTGAGTGGGCCGCGGAGCTCTACCGCCGCGGCTGCGACGCACACCACCCCGGCGCCTGTGGCGGCCTCGGCGGGCTGCTCTACACCGGCCGCGGTGTCGCCCAAGACACCGCCCGCGGCCACGAGATGATGCAAGACGCCTGCGCCAAGGGCTCAGACTGGGGCTGCCGCCTGATCCGCAAGCACGTCGGCAATAAGTAGTCAGCTATCCTGCCTGGAGCGCCTCACTGCGCCGTTCAGGGGAGCCTCACTGCGCCGTTCAGGGGAGCCTCACCGCGCCGTTCAGGGGAGCCTCACCGCGCCGTTCAGGGAGCCTCAGCGCTTCGGCTTCGCCGGGGTGCGACTGGGCGTGGCGTCGCGTGGCTTGGCTGGCTTGGCTGGCTTCGCTGGCGTGCGGTCGACGGACGGCGCCTTGACTGGTGTCAGCTTGGCTGACTGATCGGCCGGCTCCTCCTCCTCGTAGTCACCGTCGTCGCTGTCGCTCTTGGTCGCGGCGTCCGCCACCGCGCCGATCAGGTCAAACAGCCCCGAGATGAAGCCGCCCCCTGACTCTGGCTCCTCTGGCGAGGGCGGGTAGCACACGTCCCGGTGGTCATTCTCCTGACAGCCAAGGCTCGCCGTGAAGTCGCCTCCTCCGCAGCTGCGGAGGCACTCGGCCAGCTCACCGGGGCCGTCCAGGATGCACTCATCTTCACAGCTGGGCGGCCGCGGCTCGGCGATGAGCGGCGGACCGCTGGCGCAAGCCATCGTCAGGCTCCCACACCAAACCGCCACCGCCAGCCAGGTGTTCAGGGGGCGCGAGGGAGAGGCGCCCCGGTGCATGGCGTGATCTGTCGCGGGCCGTCGGGTGCTGGAGCGAGGCGCTGGACTCAGGCGAGGGGGGTTCCGGCGCATGGCGCGATCTGTAGCAGCTGGCGTGCCAGCGACGCCGCACGCTCATGGAAAGCCACGCAAAGTGCCGGAGATGAGCCGCTCAGCCACGGCGCGACGTTGAAGGCAGCTCGCTTCCCTCACCCAGCGCGGCACCAGAGGCTGTAAACAACGCGTCACACCTGTGCGCGGAGCGCCCGACCCACCTCATGCTCTGGTTCCTGCTGTTTGCTCTGGTGAGCTTGTTCGCGCTGCTGGCGCGTGAGCTCTGGCGCGCGGCCTCTCGGGCTCGGCGTGCGCGTCGTGCGGCCAGCGCACCTGCGCGTCTCGCAGAGCAGGCGAGATCGCTCACGGAGCTGACCGCCGGGGGCTCCCCAGAGCGCGCGTTGGACATCGCGACGCCCGCGGTGGTGGAGGCGCACGCGCTGGGGCACCCCTGTCAAGTCTGCGGCGCCGCGGTGCGCTTGGTGGATCACAGCGTGCTCGTGATGGACGGCGCGCGGCTGCGCCGCGCCGAGACGCGGTGCCCCACCTGCGGCCATGAGCGCTCATGGTACTTCCGGCTGCTCCCCCCCAACTGAGGCCTTGGTTCTCAGCGCTTGGGCCACCACCTGACCATGATCAAACCTTGAGGCTGCTGCTCCTGGTGACGCCCTGCCGCTTCGGGCTATGCTCGGCCCATGTTGAAACACTGGCTTAACGCAGGGCTCACGATCTTCTCCTTCGTCGCGCTCGGCGCGTGCAGCAGCGGCGGCGGCGGTGGCTCGGGCAACCCCTGCGGCTCATTTTGCGGGGCCTTCGCGCAGGGCGATCGCTGTGAGGGCGTGCTTGAGGGCTGCAACCAAGAGTGCCCCACAGCGCGCGACTCCTGCGCCCACCGCGCAGATCCGATGCTGCAGTGCCTGACAGGCCTCGCGTTCTCGTGCACGGCGCCTGGCGTGGCGACCGCCAGCGGGGACGGCGATGGGTTCGATACCCTGACGATCTCCGTCGGCACGCTTGAGGTGGATGACGCCCGGTGCGCGGAGCTGGTCGCCGCCTTCAAGCGCTGCGATCCAGCGCCTGGTCAGGGCGGCTCAGGCGGCTCAGGGGCCTCAGGCGGCTCAGGCGGCTCAGGGGCCTCAGGCGGCTCAGGCGGGTCGGGCGGCTCCTGCAATGGCGGTCTAGGAGTTGACTGCAACGCCTGCATCAACGGGGCAATGCAGCCGAACGGTTGTTGCGGCGCGGAGAGCGCCGCCTGCCGAGCGGACACCGCGTGCAACGGGCTGCTAAGCTGCATGCTCGCCTGCGCCCCAGGGGACGACACTTGCTACAGCGGGTGCATGTCGCAGAACCCGAACGGCGCCCAGAACATCGGCCCGCTGTTTCAGTGCTCAAGCGATGCCTGCATCGACTGCTCAGACTAGTAGTAGGTCATCTAAGCTAACAATATCAAGGCACACCGCGCGCTGCTCAGCGACCGTCGAGCAGCGCGCACCGGTGGTGCTCCCGGCGACTGCGGCGACGCGAAATGACGTGTGGAGCAACCAACCCCCCCCGAACGATCATCCCGGAGACGGCCCCCTGTTCTTGATGGCTTGACGTCCGAAGCGCGGGCAAGCCACCGAGCGATGAGGGCCGTTGTTCTTGGCTTGACGTCTGGCGCCACCAGCGCTTGAGCTGCCTTCATGAGTAGGCAAGGCTTGATGGTCTACGGCGCGAGCGGCTACACGGCGAAGCTCATCGCCGAGCTGGCGCGCGAACGAGGGATGGAGCTTGTGCTGGCGGGGCGCAGGCGCTCGAGCTTCGAGGCGGACGCGCGGCGCCTCGGCTTCGAGGCGCGTGAGCTAGCGCTGGATGATCCAGCGGCGCTCCGCCAGGGGCTTGAGGGGATCAGCGTGGTCCTGAACTGCGCTGGGCCGTTCATCGACACCTTCGCGCCGATGGCGCGTGCGTGCACGCAGGTGGGCGCGCACTACTTGGACATCACCGGGGAGCTCGAGGTGTTCGAGGCGGCTTCGCGGCGCCACGCACAGGCGCTTGAGGCCGGTGTGGTGGTGCTGCCTGGCGTGGGGTTCGACGTGGTCCCCTCAGATTGCTTGGCCGCGCACCTCAAGGAGCGCCTGCCCGACGCCACCAAGCTCATCCTCGCCTTCACCTCCACGGGTCGCCCTTCGCGCGGCACCGCCACCACCATGGTGAGGAACCTGGGCGGCAGCGGGTGGGTGCGCCGTGGGGGACGCTTGGTGCCGGTGCCGCTAGGAAAACTCACGCGGGAAATCGATTTTGGTGAGGGTGGCTGTCATCATACGGTGGCCATCCCGTGGGGGGACGTCTCCACCGCCTTCCACAGCACTCAGATCCCCGACATCGAGGTGTACACCCGCGCGCCGAAGACGGCGGCGCTCGCGATGCGCGCCGGCTCACGCGCCAAGCGGCTGCTCGGCTCACCCTGGGTGCAGTCACAGCTGCTCGCGCGCGTCGCGCGCGGCCCCGCGGGGCCCAGTGACGCCCAACGCGCGCGCGGCAAGAGCTGGCTCTACGGCGAGGTGGTGAACGCCGCCGGCGAGCGCCGCGTGAGTCGCCTCACCGCCCCCGAGGGCTACACCCTCACGGCGGACGCCGCCCTGAAGGTCGCCGAGCGGGTGCTGCGCGGCGAGGCCTCACCAGGCTTCCAGACCCCGTCACGCGCCTTCGGCGCCGACTTCGTGTTGGCGCTTGAGGGCGTGCGCCGCGAGGACGCGTAGGCGGTGCGCAAGGGGCGCTGCGGCGCCCCTACCCCGGTCGGCGTGTGGCAGGAGAGGCAACCAGCAGCAACCTACGCGCGCCAGCGTTGGCTGGTATGCCGCGCTGACTAATCGGTATGGTGCACTGACGAATCAATCCCGGCAGGCGCAGCTCGCTAGCTTCGCTTGGTGATGAGCGACGCGCTTCTGTGCGTCCGTGCAGCGTTCGTCGTCATCCCCCGTGATGCGGCAGATCCCGGCGGCGGCGCGCTTCAGGGACGCGAACGCGGTGCACGCCGCCTCACAGCGGGAGTCCTCTGCGGCCAGCGGGGTGGCCTTCGGGGTGTCGCCGTAGAGGCGCGACAGCGTGGTGTCCGAGGTGCGCAGCGCCTCGAGCAGTGCGGGGAGCGACTCGCCCAGCGCGTCACCGCGTGCCTCGGCGGCGCTGCCCGCTTTGCGTGGCGATGCAGCTGGGGCGCCCGGCTCGGGCGCTGGCTCGGCGGCTTCGTCCTCAGCCGGGCTGGCGGGCGCCGCGCTCTCCTCTTTTTCGTCAGCAGCGCTCACCGCTGCCGGTTCGGCGGGCTTCGCGCTGGATTCGGGCGCGGTGGCGTCGCGCTGACAAGCGCCGAGCAGCGCGCACAGAGCCAGGATTGAGCTGAGCCTCCAAGGGGTGACCATCAGCTGAGTAGTGTGGCTCCGCATGCTGCACGGCGTCAAACGCGCTCTGGTGCGCGCTGGTGCGCTCTGGTGCGCTGCAGGGGGGCGGCTCACGTCACGGCGTTCAGCGCAGGCATGTTGGTCACCGCCTTGCATTGGGATTTGCGGCGCGTGCAGCGCCCAGCGAGCGAGCCCACCATGACCGCCATTTCACCGCGATTCCACCACGGGGCAGAGCACAGCCTGACTGACTGTGCGCCCGCTTCACAGCCACCCTGTGCGTCGCCGGCCCACTTGGGAGTCGTCCACTTGAAGGTGCGTTCAGCGCTCGCGCAGCGACCCGCAAGGGCAGTGCACCGCCAAGCCCAGAGCCGCTCGGCGCGGTGCAGGCAAACCCCCAAACCAAGCTCGAGCTGCAACCAAGCGACTTGGGCGTGGCCATGCCGCTTCACCCTCCCAGCCCTGAGCCTGCTGCTCATGACGCTCATCAGCGGGCACGCGCTGGCTCAGAGCGATGCCCCCCCGGCGGAACCGAGCCCCAGCCTCACCCCCCTCCAGCTGGCGGATCCATCCCACCCCATCGCGCCACTCCCCAAACAGGAGAGCGCCACGCCGGTTGTCTTCCTGCGAGCCGCGCTGGGGATGAGCCACGTGAGCGGGTCGATCAGGCCAGACTTCGGACCCATCGATCAGTACCGAACACTGACCTTCTCACAGTACGGCGGTAGCGGGCAGCTGACCGCCGGGCTCGGCCTCTCGAACGTGACAGCGCTTGGGCTCTCCTTCAGCCTGTTCTACTTCCCGCAGGTGACCACCCTCCTAGTCTACCTAGACTACGATCAACCTGCCGTAGAGCTCACGGGCAATACGACGCTCTTCCTCCTTGGCCCGAACCTGAACTTCTACCTGGGCAAGGCATCTCCCTTCTCACTAGGCGTGACGCTCGGCATCGCTGAATTCAAGATCCACGAAGGCGACAGGCAAGTGTTCAAGGACAAAGTCAAGTCGCCCGCATCACCCAAAGCGCAAGATGGAGATGGGTATGGCGCTGAACTCAACCTCGGCTTCGAGCTGTTCCAGAGCGATAAGGCTAGGCTCGGCCTGCTCGCGAGCCTCAGCTTCTTCCGGATCGATCTGGATAACACCACGGAGGAGTACCAAAGGTGGGGCGAAAGCAAGCGCCACCTGGTCTCCTCCCTCACCATCCCCTCACTCCGCCTCGTGGGTAGCTATTTCTAGTAATGATATCCTCATCGGGAGGGAGCGCCATGCAAAACAGACCAGCGGTCGTCCACGGGTTTTGGGGGTTCGGTAGTGCCTGGAGCCGCCCTCAGACGCAAGCTAGCAACAGGGCGCACTTGCCCGCCGAACCGAGCGCCATGTCCATCGCGCCGTATCTCAGCTCCACCTCTGCGCGCTGGGGGCGCGCCCTCGCTGTCTTCGGACTGGCGCTGGCCCCGCTCCTCACCGCGAGCCCCAGCATGGCGCAGGACATCACCTCCCCACGGACCGCCCCGATCTACCCTCACGACGCACCGCCTCCAGACACGCACTCTGATGGGGCCGGCGCGGCAGCGTCTCCCGCGAAGTCACCCAAAGCCGATGCGCCAGCTGCGAAGCCCGAGCGCCGGGCGCGCCACGGCGGCTTCTTCCTCCGCGCGGCAGCAGGCGCGGGCTACTCCTTTGGCGAAGAGGAGGTGAGCGTCAACGCACGAGCTGCCCCTAGCACCAGCGCACAAGGCCTCGGAGCCAGCCTTCACCTCACGCTCGGCGGCTCCCTCCGGCCCGGCTTGGTCCTGGGCGGCACCCTGACGCTATTCGAAGCCCCCAAGACGAGCCGCAGCTGGGATGAGCCCTACCACCAGGACGGAGTCACCTATGAGTTCGAGCGCGAGGTGGTGGTGCCCACTCGCCTATCGATGCACGGACCCAGCTTCACTTACTACCCCAACCCGCAAAAGGGGCTGTCGTTCGCCATCACCGCTGGCTTCGCGCGCGTCACCTTTCGCCAAGGCGAGGACACCCTCACCCAGCGGGGCATCCGCGCCTCCACGAAGACCTACCCCGACCACGGCGAGGGCTTCGGCGCGGAGATCAACGCAGGCTATGAGGCCTTGGTAAGCAAGCACCTCAGCCTGGGCGGGCTGCTCAGCCTCACCTATTTTCACGTGGAGACAGACCGCCCCGACAAGACCGAGCTCACCACCTTCATCCCCTCGCTGCGCCTCGTCGGGACGCTCTATTAGTCTACTTCACTGACTAGCTGACGAGCAGCCACCGCCGCACGGAGCTTGGCGTGCTCCACGCGACGGGGCACCCACTGACGGTCAGCTGACCGTATCAGTGACAGTCGATCGTGATCGAGGCCTCACCCGAGGCAGCGCTCTCGAGGCCATCCGTCGTGTAGGCGTAGGCCACGAAGTACCAATCACCGTTCTCCAGCCCACCGAGCCGGTAGAAACACACCTGCTCAGGCGCCGTGCCGCCGTCACCACAAGCCGCGGTGCCGACCTCCTCACAAGGCAAACCCACGTCGAGCTCGTGCTCGTAGGGCCCCCCTGGTGTGGTACCCCAACGGAACTTGAAGCCAGCCAAGGTGGTCAGGCAGCTGCCATCTTCATTGGTGGTGGGCGCCTCAAGCGAGATCGCCACTTCACCGCAGGCGTTGCGTTCGCGGCACCGCCGCGCCGAGCACATCAGATCACACGGGCAGTCATTCTCCGCTTGGTCGCAGGGCAGCCCCACGCCGCCGTCCGGCTCGGTGCACTCGCCCCCACCAACCCCACCGCTCCCTCCGCCGACACCACCGCTGGCGCTGCTGCCGCCGGTGGCACCGCTGGCGCCGCTCCCACCCGTCGCTCCGCTGGCGCCGCTCCCCCCAGTCGCTCCGCTAGCGCCGCTCCCCCCAGTCGCTCCGCTAGCGCCGCTCCCGCCGGTGGCACCGCTCCCGGCGCTCCCGCCCTTGGCGCCGCCGTCCTCTTCAGAGCCACATCCCGTCAGGGTGACTAACGCGAACAGAACCGATTTGTAAATGATACGCATGAATGCTCCAACTGATGAGTTGAGGTTCGCACGCCCTGCCTTGTGACGCCAGGGTCGCGACCCAAGGCGCCAGCGCCAAGGACCTTATCGCGTAAAGCGGTGTTGCTCACCGTGCCTCACAGCCACCCAAAGCGCAACGGCGCTACTCGGCCGGCTGCTTCCGCTTCGATGACCTCACACCCATCAGCCGGAGCGCACGCAAGACGCATGCCTCTCCAAGCAAGCGGCTGATTAACCTAGGTTTTCGACTAATGAGCTGTGAACGATAGGTTCGGCGCGAACGATTCGTTCGCCGACTGGCCAGCCGGCCTTATTCAAGGTGGCTGATGGCCGCAATGAGTCAGTCAAACGCCAGTGGCATGGGGTGTGCGGCCAGGCTACCTGCGAGACGTCTGGGTCCACCACAACACGCTCGTCGACGCGCGGCTGGTGTTCCGTTGGGTCCTCGGGGAGGAGAGGAGAGCAGCGACAACATCAACGTCTACTCCAACATCATCATCCACACGACGGACGTGGCCTACTCAGCGGATGAGCCAGCCGCCCATGCTGCGCTGATGGGCGGCGCCAAGATCAAGATCGATGGCAACCTGGTGTTCCCTGGTGGGCGCCGCGTCTACGGCCGCGACTGAACGAGAGCTAGGGACTGGCGATCGGAGCGCAGAGGCCTCGATCAGCCGGACACCCGTCCATGATGACAAGATCATCTATCCAATAGACGTCGCCTGGGCGGCCACCAAAGCTCGAGTTTGGATTCGAGACGAGGCCGAGCCGCGTGAAGGCCTCATCCGACGTACGCATCAAGCCAGGGTGCTGGTTAGCCTCCTCAGCGCGGCTACCCCAGGCGTTGCTAGCTGTACCCAGGTGGACCTGGTCTCCATACATGGCGAAGCGCACTTCGTCGTTGACCGCCCAGGTGATGGCGCCATCGTAGCCATCCACCGTCCCGAGGTCGACGAAGATCTCGTAGTGGTTCCATCGCCCAGCGACGTCAGTGAGCGACAAGCCGTTAAGATTACGGCCAATCGTCTGCCGCCCGCTTGCGTTCTCGATCCATTGGTACTCAGCCCGAACGCCGATCGCGTTCGGACCTGCGTGGTTCTGCCCAAAGTCAGGGAACGCGCCTTGATAGAAGGAGTCGTTGGGGTCGTGCGGGGTGTGAAACTTGGAGAACCGCACGAAGTGCCCCTGAGCGCCCCGCGTGGGTAAGCACGGGCCTTGATAGAAGGTGAAGTCGCTCGGGTAGTAGACCCACCATGAGACGTAGTAGCGGGGGAGGTTGAAGGTCCTACGGCTGACCACCTGGGGGTAGTTCTCGTAACAGTTGTTCCCCTGCGCGTTGCACGAGGCCGGCCCACAGTCAGGGTTACGGAAGTCGACTCGCAGCGATTGGCTGCCTGAGCGGATGCGATCAGGATCGGTCTCGAGGGATGCTGGCCCTTCGATCGTCCAGCCGCTCGCGCCGCTCTCCCAGTCTTCGGAGAGGATCACGTTGGGGCCTGCGCCACCCGTCGCACCAGCGCCGCCCGCGGCACCAGCGCCGCCCGTCGCACCAGCGCCGCCCACCGCACCAGCGCCGCCCGCGGCACCAGCGCCGCCGGTGGCACCAGCGCCGCCCACCGCACCAGCGCCGCCCACCGCACCCACACCACCCGTGGCGCCCGTGTGCGAACAGCTCGGCCCCTCGCACGCCCCCTCATCATCGTCAGTGCAGCCGACGACTAAGGCGGCTGCCAGGGGGAGCGCTAGGGCTAGCGGTAGCACGGCCAAGCGTCGCGTGGCCTGAGCTTGTGCCGTGCGATGCGTGCTGTGGGCGATTGGGTTGAGGTTCCGCATGGTGTGTTCCTTGGTGCCTCACGGGGCTGTAAAGGTGTCCGCGGGGCCGGGGTGGCCCTGCCTCCTTCATCACTGCAGCGCCGCTGGTACGTGAGGGAGGCGCCGTCGAGAGCAAGCCGCATGCCGTCTACAAACTCCCCCAAAGCTCAGGGCACCGCGAACGATGTGTTCGCTCCGCTCCCGAAGTTTTGCGGCAAAAGCGGCGACAAACCTGGCGCAGCCATTGCACAATGAGCGGCGATGCGCGTCCCCCTAGCTCTGTCCTTCGTGCTCCTCACCGCCGTCGCCTGCTCAGGTGAGGACAATAGTCAGAACCCCGACCCTGACGGGGGAACGACCGGACCGTTCGGTGGCAGCGGTGGCAGCGGCGGTGGGCCTTTCGGTGGCAGCGGGGGTGATGGCGCTGGGGCATCGGGGGGTAGCAGCGGCGCGCCGGTCGGCGGCAGCAGCGGCGGGCCGTCCGGCGGCAGCAGCGGCGGGCCGTCCGGCGGCAGCAGCGGCGCGCACGCCGACAGCGGGGCCGACGCCGCTCCCCCAGAGGGCGTGGGCCTGAGCGCCCAGTACCCAGGAGATGTTGGCATCGCCAACGATCCTAGCGTCATCTTCCACTCGGACTTCGAGGCCGACTTGGCGGGCTGGACCAGGCACACGAGGGACGCGGAGCTGCTCGGCGTCGACAGCGAGCCGGGCATCGCCCACGGGGGCTCAAAGTACCTGCGCGCCTCCGTCAGCCGCACGCGCCTCGCGGCCGATCCGTACATCTCAGCGAACGCGCAGTTCGACTTCCCAAGCCGCGAGCCCACCGCCTACTGGCGCTTCCACGCGCGCTTCGTCGCCAACACAGCTCGCCCGCACCACTGGGTCCGCGTGGGCGCAGGCAACGCCGCGTGGGGGCTGGATGGCCTCGCCAACACCAAGCCCACGGGTGACCAGGGCTTCTGGTTCGATCTCGACGCCCGCGATGGCGACATCTTCGCGTTCTACGTCTACTGGCACCAGATGCGCTCGGGGCGCTGCAACGACGGCTCGGCCACGCCCGGCTGCGCGGGCGATCAGGGCACGACGTATTTCTATGGCAACAACTTCGTCCCCGCCAACCAAACGCCATTCCCGCGCGATCAGTGGTTCTGTGTGGAGATCATGACCCACGCGAACACGCTGGGCCAGAAGGACGGCGCGCTCGCCTTCTACGTGAACGACGAGCTGGTGGGCGACTACCGCACCGGCGTGCCGGCGAGCGGTCGCTGGCTGCGCGACAACTTCTACACCTGGGGCCAGTACTACCGCGACGAGGGGCCGTTCGAGGGCTTCGACTTTCGTACGAGCAACGACGTGGCGGTCAAGCGGGTGACGCTCGACGCGTACTACGAGAAGGGCACCCTCGATCGGATGATCGCCGACGGGCAGGACATCCCGGAGACTCAGCGCATCCTCTACGATGACGTCGTCGTGGCGACCGAGCGCATCGGTTGCAAGGTCCCTAGGCCGTGATGACCCCCGCGCGCACGTGATACCGTGCTCGCCGTGACCCAAGACTTCCGCGACGACGGCACCGCGACCCTCATTCAGACGGTCTGGCAGTCGGAGACGAAGCCTGTGCGCTTCATCCTCGACGTGACCAGCGGCCCGGACCGCGGCGCGCAGTTCGTGCTCGAGCCCAATCAACCCGGTCGGGTGCTGCTGGGCACCAGCCCGGCGTGCTTATTTCGCCTGACCGATCCCTCGGTGTCGCGGCGCCACCTCGGCCTTGAGCCGCTCGACGGCTTCGTGCGCGCAACGGACTTGGGCTCCAAGAACGGCACCCGCGTCGACCGCGTGAAGATCGTCGAGGCGGAGCTCCAGGGAGATGAGATCCTGCAGGTGGGCTCCACCACCCTTCGCCTCGAGCGCCGCGACGGCTCCGCGCCGCCTCCGCCGATGACCCAAGGCTTCGGCCACATCGTTGGCAGCAGCTTTGAGATGCGCCGCCTGTACCCGCTCTGCGAGCGGCTCGCGGCGACGGCTGTCCCCGTGGTGATTGAGGGGGAGACAGGCACTGGTAAGGAGGTGCTCGCGGAGTCGCTGCACGAAACGGGGGCGCGCGCGGACGGTCCGTTCGTGGTCTTCGATTGCACGGCGGTGCCGCCCAACCTGGTCGAGACGGAGCTGTTCGGCCACGAGCGCGGCGCCTTCACCGGCGCGCTGGAGACGCGCAAGGGCGTCTTTGAGCAGGCGCACGGCGGCACCTTATTCATCGACGAGATCGGCGACTTAGATCCGCTACTACAACCTAAGCTGCTGCGCGCGCTTGAGCGCAGCGAGATCCGCCGCGTGGGCGGCAGCAAGTGGCTACGGGTGGACGTGCGTGTCATCTGCGCGACGCGCCGCGATCTCGATCGCGAGGTGCAGGCCGGCAGGTTCCGTGACGATCTCTTCCACCGGCTGGCGGTCACGCGCATCGAGCTGCCGCCGCTGCGCCACCGCAAAGGAGACGTTCAGCTGCTGGCGCGCCACATCTGGCGCTCGCTCGGCGGCGACGAACGCCAGCTACAAGAAGCGATCCTCCTCAGGTGGTCCGAAGAGGCCTGGCCAGGCAACGTGCGCGAGCTACGAAACGCGGTCACCCGTCACTTCACCATCGGCGATCTACAGCTCGCGGATCGGATGCGCGAGGTCGAGCGCACCCTGGCGCAACCCAAGAGCGATCCGCACAGCGACACCATCGAGCGCTTACTCACGCTGGGGCTGCCGTTCACTGAGGCGCGCGATCGCCTGCAAGAGGAGTTCGAACGTCGCTTCGTCGAGCACCTGCTCGAGCTGCATGACGGCGACGCTAGCAAGGCCGCCGCCGCCTCAGGCATTGGCCTTCGCTACTTCCAGAAGCTGCGCGCACGCTCCCGTCTAGACGCACTGTGAGCGGCCAAGTCGTTCGCTGCTTGGCGTTGTCACGCGAACGGATTGGCCGTCACCACTTCGTGTTGAGCGGATCGCTCGCTGGTGGTGCCGCAGGGTCCTTGCTTGATGGCGCCTTGCTGGTGGGGCGGGCAGAAGCTGAGCTGCGAGGCGCGAGCGGGAGCGTGAGGCGCAAGCGCCGATCCTCATCGAGCACGACCGTCTCACGTGTGGACATGAAGCCCCGCTTGCTGAGCTCAAAGGTGACCCCCTGATCGGACGCGGCCAAGCCGACGACCACCGGGGTGGTGCCGTACGACACCCCGCCGATCACGACGCTCGCACCGGCGGGCTCCGATTCGACCGTGATCTGTACCATTCGCGCCGCAGCGCTGGCTGCCGCTGGCGCGTCCGTCAAAGCCTCAGCCTCAATCGCGGGGTCAGCGGACACCGTGGCGGCGCTCGCTGCGAGCGGCGGTAAGCTCGCCCGGTACAAGAGCTGGCCCACAACGAGCGTCAGGGCGATCGCGACCACGCCGATGAACACCCCCAGGCGTCGGCCCGGAGCTTGCTTAACGCGCGCGCGATGCCGCGACTCCACGCTCAGCCCCAACTCAGCGTTCTCCTCGGTCGACGGGTCGGGGCGCTGATCGGTGCTCCCCGCCGCGATGTCCTCAGCCGCTGCGACGTCCTCAACCACGACGATGGGGATCTCGACCGAGTCGTCCACCTCGGCGGCGGGGAACTGGGTCGGGTTCGAGCCCTCTCGCACCCGCCGCAGCATCTCCTCCATCGCTTGCTTGCGGTCAGCGAACAGCTCCAGCATGAGCGCGGCCAGGCGCTCCTCCGGCAGCGCCACCCCCGCTTGGGATTGCGCGGCGAGCACCAGATCGCGGCGCATGTCCGCGGCCGTTGGGTAGCGCTTGTCAGGGTCGCGCTCGAGGGCGCGCAAACAGATGGCGTCCAGCTCCGGTGGGCACGTCGCGACGAGGCGCGAGGGAGGCAAGATGGGATCTTCAAGGACCGCGCGCAGCGTCGCCGGAGGCGTCGCGCGCTTGAAGAGCCGCCGCAAGGTCAGCATCTCGAACAAGATGATGCCCAGCGCGAACACGTCAGCGCGACGATCGACGTCTTGCGTCTGGCACTGCTCCGGAGACATGTACTCAAGCTTGCCCTTGAGCGCGCCCGTCTCCGTACGGGAGAGCCGGTCTTGTGCTTTGGCGATGCCAAAATCGAGGATTTTTACGCCACCTGCGAAGGTGACCACCACGTTCTGCGGCGACACGTCCCGATGCACGACGCCGAGCGACTGCCCATCGTCGTCACGCAGCTCATGCGCCGCGTGCAGTCCCGCGCACGCTTCGGCGACGATGTACGCCACCATCGCCGGATCGAGCGTCTCCCCTCGAGCGACGGATCGGCGCGCGAGCCCAGCCAGGCTCTCCCCCTCAAGGTACTCCATCACCATGAAGAGCTCGCCGCCCTCCATCACCAGCTCGTGGACGTGCACCACGTTCGGGTGGCGCATGCGGGCGACGATGCGCGCCTCGTCGAGGAACATGTCGACGAACGAAGGTTGGCGAGCTAGGTGAGGGAGAATACGCTTGAGCACCACGGGGCGGTCGAAGCCGCTTGGCCCGGACACGCGCCCCAAGAACACCTCCGCCATCCCGCCGCTGGCGAGGAAGCCGGCTACCTCATACCGGCCGAGCGCGTGAGGGATGTTGCTCATCTAGCCGCCACCGATACGCTCAGACGCTAACATGCTCACCTCAGAGGTTCCAGGATCGCATCGGCTCGCTCCATCGCTTCGGGGCGCGCCTGTTCACTCAGCGTGGGCTTGTTCAGTGCCGCGAGCGCTCTCGCTCGCCCTGCTGTGCATCGGCGTGGCGCTCTCATCTGGCGCGAGCGCACAAACACCGGAAGATGAAGCGCGCGCGCTCGCGATTGAAGCCAAGAGCGCGTTCGACGCCGGAGAGTTCCGGGAGGCCGCTAAGCTGCTTGAGCAGGCCTACACCATCAACCCTTCGTCCGCGCTGCTATATAACCTGGGGCGCGCTTACCAACAGACGGGGGACAAGGCGCGCGCGGTGGATGCCTACCAGCGCTACCTTGAGAGCGAGACCGACCCGGCAGATGAAGGCGCGGTGAGGCGCACCGTGCAGCAACTCCAAGCAGAGATGGCGCGCGAACGCGCCCTCGCCAAGCGGCTCGCCCGGGAGCGAGCCCGAGCCGATCGTGAAGCGGAGGAGCGGCGCGCGACGCAAGCCGCGCAAGAGGCGCGAGAGCGCGACAGGCACAAGCCGAGCGCCCTCCCTTGGATCGTCACCGGCGTTGGCGTCTCAATGCTCGCCACCGGTGGCGTGCTCGGCGTGCTCGCGCGCACGAAGCACGACGCCGCGGTCGCCAAGGCGGACGCGAACACCGCACGTGACGAACAAGACGCGGCCACCCGCCTGGCCACCTGGACCAACGTCACCTTCGTGGTGGGGGGTGTCACCACCCTGACTGGGGTCATCTGGGGGTGGCTCGATCTGCGCGGCGCGAACACCAAGCCAAAGACCTCACTAGTGATTGGGCCAGGCATGCTCGGCGTGCGAGGTGAACTGTGAGGTACCTGTGGACGCTAGCCCTACTGCTCGGCGTGGTGAGCTCATGTGTACTCGAAGACGTCGACTACACTGGCAAGCGCTGCGCCGGCGCTTGTCCAGCCGGCCTGTCCTGTATTGAAGGGGTCTGCGCGCCCAAGCCAGCGGCCGAGTGCCCCGGCGGGTGCCCTGACGACCACGCGTGCGTAGCCAACGCCTGTGTGCCCACGGGAGATCAAGTTGGCTCTCGCTGCACAGACACCTGCGGTAACGGGCTCACCTGCCTAGACCGCGTCTGCGCCCAAATCGACTCACGGGTGTACGTCTCAGACTTTCGCTTCGACTGGGCCACACCCAACGCCATCCGCTGGGCGTGGACGCTGCACGGCAATGGCCCGGAGCTCGAGAGCTATGAGCTCGCCATCACCAGCGCCACCTCAACCGCGCCCGGCGTGAAGGTGTGGACTTCGCGAGACGCTGCCGAGCTCGGCGGCTACCAGCTGCGGCGCTCGGATGGCTTCGACATCGTCGATGGATCCATCACCTATGACCTCGACCCTCAGACCTCCTACACAGCTACCCTGACGGTACACGACACCTTCGGCAACACCTTCGTCACCACCCAAATCCGCGGCTCAACCGACGCGCCACGTCAGGCGCGCATGCACGTGTTCAACGGCAGCATCCCTCCGGGCTCCTACCTCTTACCAGTCAGCGGCTTCAACCTCGCGCCAGATGGCGGCGTCGAAGACGGCCCGAGCCTCCAGTACGTGGCCGCCCTCGACTCTGAGGAGCCGCGCGACTTCCAGAACCTGCGCGTTGGCGGGATGGATCTTGAGTTCGACAGCACCCTCACGCCCAAGCTGTTCGAGACGGCGTACCTCGAGTTCTGGATCCGCGGCCATGGAGTGGCCACCTCCAGCTGGGCCGGGCTGCGATTTCGCATCCACGGGGGTGAGACCTCGTCGTGCGGAGAGGACGATTGCTTGTGGGGCTACCCGGGCAAATGGCTCTACCACCCAGACACCAACGACGCAGTGTATCGGCGCGTGCAAATCCCGCTCTCGGTCTTTGAGAACCGTGGTGTTCCGCTCACGGCAGCAGACCTCACTGGGCAGCTCCAGGAGGTCAGCATCGGCTGCCCCTACCTCGACGAGACAGACCGCACCGAGCTTGACCGTATCTCAATCTTCTGGTGAAAAGCGAAACCTGGGCGCCCTCATCACTCGCTCTCCCAAGTGCGCATCAGGTTCTTGGTGTTCTTCGCCACGAAGGCCCGCTCCACGTCGATGTCTAGCCGATTGGCGACGGCGAGCAGGTAGTTCAACACATCCACCAGCTCCTCCCCCACCTCCGCGACGCGCGCGACGTGCTGAGCCTCGGCGGCCGCAGCGCTAGAGTCAGCACCCCTGACTTGATCAGCCGTAGCCGGCACCTCAGCGGGCGCACCTGGCCTAGCCTCCGCGAGGATCTCCATGGGTTTTGGGGGTTGGGCACCGCCCTCATCCACCGCAGCGCCCTCAGCGGCCCCTATAGCCGCACCATCAGGCTCACTGACTTGCTCAAACAGGCGCCGCACGCGGCGCACCGCCTTGAACAGCTCCCCCACCTCTTCTCCCATGAGGAAACACGTCTCCACCAGGCTCACCCGCTCCCAGCCGTGGTAGGCCTCCAGCTCCGCCACGTAGCGCTGGAAGTCACGCATCGGCGCGCCGGGTGAGAGCTGGGGCGTGACGCGCGCACCGCGCCGATCAGGGTCCGCCATGTGGCATCGCTAGCAGCGGGCGGAGGCGGACGCTAGCGCCTGATAGAGCCTCCCTGTGCCTTCAGGCGACTGTGGTGCCGCGCGGCGCCGCGCGACGCTACCAACCCCCAAAACCCCCATGGAAGGGCGCGCTTCAGCGGCAGGCGGCGCGGGCGCTAGGGCATGAGGCGCAGCGCTCTATCGTCAGCCTAACGAACCACCTCAGCGAGATGGGTCGTTAGTCTACGTTACTGACTAACTAGGCGTCGAGCCGTGCGAGCTCCGCCTCCACCTCTTCCCACTCGCTCATCATGCGGTCGAGGCGGCTCTCCACCTCGGCTTGCTCGCGGCGGAGGGCATCTTGATCGGCGCGGGAGGTGCTCTCAAAGAAGCCAGGCTCTGCGTAGCGCGCCTCAAGCTCGGCCTTCTTGGCCTCGGTGCGCTCGATCTTCGTGAGCAGCTCGTCGCGCCTCCGCGGCAGCGCCTTGCGCTGATTGGCGCGGCGACGGCGCTCCTCGTTGCTGAGCCCCTGGTCAGGCTCCGGTGCCTTCGTGGGGCCAGGGGCGGGCGGCGGCGTGGAGTTGCCCCCGCGGCGCTTCTCGCGCTTCTCCTCCTTGGCGCGCAGCGCGACCTGCTCGGCGTCCAAGTGGTCGTCCCCCGCGCGCTCCAAGAACTCCGAATAAGTACCGTGGAAATCAGCCAGGCCGCTCTTGGTGATCTCCACCACGCGCGTCGCCAGCGCCTCCACGAACCAGCGATCGTGCGAGACGAAGATCAGCGTGCCATCGTAGGTCTTGAGCGCCTCCACCAGCGCCTCAATCGCCTCAAGATCCAGGTGGTTCGTGGGCTCGTCCAGCACCAGCACGTTGGGCTGCTGCACCATCAAGCGGCTGAACACCAGCCGCGCCGCCTCCCCACCGCTCAGCGCCTCGAGCGTCTTGTCCACATCTTCACCGCTGAACAGCACGCGCCCCAGCATGCCGCGCACGTAGCTTGTGCCCTCTTGCGGGCAGGTGTCCCATAAGAAATTCAGCGCGCTCTGCTTGGGGTCGCTCAAGAGGTCTTTGTGGTCCTGCGCGAAGTAGCCGAGCTGCGCCTCATGGCCCCAGTTGACCTCCCCTGCGTCGCTCGTCAGCCTGTCTACCAAAATCTTGAGTAAGGTGGACTTACCAAGCCCGTTGGCGCCGATCACCGCCACGCGCTCACCGCGCCGCACCTGGAGCGAGACTTGGTCGAGCACTTGGAGCTCCCCGTAGGCCTTGGAGAGCCCCTTCACCTCCAGCACGTCGCGCCCGCTCGGGCGCTTTTGCTTCAAGCTGAATTTCGGGTAGCGGCGGCTGCTCTTCGGCAGCTCCTCGACCTGGATCTTCTCGATCTGCTTGACGCGGCTCTGCGCCTGGCGCGCCTTGGTGGCCTTGGCCGAGAAGCGCTCCACGAAGGCCTTCTTCTCGGCGATGATGCGCTCGTTCTTGGCTATCTCCGCCTCCTTGCGCGCGCGCACCTCGGCCTTCTGGCGGCAGAAGGCGGTGTAGTTGCCTTTGTAAGAGGTGACGGTGCCGTAATCCACGTCGAGCGTGTGCGTGGAGATGGCGTCCAGGAAGCGGATGTCGTGGCTGATCACCACCGCGCAGCCCTTGAAGCTGCGCAGGAAGCCCTCGAGCCAGCGGATGCTGAGGATATCCAGGTGGTTGGTCGGCTCATCGAGCAGCAAAATATCAGGCCTGCTGACTAACACCTGCGCCAAGAGCACGCGCAGCTTGAAGCCGCCGCTCAAGGTGGAGAGCGGCTCTTTGAGCGCGTGCTCCGGGATGCCGAGGCCCACCAGCACCTGGCTGGCGCGCGCCTCCAGCGTGTAGCCGTCGCCGGCCGCGATGATCTCGGTGAGGTGGCCCAGGTGGTCAGGGTCCACCTCCTCCTGCTCACCGATGCGGTCTTGCTCCGTCAGCGCTTGGAACACCTCGAGGTCGCCCTTCATCGCGACGTCGAGGATGCGCTGGCCGTCATCCTCGAAGCGATCTTGGCGCAGCACGCCGACGCGCGCGTCCTTGGGGAACACGATGATCCCGTCGCTGGCGGGCTCGTCGTTCATCAAGATACGGAGCAGGGTGGTCTTGCCGGCGCCGTTCGCGCCCACCAGCCCATAGCGGTTGCCCGCGTCGAGCTGGAGCGTGACGCCTGAGAACAGGGTTCGTCCGCCGAACCCCTTGGCTAAGTTCGAGATGTTGAGCACGGCGCGGGGGTTAGTCGCTTTGCCGCCGCCCTGCAAATCTCAGGTGCGGCTCGCGCGTGGCGCCCTGAGCTTGGCAGCGGATGAACGCCTGCTAACGCGGTGGATGCGCCTGGCGGCGCGCGCTGCGCGAAGCAGCTGATGGCCTCGTGGTGCTCACCTGATGGCGCCTCGCGGTGCGCCAAGCGAGGAGCCCGCCGAGCGGTTTTAGGCTCGCGGTGCGGCGGCCGTTCGAGCTAACACGCGATCATGGTCTCTGACATCTTCGACGCGGCGCGCTGGCGCGAGGTAGAGGGCTTCAAGCTGACGGACATCACCTACCACCGCTCGCTGGAGCACGGCACGGTGCGGGTCGCGTTCAATCGCCCGGAGGTGCGCAACGCGTTCCGCCCGCACACGGTGGACGAGCTCTACCGCGCGCTCGACCACGCGCGCATGTCCCCCGACGTGGGCTGCGTGCTGCTCACCGGTAATGGTCCCTCACCCAAGGACGGCGGCTGGGCGTTTTGCTCCGGGGGCGATCAGCGGATCCGCGGGCGCGACGGCTACAAGTATGAGGGCGAAGGGGCGCCACCTGCGGGGCTAGGCAGGCTGCACATCCTCGAGGTGCAGCGCCTGATCCGCTTCATGCCGAAGGTGGTCATCGCGGTGGTGCCGGGGTGGGCCGTGGGTGGCGGGCACAGCCTGCACGTGGTGTGCGACCTTACCCTGGCGAGCCGTGAGCACGCGCGCTTCAAGCAGACAGATCCTGACGTGGCGAGTTTTGACTCGGGCTATGGCTCCGCGCTGCTCGCGCGGCAGTGCGGTCAGAAGCGGGCGCGCGAGATCTTCTTCTTGGGTGAGGACTACAGCGCGGAAGAAGCGGTGGCGATGGGGATGGCGAACCGCGCGGTGCCGCACGCTGAGCTGGAGGCGGCGGCGCTAGGCTGGGCCAAGACCATCAACAGCAAGAGCCCCACGGCCATGCGCATGCTGAAGTTCGGCTTCAACCTGGCGGACGACGGCCTGGTGGGGCAGCAGCTGTTCGCGGGGGAGGCCACGCGCCTCGCCTACGCCACAGAAGAGGCCCAAGAGGGCCGCGACGCCTTCCTGGAGAAGCGCCCACAAGACTACGCGCGCTTCCCTTGGCACTACTGAGGCGCGTCAGGCGGGAGCCTCCAAGCGACGCGCCCCAGACGCCCTTGAGCGTACGTCAGCTTGCCTGACGATGCGCCCGGCTCGGTGTGAAGTCCTCAGCCGACTCGCTCTGGGACTCACTCTGCGGGCGCGCCCTCAAGCGCGGCGTCGAGCGCGGCCTCTTCCTCGGTGGGCCTGCGGTAGCGCGACATGAAGCTGTAGAGCGCCGGCACGAGGTAAAGTGAGAGGAAGGTGGCGCCGAGCATGCCGCCGGCCACCGCGATGCCCAGGGACTGCCGGCTGCCGCCGGCGGCGCCCATCGAGAGCGCGATGGGCATCACGCCGAGGATGGTGGCCAAGCTGGTCATCATGATCGGCCGGAACCGCCCCGTGGCGGCCTCCACCACGGCCTCATGCTTGGAGAGGCCCTCCTTCTGCCGGTGATTGGCGAACTCGACGATCAGGATGCCGTTCTTCGTCACCAGGCCAATCAGCATGATGACGCCGATTTGGCTGAAGATGTTGAGCGAGGAGCTGGTGAGCGCCAGCGCCAACACCGCGCCGCCGAGCGACATGGGCACCGTGAGCAGGATGATGAACGGATCCACGAAGCTCTCGAACTGCGCCGCCAGCACCAGGTAAACGATGAGCAGCGCGAGCCCGAAGGCGAACGCCATGCTGGAGGAGCTGTCGCGCAGGTCGCGCGCCTCACCCGCGAGATCCGTCTGGATGTTCTGCGGGAGCACCTCCTTCGCCACCTCGTCCAGCGCGCGCACGCCGTCCCCCAAGGTGTAGCCGGGCATCATGCTGCCGCTGATGGTGGCCGAGACGTAGCGATTGTAGCGGTAAATAGCGCCTGGCACGGTGTTCTCTCGCCAGCGCACCAGGTTCTCCAGCGAGACCAGCTCGCCCTTGCTACTTCGTACGTGCACCTTACGAAGATCCGCGGGCTCCTTGCGGAATGGACGGTCCAGCTGACCAATGATCTGGTACTGCTTGCCGTCCATCACGAAGTAGCCGAAGCGCTGGTCACCGAAGGTGAGCTGTAGGGTGCGCGCCACCTGCTCCGCGGTGACGCCCAGCTCCGCCGCCCGGGTGCGGTCGAGCTCCACCGTGGTCTCCTCGCGGTTGATCTTGAAATCGGCGTCCACGAAGCGAAGCTCTGGGCGCCGCCCCGCCGCCTCCAAGAACGGCGGCAAGGCGCCGAGCAGCGCCTCCACGGTGGGCGCTTGGAGCACGTAGTTGAGCGGCTGGCCCGCGAAGCGTGAGCCGATGGTCGGCGGCTGCGCCGGGAAGATGCGCAGGGTGTCAAAACGCCCGAGCCCCTGGGAGAGCTGGTTGAAGATCTCCTCTTGGGAGCGCTGACGATCTTCCGGCTCATGCAGGTAAATGTTCTGCATGCCGGTGTTCACCGCACCGCCGCGCATGGCGGTGATGCTGAAGGTGCGGCGCACCTCCGGTACATTGTCAGCTATCCAGACGGCCACCTCATCCAGAGAGCGGCGCGTGTAGTCGTAGGTGGCTGACTCCGGCGCGCGCACGTTCACGCGGATATTGGAGCGGTCTTCGAGCGGCGCGAGCTCTTGCGGCAGGCGGCTGCCCTGCCACACCACGTAGCCTGCGATCAGCGCCATCAGCGGGAACACCGCCCAGCGCACCCGCATGAAGCCGAGCAAGGAGGCGCGATAGGTGCTGGTCATCCAGATGAAGAAGGGCTCAGTCACCCGCTTCAGCCAACCCGCGCGCTCCTGTGGCTTCAGCAGGAAGCGGCACATCATCGCCGAGAGGCTGAGCGCCACGAAGGCGCTGACCAGCACCGACCCCGCGACCACCACCCCGAACTCACGGAACAGCCGCCCGGTGAGCCCCTGCAAGAACACGATGGGGAGGAACACCGCCGCCAAGGCGAGCGTGGTGGCGATGACCGCGAAGTAGATCTCTCGTGAGCCCTCAAGCGCCGCTTGGAGCGGCGTGCGCCCCGCCTCAACCCGCGTGTACACATTCTCCAGCACCACGATGGCGTCGTCACACACGAGACCAATCGCCAACACGAGCCCCACCAAGGTGAGGATGTTGATGGAGAACCCCATCAAATACATGATGAAGAACGCCGAGACGATGCTCACCGGGATGGCCACCACCGGCACGATGGTCGCCCGCCAATCGCGCAGGAACGCGAAGATGATGAGCACCACCAGCCCGAAGGCGATGAGCAGCGTCTCCTCCACCTCCGAGATGGATTTACGGACGAAGGTGGTAAAATCGTAGCCAATCTCCACCTGGTACTCGGGCGGCAGCGACTCCTTGATGCCCTCGTAGCGCCGGTAGAACTCGTCAGCGATAGCGACGGCGTTGGTGTTCGGCTGCGGCACCACCGCGATGCCCACCATCGGCACGCCGAACTGCGCCATGCCGCTCCGCAGGTTCTCAGCGCTCAGCTCCGCGCGGCCCACGTCGGCCAGGGTGATCAGGCGGCCATTTTCCGCACGGATATTAAGGCGGTTGAACTCCTCGGGGGTGGAGAGCTTGGCGATGGTGCGCAGCCCGAGCTCGGTGTCCTCCCCTTCGAGCCGCCCCGCGGGGAGATCCACGTGCTCACGGTTCAGCGCCGCCTGAACATCAAGCGGGGTCACGCCGTGCGCTGAGAGCCGCTCAGCGTCGAGCAGGAGCCGCATCGCGTAGCGCTTGTCACCGAAGATGCGCACGGAGGCCACGCCTGGGATCGTCTGCACCCGTGGCTTGATGATGCGATCCGCCATGGCCGCGACGTCCAAGATGGACTTGGTGTCGCTGCCGAGCGTCATGAAGACGATCGGGGAGGCGTCGGCGTCCGCCTTCTCCACCGTGGGCGGATCCACGTCGCCCGGCAGCAGCCGCCGCGCGACCGCCACCTTGTCGCGGACGTCGTTGGCGGCCGCCTCCATGTCCACGGAGAGCTCGAACTCCACCCGGATCTCGCTCCGGCCCTCGCTGCTGGTGCTGCTAAGCACGCGGATCCCCGCGACGCCGCTGACGCTCTCCTCGATCGGCTCCGTGATCTGCGCGGAGATAACTTCGGGGCTCGCGCCGGGGTAGTTCGTGGTGACGGTGACGATGGGAGGGTCCACCGCGGGGTACTCACGCACGCCAAGGAAGGTGAAGCCCACCACCCCGAACAGCACGATGACCGCCGCGAAGACGATGGCGAGCACCGGGCGACGGATGCTGAGATCCGAGAGCGTCACGGCGCCTCGCTCTCCGCACGCACCAGGCTGCCATCCTTCAAGCGAAGCAGGTTGCTGATGATCACCTGATCGCCCGGTGCCAGCCCGCTCAAAATCTCCACCTGCTCAGCGTCACGCGAGCCGACCTCCACGAGCATCGAGCGCGCCACGCCGTCCTTCAGCACGAACACACGCCGCCCGTCGAGGCCCGGCAGCACCGCGATGGACGGGATGAGGATGGCTTGCGCGTTCGAGATGGTGAGCTCCACCTGCGCGAAGCTGCCTGGCATCAGGCCGGACTCAGCCTCCACCAAGCCGCGCACCAAGATGCTGCGTGAGGTGGCGTCCACCCGCGGCTCGAAGGCGCTCACCTGACCCTCAAAAGTCTTCGTGCTGCCCTCCACCCGGAAGTGGAAGCTGCGCCCCAGCTGCACCATGCTCGCGTAGCGCTCTGGCAGCGAGAAATCGAGCTTCAGCTGGCTCGTGTCGTGGAGCGTGGTCAGCACCACCTGCGGCGATAGCCAGGCGCCCTTACTGACCTGACGCAGCCCCAAGGTGCCATCGAAGGGCGCGCGGATCGTGGTCTTCGCCAGCTCGGCCGCGAGCACCCGCTGCTGCGCCTCCAAGTCTTCTACCCGCGCCATCACCTCGTCGCGCTGCGACGTCGGGGTGAGGCCTTGCTGGTACAGCTTCGCCTCACGCGCGGCGACGCTCTTCGCGAGCTTCTGTTGCACCTTGAGCTGCCGCAAGCGCGCCGACAAATCTGAGGAGTCGAGCACGAAGAGCACCTCCCCGCGCTTCACGCGCGAGCCCTCCTCCACGCGGATATCCACCAGACGGCGGCTGAGCTCGGAGACCAGCGCCACCGACTCGCGCGCGAGCAGCGTCCCCGTTGCGGGCACCTTGGTCACCAGGCTCTGTGGGCTGACTGGGAAGAGCCGCACCGGGAGCGCCGGAGCGGCGCCGCCTGGTCGCCCCGCGCCGCCTGGCCCTGCTGGCCCAGCACTCCGCGCGCTCCCTGCAGGCGCCCCCTCGCCCTTGGCAGGCGTCGCGCCGGACGTAGAACAAGCGGAGAGGCCGAGGACCAGCTCGCCGATCACCAGGGCGGGCAAATTCCCCACTCGGGCGAGTCGTCGAAACAACATAAGAGAGATTGATGGAACCGGAACGTAGCGAGGGCAACCGTAAACCAGCACCGTGAACAGAGTATTCCACGGGAGGAGGACGCGCGCGTTGGCTTGCGATCTGCAGCCGCGGGAACGACACTGCCGCGCATGAAGGTCCAATACTGGCTATCGCCCCTCCTCCTCCTCCCCATCGCCTGCGGTAGCGCGCCGCCGCCTGAACCGGAGGAGGCCCCAGTCACCTACGCCCCACCACCGGAGCCCCCCGAGCCGCCGCCGCCGGAGCCGACGGAGGAGGAGAAGGCGCAGCGAGCCGCCGCGGAGAAGCTCGCGAAGGACTTCGAGCTGCAAGATCAAGAGATCGCCCAGGAGGCTGAGCGCTGGACGGATGAGCTTCGCGCGGACGCGACCAAGCTGGCGAGCGCGAACTACGTGAACGCCACCACGGGCATCGCCCAAATCATGAAGGGCAAGCACCGGGTGCCAGGCAACCCCGAGCGCGACGTGTACCGACACCCCAAGGAGACGCTCGACTTCTTCGGGGTGAAGCCGACCAGCGTCGTGCTCGAGCTCTCCCCCGGCGCTGGCTGGTACACGGAGCTGCTCGCCCCCTTCCTCGCGAAGAAGGGCAAGCTGGCGGTGACCGTGGGCGACGCCACGCGGCCCCGCACCGAGCGCGGGACGCTGTACGCCCAGCGCACCGACTCCTTCTTGAAGAAGTCACCTGAGCTGTTCGGCAAGGTGGAGAGCATCCTCGTAGATGGTAAGGCACCCAGCCTACCTCAAGAGGGCACGCTCGACGTGGTGTTGACCTTCCGCAGCATGCACGGCTGGCACAACGACAAGCTGATGGGCACCTGGCTCACCCAGATCCACAAGTCGCTGAAGAAGGGCGGCGTGTTCGGCGTTGAGCAGCACCGCGCCAAGGCCGACGCCAACCCCGATGAGTCCAGCAAGAAGGGCTACCTGCCAGAGGCCTTCGTCATCGCTCAGGTGGAGGCCGCGGGCTTCAAGCTCTCAAAGAAGTCCGAGATCAACGCGAACCCCAAGGACACCACCGACCACCCCGAAGGGGTTTGGTCACTCCCCCCCACCTTGCGCTCCGCAGACCCAGCGGAGAAGGAGAAATACCGCGAGATTGGGGAGAGTGACCGGATGACACTACGCTTCGTCAAGCAGTGATAAAAGAGCGCGCGGCCTCGCGGCCGCCACTCACGCCCGCCTCCCGCCCACGACGGGAGGCGGCCTCCTTGAGGATCCTATGTCCACCACCCTGCGCCGCTCTAGGCCAAGCTCCACGCCGCTCATCACCCCACTGCTCGGTTTGTTCGTGAGCCTGACCGCTGCGTGCACCGACGAGCCGCTCGGGGGCGACGGTCGCTTGGAGACGCGCTTCAACATCCGCGAGAGCGTGGAGCAGCTCCACATCACCCACGCAGAGCCAGGCGTCACCTTGACGCTGCTAGATGCTCAGGGGAGCGAACTGGATCAGGGCACGGTGGATGAGCTGGGGAGCTTGATGTTCCGTGAGGTGCCGCCTGGGCGCGGCCTGCGCATTGAGCAGCCGAGCACCGGTGAGCTGAGCCGCTCACTCCAGGTGCTGAGCGTGGAGGAGAGCCACCCTGACACCTCGCTCTACGAGCGGCAGGCGCTCGTCCCTGGGTTCCAGTACATCGAGACCCGCGACGGCACGCGCCTCAGCGCCTACATCACCCTGCCTGGCCCGGTAGAAGACGGCCCCTACCCCACCGTCGTGAACTACTCCGGGTACGACCCCTCCAAGCCCGGCGGCCCCATCGGCCTCGACCTGCCCGCCGCCTGCGACACCTTCCCCACCCTGTGCGACGCGCCGAACGATCCGTCCGCGATGATCGCCAGCCTGATGGGCTACGCCACGGTGAGCGTCAACGTGCGGGGCACCGGCTGCTCCGGCGGCGCCTACGACTACTTCGAGCCGCTCCAGCTGCTGGACGGCTACGACGTGATCGAGGTGGTGGGGCGCCAGCCCTGGGTGCTGCATAACCACGTGGGAATGACCGGCCTGTCTTACCCCGGCATCAGCCAAATGTTCGTCGCCAAGACGCGACCACCGCACCTCGCCGCCATCACCCCGCTCGCGGTGATAGCCGACACGGGGACCTCAGTGCTGTTGCCGGGCGGCATCTACAACGAGGGCTTCGCGCTCAACTGGGCCTCGTACGTGCTCCATGGCGCGCGGCCCTATGGGCAAGGCTGGGAGCAGGGCCGCGTGGACGAGGGCGACACCCTGTGCGAGGAGAACCAGCTGCTCCACGGCCAGGCGGTGGACGCCGTGGCCAAGGCGCTCGCCAACCCCTTCCGCGATCCTCCAGTCGCCGATCCGCTGAACCCCAGCATGTTCGCCGATCAGATCGAGGTGCCCCTGTTCATGGCCGGCGCCTGGCAAGACGAACAGACGGGCGGCCACTTCCCCGCCTTGTTCGACAAGTTCGTCAACTCGCCGGCGACGAAGTACACGGTCTATAACGGCGCCCACATGGACGGCTTCACGCCGCACATCCTCTCGGAGTGGAAGACCTTCCTCGACCTCTACGTCGCGCGTCAGGTGCCCGCTGTCGATCCGCTGATCCGCGGCGCCGCCCCGCTGCTCTTCAAGGAGCTGTTCGGCGCCTCGCTCCAGCTCGGCCCCGATCGCTTCGCCCACTATGAGAGCCACCAGGAGGCGCTCGCCGCCTATGAGGCGGAGGATGACGTGCGCGTCATCTTCGAGGTCGGGGGTAAGGCGGGCGGCACACCCTACGCACCAGAGGGCAGCTTTGAAGAGCGGTTCGCGGCGTGGCCCATCCCAGGCACCCAGCCGCTCCGCTACTTCCTCAACCCGAATGGTCAGCTCACCGAACAGGAGCCCTCCACAGGCGCTGACAGCGGCTCCTCGTTCCGCTTCAACCCAGCGCTCGCCGAGCGAACCAACCTGAACGGCAACAACCCAGGCGTCATCAGCCCTGACTGGGACTGGTTCACGCCTGAGCACGGCGACGCCATCACCTTCCAGACAGCTGAGCTGACTGAAGACATCGTGCTCCTCGGGCACGGCTCGGCCGACCTGTGGCTGCGCTCCACGGCCTCGGACGCCGACATCCAGGTGAACGTGACGGAGGTGCTGCCGAGCGGCGAAGAGATGTACATCCAGAGCGGCATGCAGCGCGCCAGCCACCGCAAGCTCGCGCCTGAAGCCACCGCCCTGCGCCCGATCAAGACCCACCTGCAAGCCGACGCAGAGGACCTGCCAAGCGGCGACTGGACGCTGGTGCGGGTGGAGATTTTACCCGTCGCTCACGTGCTGCGCGCCGGCTCACGGCTGCGCGTGAACGTGCAAACGCCGGGCGGCAATCACGCCCGGTGGCGCTTCATCCTGAAGGAGCTCGGTGAAGGCACGGTCCACTCCGTGGCTCACTCCGCCATCTACCCCTCGAGCGTCGTGTTGTCGCGGGTGCCAGGTATCATCGCGCCCTCAGAGGCGCCCGGCTGTATCCTCCGCGCGCAGCCGTGCCGCGCCGCTGCCCCCATCGCCAACCTCCCCTACACCCCGTGACCCCCACCGTAGAAGATCTCCGCGCGCTGCGGCCCGCTGAGCTGGCCGAGCTGCTCGCGCGCGGCTACTCCATTGAAGCGAGCGAGCTCGACGACACCGAGTACAGCGGGGTCAGCCTTGGGCTACCTCGGCTGATCGAGCGGCTCACGTGGACCAAGTTCATCAAGACGTTCCACCGCGACCCGCAGACAGGCGCGCTGCGGGGCTGGAATGTGCGCGTCGTGCAGACCCCGCTCAGTGATCCGCGCTGGGAGCCCCAGCTGAAAAAGGACGGCAGCCCCAAGAGCTTCGGCCACTACGAGGTGAAGGAGCTGAGCGACTACCAGGTCCCGAGCGCGCTCACCCGCGGCTTGATGATCGACTACACCTCCGGCGCGTCAGCCCTCTCCCCCATGAGCCGCGTCCGCGATCCCATCGTCGCGCTCAAGCCAGGGCACACCGAGCTGCTCCTCGGCTGGTCGTACCTCGACCTCGGAGGCCTCCGCCTGAAGACGCCGAGCTACTTCGTGCTGCAACGCGGCGGGCCGCTGAGCCACATCGCCCACCCTTAATACGGCGGGCAGCTGACCTTCAGCGCAGCGCCACAGCGCTAATACGGCGGGCAGCTGACCTTCAGCGCAGCGCCACAGCGTTAATACGGCGGGCAGCTGACCTTCAGCGCAGCGCCACAGCGCGCGTCTACCGTCACACCCGCTCGCGCAGCAGCGCGAGCGCCCTGCGCAGCGGCTCCGCCGCACCCCACAACAGCTGATCCCCCACCGTGAACGCGGCCAGGTACTCAGGGCCCATCTTGAGCTTCCTCAGCCGCCCAATCGGCACTCGCAGCGAGCCGCTGACCGCCTGAGGGGAGAGCTTGGCCAGCGTCGCGTCGCGGTTGTTGGGGACCACCTCCACCCAGTTGTTCCCCTCTTGAATCACGCTCTCCACCTCGCTCAGCGAAATGGGGCGCGTCAGCTTGATGGTGAGCGCCTGTGAGTGGCAACGCATCGCGCCCACCCGCACGCACAGGCCATCGACCGCGATGGGCGGGTCATTATCGAGGATCTTGTTGCTCTCCGCGTGCCCCTTCCACTCCTCACGGGTGGCGCCGTCGGGCATCTCACGATCAATCCAGGGGATGAGGCTGCCAGCCAGGGCCGCGCCAAATTTTTCCTTACGGAAATTGTCAGCGCTCAAGGCCGTGGACACCTGACGATCGAGCTCCAAGATGGCGCTCGCCGGGTCCTCCGCCAGGCCGGCGCCCGCCGCGCCGAGCTGCTGCATTTGCAGCACCAGCTCGCGCATGTGCGCCGCGCCCGCGCCGGAGGCCGCTTGGTAAGTCATGCTGCTCACCCACTCCACCCAGCCGCGCTGATACAACCCGCAGATGGCCATCAGCATCAGACTCACGGTGCAGTTGCCACCGATGAAGTTCTTGATGCCGCTCGCGATGGCGCGCTCAATCACCGGGCGGTTCACCGGGTCGAGCACGATGACGCTGTCCTCATCCATGCGCTTGGTGCTCGCCGCGTCGATCCAATAGCCGTCCCAGCCGGCGCTGCGCAGCGCCGGGAGCACCTGGCTCGTGTAGTCGCCACCCTGACAGGTGATGATGACCTCGCTCTCAGCCAGCGCCTCCAGGTTGAAGGCGTCCTTCAACGCGCCACCGCCACCGAGGGCAGGCCCCGGCTGACCCACCTGGGAGGTGGAGAAGAAGTCACAGGTGAGCCCGCTAAAGTCACCCTCGCGCTGCATCCGCTCAAGCAGCACCGAGCCGACCATCCCACGCCAACCCACCAGCCCAACCTTCGAGAGGCTCATCGCGCGGACGCTAGCAGAGACGTTTCACCCGAGCACAGTTCGGCGCGCGCCGGTGCGACGGCCGGGCCATGAGCCGCCTCAGCTGCTGGATGTCAGCGCCGACGAACGGTCACCTGCGCCAGCCTCGATGGGGGATCGGGGGGTTCGCTCACGCTGTAAACCCTGAGCGCCCCTCGGGCCCCAGCGCACGGCTCACAGCGGCTCGGACCACCACCAGCGGAGCCCCAGCTCGCTGAAGTCGCCGCCCATCAGCCCCAGTCTGTCAGGACCGAACCAGGTCGGCACCAAGCTCAGGCGCGCCTCCAAGTCGGTCGCCAACTGAAGCCGCGCCAACAGCCCCGCGCGCCAGGTCGTTGTGCCGCGCGCTGGATCCCTCACGACGTGCGCCACGAGCCCCACCCGCAACGCCTCCTCGTGACCGAAGTGGAGCAGGTACCCCAAGCGCTGGGAGAGCACCCAAGGCGCGCCCGCCACCACCTGGAAGCGACTGGTGTAGACGTCACGACCCTCAGGGACCCCGGCCAGGTAGCCGAGCGCGCTCTCGCTCACTAACGTCCCCGGGCCCAACCGCGGCTCGATGCTGAGGCTCGCCTCCCAAGACCAAACGCGCGCGTGGCCGCCATCGTCCACCTCCACGTCCAGCCGGTCGTAGCTGGCCGCCTCATGAGGGAACGAGCGCCCTAAGGCGTAGCTGAAGCGCCGCCCCGCGCGCAGCAAGAACGGCGGCCCGCCCACGCTGAGCCCTGCGTAGCCCCCCACATCCGTCGCGCTCACGCGCGGGAACGCCTCCACCGCCAGGTGCGCTCCGCGCACCTCCCCATACCCCACCAGCCCTCGTGGCTCGAAGTAGGGGAAGCCCGCGTCCACCACGCTCGCGACGAACCAATGCGCGGCGGCCGGGCGTACCGTCAGCTCCCCTGACTTCGAGGCGTCGGAGGGCGCCGAGCCCTCATCGGTCAGCCTGGAGGACACACCACCGCCCGCGGCCGAGCCCGCTGGGCTCCCCGCGGTTGGGCTCCCGGCAGCGTCCGTCAGCTCCAATGACGATGAGCCAGGTGGCGAAGACTCAGCGGGCGCCGCCAGCGCTCCCCGCGCGCACAGCGCCTGACCGCACAGCGCCCACACCGCCAAGCCACGAGCAGCGGTCGCTAACCGGCGCGCGGCCGGCGCGAGGTCGTGGACCGCGCGGCTCAAAACACCCCCAAGAGCCCGACCCCGCCAGGGCTCGGCGCCAGCGTCAGGCTCACGCCACTTTGATCCGGGTTCCGGTAGTGCAGCACCAGCGGCACGCTGAGCCCCACCACCGTCCCCAGCACGGCGCCCACCGCCACGTCCGAGAGGTAGTGGTAGTCGGCCACCACGCGCAGCGCGCCGGTCGCCGCAGCGAGACTATAGCCCACCACGCACGGAGCGAGCGCCCCTCCTTCCCCATACACGGGGACCTTCGCCCGGTGCACACAGCCGACCGAAGCCGCCGTGAAGGCGAGCGAGGTGTGCCCGCTGAAGAAGCTGCGGTGTCGATTGTCCTGCACGCAGTCCCCGGCGAGCTCCGGCACGTCAGCGCCGCACTCGCGCACGTAAGGTCGCTCCCGGGAGCTGACTAGGTTGCCCAGCGTCTGGAGCGCCGAGGTGAAGGCGAGCGCCTCCATGCTGATCAGCGTGAACTCAAGCGCTACCTCGGGGCTGTCTCGGTACCACCCAGTCAAGATCGCCGAGTCGAGCAGCACGGTGTGCGACACCGTCAAGGTCAAGCTAAGATCGCTCGCGTCGCGTGCGACCAAGCGGGCGCGGCGTGAGGGGCCGCGGAGCGCGTCGCGCGTCGCTTCATCCACGCCGAGCCGCCGCGCCCACACGGAGTCCGCGTCAGGCCCGACCGCGTAGGCCGCCGCCGCGGTGGTGATGGCTACCGCGGTGAGCGCCAGGTGGCCCGGCCCGAAGCCGCGCCATTCGTCATTCCACCTGACTTCATCACCGCCGCCGCGCTCAAGCCGCCCAGAGCCTCGCCGCACCGGAGCTCGCCTCAAGCTGGCTGGCTCACCGAGGCCTGCGCGACCACCGCGCGGCGCGACCCCTGGCGGCGCAGCGCCGCGTGCCGGGGCCATCAGCACACCTGACGACCCATGCTGCGCCGCCGCTTCCCGCGTCACGCCGAGGCAGCCAGTGAGCAGCGCTAACGCGAGCGCGGCGCGCATCAACCCTCGCGCGGTCCTGCGGCGAGCCCCGCGCGCGCCCCTGGCGGCGGCGGGCTCTTCGCCATCCGCTCGCCGATGCGGAACGCCATCTCCAGCGCCTGTCGGTAGTTCAGGCGAGGGTCGCACAGGCTCGCGTAGTTGGTGGCCAAATCTGCCTCGCTGAGGCCTCCGCCGACGCACTCGGTCACGTCTTCTCCCGTCAGCTCGAGGTGCACGCCGCCGAGTGTGGAGCCGAGCCCTTCATGCACGTCGAAGGACTGCTCCACCTCGCTCAAGATATCATCAAAGGCACGCGTCTTGACGCCGCTCTGCGTCGCGTGGGTGTTGCCGTGCATTGGGTCCGACACCCACAGCACGCGCAGCCCTTCGCGCGACACCGCCTGCACCAGCGGGGGCAAGCTCCGCTCCACCTGAGCGCGTCCCATGCGAGTGATGAGCACGATGCGACCCCAAGCGTTCTCTGGGTTGAGACGCACCAGCAAGGGGAGCAGCTCCTCCGGGCTGGTGGTGGGGCCAAGCTTCACCCCCACCGGGTTCTCGATGCCACGGAAGAACTCCACGTGGGCACCGCCCAGCTGGCGCGTCCGCTCACCGATCCACGGCAGGTGCGTGGTGAGGTCGTAGTAGCCCGGGTGGTGATCGACGCTGCGCGTCTGCGCCGCCTCGTACTCTAGGCTGAGCCCCTCGTGGCTGGTGTAGAAGTCCACGCGGGTCAGATCGCCGACGCGCGTCTCCCCCAGCGCCTCCATGAAGCGCAGCGCCTCAGCCAGCTGGCGCGTGGTGTCGCGGTAGCGCTGCTTCAGCTCATCGGCCATGTCGTCGCCGTTCATGAACGACAGATCCCAATACTCTGGGTGGTGAAGGTCGGAGAAGCCGCCGCTGCCGAGTGAGCGCACGAAGTTGAGCGTGAGCGCGGCGTGCCAATAGGCCTCCACTAAGAGCCGTGGATCGGCGCGCCGCGCCGCCGCCTCAAACTCAGGCTGGTTGACTAAATCGCCGAAGTAGCTCGGCAGCGTCGCGTCGCCGCGCGACTCGTGCGGGTTCGAGCGCGGCTTGGCGTACTGACCCGCGAAACGGCCGACGCGCACCACCGGGCGCTTCCCCGCCTGGATCAGCACCACCGACATCTGCAGCATCACCTTCAGCCGGTTCGTGATGATATCCGCGCGGCAATCTGCGAAGCTCTCGGCGCAGTCCCCCCCTTGGAGGAAGAAGCGCCGGCCCTGCTGCGCCTCGGCGATCTCACGCCGGAGCCGGCCCACCTCCCATGGCGTGACCAGGGGCGGCAGCGCGCTGAGCGCGCTCACCGCGCGCTCAAGCGCGGCTGGGTCGGGGTACACCACGCTCTGAGAGCGCGGCAGGGCCTGCCAGGAGTTGGGGCTCCAGTCTCTCGGCGGCTGCCGCGGGACATTCATGGGGCGCGAGTGTGCCACCCTCATGCCGCGTGGCCAGGGCGCCGTGCACGGCGCCCGCGCCGCGCTGCGCCCTAGTCACTGGTTTTGAGGACGACAATCGGCAAACCGCTTGTGATCCTAGGGGTGGTTCTTCTTCTCGATCTCCCAGCCGTTGTCCTGACAGAGCACGCAGCTCGCGCCCTCGAACCAGGGCCGCGCGCTCTCATCGCCCATCAGGTGCAGCCTGAACCACGCGGTCGATGGCCCTCGGTAGCCACCGATGTCTCCCACCGCGGTGATCACGTGATCGCCTGACTTCAAGGTGCCCCAGAAGGTCGGCGTGTTCACCTGGTCGAACACCGGCTGCTGCTGGCTGCGCCGCGCGGCGATCACGTCCAAGCCGCCGCTCATCAGGAACATGGGGCCCGTCTGCTGGCTCTGCTTCGAGGCGTCGTGTCCCAGGCCGGTGACGAACGGCTGAAGCGGCGCGGTGACGCCCACCCGCGGATCGGCGCCGACCATGATGCTCCCGCCGCCACCCTGAGAGTGCCCCGAGGCGCCCACCCGCGACAGGTTCAGGTGCCCTTCATAGTCGCTGCCCGCGCGTGAGTGCTCCGCCACCAAGAAATCTAAGCAATCCAGCATCTGACGCCCGGTGCCTGCGTTTGAGGTGTTGGCCGCCGCCACCACGAAGCCGTGTGAGGCCCAGTGCCGCAGCGCGGGCGCGTAGATAGGTGGTGAGGCCGTCGTACCATTGCCCCAGAGGATGATGGGGTGCAGCAGCGGGCCCTCGCCCACGCCGCCCACCCCCAGGAATCCCGGACGGAAAATGGTGCAGCTCGGCCCCTCGCCGTTTTGCACCGTGGAGAAGGGCCCCGTGGCCGCGAAGTCGCTCACCGGTGGGAAGCTGGCGAAGCTCGGCTCAACGCCGCCGGTGCCCGCCACGCCACCCGTGCCCGCAGATCCGCCTGTCGCTCCAGCGCCGCCGCTACCCCCCGACCCCGCCACGCCACCGACGCCGCCGGTTCCAGCTACCCCCGCGGCGCCACCCGCTCCCCCAGCGGAAGGCCCCTCCGCCACGATCCCTGCGCTGTCCGCGCCGCCGCAGCCGAGCGCCGCCGCCGCCGCGAGCACCAGCAGCGCCCGCATGATTTCGTCAGCTTTTCGAACTAACGCCGCCATCTCGACCTCTCTGCGCCAAAGCCAGCATTAGCTTGACACAGCGGCCCGTCGGCCGAAAGGCGCACGCACGCTGGGCGCTTGGCTCACAGAGACTGCTGGTGCGGTGCCGTCCAACCCCCAAAAAACGGTCAGAGGATGGATGGATGAGCGCGGTTGACTGAGACTCAGCTCACTCCGAGCAGCCGAAGCCGGTCTGTCCGCTGGTGAGCACGAACTTGGGCGAGGGGCATGAGCGGGTGCACATCGCTCCGCGGCAGCCCGCGACTCCTTGCGGGATCAAGTAGCTGCAACCGCCCGCTCCACACGTGTAGCGAATGCCGGTGCTGCTGTCGGCGCCCATGCCAGACAGCGGGGAGGTGACGCAGAACCCGAACAGGTTCACCTGCCCTGGTTTGCAGCCGCTCTCTGCCTGCGGCGAGGGGCAGGTGTTGAAGTGGCGCGGGCTGCCGTCCGGGCACGGCGGCAGGCACAGCGGGATGCCGCTGTCGGGCACCAGGCCCGTGGGGCATACTCCTGGGCTCGGCGCGGGCGGCGCAGGCTCGCCGGGGCTGTTCGGCTTCTCTGGCTCCGCTGGGTTCGTGGTGGCGACCTCCACCAGGTACCCGTACTTCATGTTGCGGAGCAGCGTCGCCTCATGAATCCACGCGTAGCCACCGTCCCCCCAGCTTTTCCCCCAGGAGTTGTGGAGCAAATAGTAAGTCCCATTGCCCTGTGTCTTGTAGCCAGAGATCACCATCGCGTGCCCTGAGCGGCTCGCGCGGAAGTCGCCGTCGGGGACCACCGCGTTGGCGCCCCGCACGTCTTGGATGCGACCATCCACGTACATCGCGAACCACACGTCCTGTCCCTTCGCGAGCGCGCCCTTGAGCTCGGATGGATCCATCGCGTTGATCTCGGTGATGTTCGTGATGCGTGCGTTCGCTGCCCTGTCCATCGCGCCGAGCTTGGTGCTGTCCACCGGCTGGTTGCAGGTGGCGCCGGTGTGGCGGCCACAGTCGCAGTCACCCGCGGACCACCAGGAGCAGGCCGTCTTCGCGCTGTAGCTCCAGGCCGACTCGAACGAGAGCGGCCGATCGCGGTTGGACCCCGCCGCGTCCTGCATCGTGGGGTAGTGGTACCGCGCCCAAACCTGCATCACGGAGACGCTGCCCGGCGTCCCGGTGGAGCGCGCGATGGCATGATCTGCCGCTGAAGCCAGGCTGAACGCGGTGCACGCGCCCACCGGGCCTTGATCACGCACCGGGCCCTCTTGCCCCGCCGCGCGATGATCCACGCTGGCTGGCAGCGTCTCTGCGCCCACGTAGGTGGGGCCCGCGTTGAAGCGCTGACGGCTGATGAGCGCCCGCGAGGCGGTGGGGATCACGCCGTACTGCGGCGTCATGCAGTCGAGCAGCATGGTGGTGCCGCCCACGTTCACGGTGCCGCACGACGAGCCCGCGTCGGTCGACGGAGGCTGAGTCGGCGCGCCGGGGGTGGCTGGCGCCTCAGGCGTCAGCCCAGGGATGACCGGCACCGGGATACCGCCGAGCATGGTCCAGCCTGGTGGCAGCGGGATGTCCGCGATGTTCGGCGGCGCCGGCAGCGTGAACCCAGGGGGGATGAAGGATGGAGCGCGCAGCGGGGGTGGCGCGGCGGGCGGGGGCGGCGCATTGGGTACGGCATACTGACCAGGCGGGGGCTGCTGCGCTGAGCGACTCCCTGAGCTCGACGCAGGCAAGCAAGCAGACACCGCGAGCAGCGCCGCTGAGGTGCCGCCGAGCCGAAGGAGTAAGCCAAGATTTCGCATGAGGGGATCCGAGGGTTGGGGGTTGGGCGTGGTGATGCGCGGCGCTGCGCTGTGAGAGGCGCTGTGAGAGGCGCTCGGATGGAGCGTCGAACAGAAGCCCCCAATCATACGGGCCGCAGCGCCCAGCCATTCGCTGAAATGCGGTGAAATACATCGCGCGTCATCGGGGCGCGCGGTTGACTCCCTTGGGTGCCAAGGTCAGACCTGACAGCTCACGACGTCCACTGGAGGGTGTGCTCGGCTCCTGGACCGCGAAGGCGGTGGCGCTGAGCGCGCGGGCCGTTCATCGCGGTGCCGTCTAACCCCCCCTCCCTCACGAGCACTGAACAGAAGAACATGCAGCTCTTCGATCACCCGTACGCCGCCTTTTTGCACCGTGTGGAGAAGCCGAATCGCTACACGGGGGCGGAGCACGGCGCGCGAAAGAAGGCGTGGGGCGACGTGGAGGCGCGCGTCTGCCTCGCGTTCCCTGAGATCTACGACATTGGGATGAGCCACCTCGGCTTCCGCATCCTCTACAAGATCTTGAACGACGACCCGCGCACCTTGGCGGAGCGCTGCTACGCGCCGTGGGTCGATCTGGATCGTGAGCTGATGGCTCACGGGCAGCTCTTGGTCAGCTTGGAGAGCGCGCGGCCGCTGTGCGACTTCGACGTGGTGGGCTTCAGTCTCCAGTACGAGCTGACCTACACCAACATCCTGCGCATGCTCGATCTCGGGGGGATCCCGCTGCGCGCAGCGCAGCGCGGCGATGACGATCCCTTGGTCGTCGTCGGGGGTCCGGTGGCGACGCACATGGAGCCGCTGGCGCCGTTCGTCGACGCGGTGGTGATCGGCGACGGCGAGGAGCTCACCACCGAGCTCAGCCTGACGTGGGTCGCCGGGCGCCGTGAGGGTCTGTCGCGCGAAGAGCGGCTCGCGCGCATCGCGGCGCTCCCCGGGGTGTACGTGCCCTCACTTTACCATACGGAAATTTGCGCCGACAACGGCTTGGAGGTGGTGACCGGTCCCACCCTCGCGGGCCTGCCGTTCCCCATCGAGCGGCGCCTGGTGAACGACCTCTCGAGCTTCCCGTTCCCCTCGGACAGCCCCGTGGGCGGCCCGGAGGCGATCTTCGACCGCATGAGCATCGAGGTGGCGCGTGGCTGCACCGAGGGCTGCCGCTTCTGCCAGGCAGGCATGATTTACCGCCCGGTGCGCGAGCGCGACCCGGAGCAGGTGATCGAGACGGTGATGACGGCGCTCGAGCGGAGCGGTCAAGATCAGGTCAGCCTCACTGCGCTCTCCACCGCGGACGTCTCCTGCATCAGCCCACTGATCAAGAAGCTGGTGGAGAAGACGGCGCCGGAGCGCGTGAGCCTCAGCGTGGCCAGCCTGCGCGCCTATGGCCTGGCGGATGATCTGCTGGACGACATGCGCAAGGTGCGCGCCAGCGGCCTCACCTTCGCGCCGGAGGCAGGCACGCAGCGCATGCGTGACGTGATCAACAAGAACGTCACCGAAGAGCAGCTGCTGGAGACGGCGGAGCGCACCTTCTCCAAGGGCTTCGACAAAATGAAGCTCTACTTCATGATCGGCCTCCCCACGGAGGAGGACGAGGACGTGCTCGGCATCGCCGAGGTGGGGCGCAGCGCGCTCCAGGTGGGCAAGCGGCTCGCGCGGGGGCGCGCTAACGTGACCGTCAGTGTATCTACCCATGTGCCCAAGCCGCACACGCCGTTCCAATGGTGCGCGATGGATCCGCTGGAGGAGGTGGCGCGCAAGCAGCGCCTGCTGCGGGGCGCCATCGGGCGCGAGCGTCAGCTCGGCCTGCGCACCCACGACGCCACCTCAAGTGTGCTCGAGTGCGTGATGGCGCGTGGAGACCGCCGCCTGGGCGACGTGATTGAGCACGCCTACCTCCACGGCGCGCGCTTCGACAGCTGGGACACCCAGCTCAAGATGCAGGCCTGGCAGGCGGCCCTGGAGCATTTCCATGTGGATATTGAGCGCTACATCGGCACCCTGCCGGTCGGCGCGCGGCTGCCGTGGGATCACATCGACGTGGGGCTCGAGGAGGGCTTCTTGGAGGGCGAGTACCGCAAGGCGCTGAGGAGCCGCCTGAGCCCGCCCTGCGGTAAGGCCGCTGGGATGTTCATCCATCACACGAACGTGGAGGAGGCGACCGCCGACGCGCGGCGCCTCGTCTGCTACGACTGCGGCGTCGCCTGTGACATGAGCCGCATGCGGAGCCAGCGCGTCGGCTTCCTGTCGCGCCTGGGCGCGGAGCAACCTGGCCAGCGCGCCTCACTGCCAATGTGGGGGGCGCCCGCGGGTGAGGCGGGCGGGGCGCCGAGCAGCTCGGTCAGTGAGGCTGACCAAGCGGGAGGGCTCCTCAGTGGGCCTGACCCTAACGGCGAGGCAGTGGACGCTACGGTCCGTGAGTCTGACCAAGCCGGCGAGGTAGTGGGCGCTGCGACCCGTGAGCCTGACCCTAGCGGCGAGGCAGCGGGCGCTGCGGTCCGTGAGGCGGTTCAGCCGCGCGCGTCCGCGAGAGCGCAGCGTCAGGATCCGGAGGCGCTGCGCCCAGTGCGCGCGGGCGGCGCTCCGGTGCGCTACCGCCTGCGCTTCACCAAGACGGGGCCCGCGGCGCTGCTCGGTCACCTCGACCTGGGGCGCGAGCTGGCCCGCTGCCTGAAGCGCGCGGGCCTGCGCGTGGCTTACTCCACCGGCTTCAGCCCCAAGCCGGAGCTGAGCTACGGCCCAGCGCTCAGCCTCGGGGTGCCGACGCTCGATGAGTACCTGGACCTTAAGCTCATTGACGCGCCGGAGCCCAGCGTCATGGTCGAGCGCCTGAATCAGGCCGCCGGCGGTGGGCTGAGCTTCCTCAATATCGCGCGGCTTGGCCCGGAAGATCCGGGGCTCTCCAAGGTGATCACCCACGCGCGCTACGTCATCGCGCTGTCACGCGGCGCGCTGCGAAGCCTCCGCGAGGTGCAGCCTGGCACGGAGCCGCTCGGTCGCTTGCAGGGCGAGCGGGGGTTAGGCAGCGCACCTGACGATAGCGCGGCGACGCGCGGCGATGTAGAAGGCGCTGAGCGCGCTGAAGAGCCACGCGGCGTAGCAGCCCTAGAGCAGCGGATCGGGGCGTTCAACCAAGCGGAGAGCGTGGTGATCACGCGGCGCATCAAGGGGCTCGGCAAGCGCGTGGACGTGCGTCAGTTCACGTGGGATTTGAGGCTGGGTGGAGTTGAAGAGCGGCGCGCCCTCGCCGCCGCGGGCTTCATCGGTGACGTGGTGGCGCTCTCGGTGTGCGTGAGCATCAGCAGCGCGGGCTCCGCCAAGGCGGCTGAAATCGTCGAGGCACTCACCGGCGACCCCAAGTTCCCGCACCAAGCCATCCGCGAGCGCCTGTTCGCGAACGGCACCTCCCCGCTGGACCTCGGGGCACACAAGAAGCCGATCAACCCGCCCAGCGAGCCCCAGCAGCCGAGCGCCGCCGCGACGGCGTGACAGCGCACACACCGTCAGGTGCGCTGCATCACAGCGCAACGCCAGGAGCCGCGCACACACCCGTCAGTCACACTGACCTCGCAACGCAACGACGCCCGTCGCCAAACCACGGCTCCATGTAGGGGCGGGTCTCAGACCCGCCCACAAGCATCGCCGTTCACGTGGGCGGCGTCAGGCGCACCACGCGCGTCCCCGCGACCAGATCGTGGAGGCAGCGCCTATCCGCGCGGTAGATGAATAGACAGTCTACCAGACGGGTTACGGCGAGCACCAAGGCGAGCGCAAGGAAGACCCAGGTGCGCAGCAGCACGCCGCGCACGAAGCCCACCGGGGAGCCGTCCAGCTGCTCAATGCGGATCTGCTGGCGCCACTTGCCCACCGTCTGACCGCGGCGAAAAATCAGCACCCACTGCACGATGGAGAAGGGCAAGCCGCACAGCACCAGCACGCCTTGAAGCTGAAGGGGAGACCCCGGGCGGAAGCCAGTGAGCTCCACCCAAGCCGTGAGACACACCAGGGTGGTGCCGAGCAAAAGCAGGCCGTCGGTGATCGCCGCGGCTAGGCGCTGGTCGCGATCGGCCAGCGGCAACGGGTCGCTCACGGGATGAGCCCCGGGAGCGACGGCAACCCCGGGATGTTCTTCAGGCTGTTCAAGCCAGCCGCGGTGAGCTCAGCCTGGGTCACGCTGCCGTTCAGGGTGAACGGCACCTCCACGTTCAGGCGCTCCCCGCCGACGGTGACGGCTCCAGTGATTTGGTAAGGGACGTTGGCGCGCCCCACCAGCTGCGCCATGGCGGTGACGCTCTCCCATGGGATGGTCACCCGCAAGGTGATGGGGGAGGTCGCCTTGGCGCGCAGCGTGACGACGCCTGGCGCTGACGTCACCTCGCGCAGCGCGACGCTGTTATTGAAGGTGCCGCTCGCCCGCACCGAGCGCACGCTGAGGTCGAAGCCGTTCGGGTTGTAGCCGTCGAAGTCGATGCTCAGCGTCACCCCCGTGGGGCCAATGGCCTCCAGCTTGCCCTGCTTGGGGGTGAGGGTGGGAGGCTGCGGCTTACTGCAGCCCACCAGCGCCCACATCACCCCCACGACCCCGACCCAGCGGGTCACCTGAAGAAGCCAAGCTAACACCGCCGCAGCATAACATGCCCCAGCCGCGGCGCAGCTAAGCCGCGCGCCCCGATGTGCGGCGCCGCCCTGAGCGCGCCGTGCGCCGCACCCCGCCCGCCGGCGCTTCGCGCACCTTGCGCGCCTCCGTGAGCAGCCGCTCGGCGTGCGCCAAGGCGCTGTCCGTCACCTCCGCGCCGCCCAGCATCCGCGCGAGCTCCTCACGGCGCTCCGCCTCACTCAGCCGCACCACCCGCGCCTGCGCGCGCCCGCCGCGCGTCACTTTTTCCACCCGGAAATGAATATCCGCGTACGCGGCTACCTGCGGCAGGTGCGTGATGCACAGCACCTGGGAGCCCTCCCCACCGCGCGCGGCGCTGAGCAGCCGACGCCCGATGGCGTCCGCCACCTTGCCCCCCACCCCGGCGTCCACCTCGTCGAACACATAGGTGGACACGCCGCTCCGCCCGCGCGACACCGCCGAGAGCGCCAGCAGCACCCGAGACAGCTCCCCGCCGCTCGCGACCTCGCTGAGCGGCCCCGGCGGCTCCCCTGGGTTCGCGCTCACGAGCAGCTCCACCCGAGACACCCCCGCGGCGTGGAGCCGCTCCGGCGCGAGCTCCTCCACCTGGATGATGATTTGGGCGTGCGGCATGTGCAGCGAACTAAGCTCCCGCGTCACCGCGCGCCCGAGCGTAACGGCGCCCTCCACCCGGCGCTGATGCAGCTCCTGCGCGACACCGAGCGCCTGCTCCAGCAAAGCCTCCCGCTCCACATCGAGCGCCGCCACGCGCTCCGCTGCTCCTTGCCAGCGCCCCACCTCCTCAGCCAGCCGCTCACGCGCCGCGAGCAGATCCTCACCGTGCTTGCGCCGCAGCGTGGCTAGCTGATGACGCCGCTCCTCCAGCTGAGCCAGCGACTCCCCGCTCACCTCCCGCGCCAAGAGCCGCTCCACCTGAGAGAGCGCGGCCTCACACGCGAGCCGCGCGCTCTCCAGCGGCTCCACCACCGCGCTCAGCGCTGGCTCCCCCACCGCGCACAGCTGCCGCTCCAGCGCCTGCAGCTTGGACGTGACGGCGTCCTCCCCCAACGAGAGCTCATGCTCCACCTGCTGCAAGCGCTCCGTCACCAACTTCGCTGAGTTGAACCGCCGCAGCGCCGCTGAGAGCTCCTCCCACTCGCCCTCACGCGGATCCACCGCGGTGAGCTCCTCCAGCTGATGCTGCCAGTACGCCCCCAGCGCAGGATCCTTACCAAGCACCGCCCGCGCCTCCGTCAGCTCGCGCTCCACGCGCCGAAGCTCCGCGTAGCGCTGCCGGTACTCCGTGAGCAGCGCGCCAAAGCTCAACCCCCCGCGCGACCTCGCCGCCGCCGAGCCGCCCCCACGATCGGTCAGGTGCTCGTCCAATAGCTCCAGGTGCCGCCCGAGCCGCGCCAGTGAGTGCTGCTCATGCTGGCTGCAAATGTCCACCAGGCACTCACCCACCGCCGCGAGCTGAGCTTGAGGCACCAGCGCACCCTGCACCGCCGCGCGCGACCGCCCCCCGCGTGAGAGCGCCCGCGACAACACCAGCTCAGCGCCTGCGCCTGCCTCCGAATCCAGAGAGCCCACGACGCCAAGCCGCGCCAGCGCCTCCTCCGTGGCGGAGCCTGGGGGCACGATGAACTGCGCCTCCACCACGCCCTGCTCGGCCCCAGCGCGCAACGTGAGCGGCCGACTCCGCCCGCCGCGTGAGCCGCGCAGCGAGCCCAGCGCCCCCACGATGATCGATTTGCCCGCGCCCGTCTCCCCGGTGAGGACATTGAGCCCACAGGTGAGCTCGAGCGCCAGCTGGTCAATGACCGCCAACCCACGGATCTGAAGGTACGCGAGCATGGCGCGGGTATAGCTCCGCGCGCCTCAGCGCGTATGACAAGCAATGTCACCTAGCACTTGTCCAGCGCCATCCAGCGCCATCCAGCGCCTAGCGCTGTCCAGCGCCATCCAGCGCTGCCGCGCGCTGACTGCAGCGCCGCGCGCCGCCTTAAGCCGGGACCAACCCCCCCCCAAAAAAAGAAACCGGCCCGCGAACAGGCTCGCGGACCGGCGATCAGCGCCCAGGAGGCCTAGCCCCCCTTGGCCATTTCGTCAGCTAACCTGACAACAACTCTTAGTCAGAGCCGCTGACCGCCACGCGTATTACCGCGAGGAATCAGCGACCCAGCCCTGGCTAGTCGCGCGAGGAGATGAAGATGCGGAGCACGTACCAGAACATCAGGGCCACGCTGGAGAACAGCTGGAGCGACGCGCCCACGTAGCGGTTCGACGGGAAGTGATGCAGCACGTTGGAGGTGTCATACAAGATGGCCGCGCCGGCGAAGCCGACCATGGCCACGCTGAAGAAGGTGCCCAAGTGGATACCGAAGAGCACCGCCGCCACCACCAAGAGCATCGCCACGACGCCGCCCCACAAAAGGAAGCTGCGCAGGAAGGAGAAATCTTTCCGCGTGACAAAGGCGACCGCCGTGAGCCCCGCGAAGCCGAGCAGGGTGACCCCGGCCGCGCTGGCGATGATGCCGTCAGCGTAGCTGTTGGCGATGGCGAGCAGCGGCACGAACAAGATGCCCTGCGCCGCGATGTAGAGCGCCAGGCCAAAATACTGGCCCGCGATGTTCTCCACGCGGTGCGCGAAGTGGCTCGCCACCCAGCTCGCGACCATGAAGCCGCCCAGCACGAGCAGCCAGCTGGTCCCGCCGATCACCTGCAAGATGACGTAGGCCAGGCCGCTCTTGAACAGCGCCACCTCGAACAAGGTGAAGGCCACGATGGCGCCCAGCAGGTGCACGTAGGTGCGCACGATGAACTGCGCGCGCTCCTCCACGAGGGATGTGCGCTGCGCGGGGATGATGTGGCTGAACTGACTCATGGTTCTCTCTCTCTGGCGCCGAAGCGCCTCCGCAAGACGCAGAAGACGCCCCGGAGGAAGCTAGCCTCTTGGTGGACAAACTCAACCCACGGCGCGCCCTGAGCATTCCGCAACGCCTGGCTCCAACAGCTGGCGCCAGGACGCATGAGGGAGCAACCTAAGCACCCAGCGGTCCGTGTAAAGGCGCTGGATCCTCGTTAATTTTTGGGGGTTGGTCCAAGCTTACGGCAGCACGCGGCGCTGCAGTCAACGCTCGCTAGGTGCAGCGTTCACGCGATGTCAGCGCTGGCGCATCAGCGCGGTGCGCCGAACACCTGCACCCAGTAGTGGCGGTAGGTGCTGCCTGGGCCGTTACTGTAGCCCACGCCGATCTCAGTGAAGCTGGGGTTCATGATGTTCGAGCAGTGCCCTGGGCTGTTCATCCACTGGTCCATGGTGCCCGCGGGGGTGCTGCTGCCGGCCGCGATGTTCTCACCCCAAGTCCGCCCGTCGTACCCCGCCGCGCTGATGCGATCGCGCGGGCTCCGGCCATCCTGACTGTCGTGGCTGAAGTAGTTGTTCTGAGCCATGTCCTCGCCGTGCGCCCGCGCCGCTTGGCGCAGCTGCACGTTCATGGTCAACGCGGGCACCGCGCCATACGCCTGCCCGCCACAGTCAGCGCCCGCAGCCCGGTGCTCGTTCACAAGCCTGACTATCTCACACTCAAAGGCCTCGGTCTCGGTGTTGCAAGCGGCGCCCACGCCGCCGGGACCACCCGAGCCCTTGCCATCCGAGCTGCTGCACGCCGAACCCACGAGCGCCAAGGCAACGAGCAATGTGCGGGACTTCATCCCCACACTATAGCGAGCCTGTCTTTCCGCGACTAGCGCGCGCGCACCGGGCGCCTGCTGGGTGCATGTGCTCGCTGTCCGCGCCTGCCGTCAGCACCTGTTGCTTTGCGCGGCGCGCGCGGCGCCAAACCAACGAGCCGTGAACCAAAAATGAGAGAGGCGGCCGAAGCCGCCTCTCATCATGTGTTGGGGTCTATCTCACCAGTCGCGGCCGCCACCCTCGTCGCGACCACGGCCACCGCGGCCGCCGCCACGGCCACCGCCGCGACCACCGCCACGACCGCCGCCGCCGCCGCCGCCGCCGCCGTAGCCGCCGCCGCCGCCGCCGCCGCCGAAGCCGCCGCCACCGCCGCCGCCACTACGGCCACCGCGCGCGCCGCCGAAGCCGCCGCCACCGCCGCCGAAGCCACCACCACCGCGAGGCGCACGCTCACGCGCCTCGTTGACGGCCACAGTGCGCCCGTCAAGCTCGGTGTCGTTCATCTCTTGAATCGCCTGATCGCCACACGCGTCGTCGACGAACGTCACGAAGCCGAAGCCCCGTGAGCGACCCGTCTCACGATCGCTGACAACCACCGCCTCTTGGACCTCACCGAAGCGCTCGAACGCGCTCCGCAAACTCGCCTCGTCCGTGGACCAGGACAGACCGCCAACAAATAGTTTCTTTGCCATCACTCTCTTCGATCTTGCGGGGCGCGGATCGCCCTGCATTTCTCTGGCACAAGCGCCAGGGGTACCCCTCATGTCTCGGGATACCCGAGCTTCCTTCACCGCCGCGGTTCCCGCGTCAAGTCAGCAAACGACACCCGCCACACGAGGTGCGCTCTTGGGGTCTGACCAAACCGCCGCGCAGCGCAGATCGCCTAGAAAACGGCCAGATCGCCGGACGCCCATGGCTGAACAGATGGCTGGGGTGCGGAGTATGGAGCCCTGCGTCAAGTGGTGAGAGCACCGGCTCAGGGGGAACGTCTGCGCGCGCCGCGCGCTCGCTTGGCGTGCCTGCGCGCCGCTCAGCAGCCCGTGGGGTGGCAGCCGCTTGGCAGCGTGAGGGGGTCGCCGAAGGCCGCCAGCTGGTGAAAGTCAGGCTGCTCTCCCAAGGTGGGCCGACTCATCGCGTAGCGCCGCGCCGCGCCGACGCCCCACACGGCGCAAGCGCTGAGGCGCCACGGAGACGCCGGCAAATGACCGACATCGATCCGCGCCTCACCGCGCCAGCGCCCAGCCGCGCGGGGCGTGAGCACTTGGTAGTCACACTCTATATCCGTACGGATACGCTTACGCCAGGCGCTGAGCTCGAGCAGCCAGTAGTGCCCAAAGGGGCTCAGCTCAAGCTCGAGGTAGCGCCCGCCCTCACCGAGGATGAACAGCTCAAAGACGCTGTAGCGCCACAGCTCGGCGCTGCTCCCAGCCGGGCCACTCGGCGCTGGGTCGTCCCAGCTAGGCGCCTCGACCGTGACGCTTAGATAATCTGGCAATCTGACTATCTGCGCCGTCACGTGCTCCGCGACGGGGAGCAGCCCCCCACGGAAGTCAAACTGGGCGCTCAGCTCGCAGCTCACCACGTCACCTTAACTGACTCTTATCAACCGGAGCGCTCGTCGCTCGCCGCAGGCAGGCTCACCACGAAGCGGGTGCCACGCTCGAAGGCCTCATCCAGCTCAATCTGCCCGCCAGCGCCCTCCACCAAACCTCGACACACGGAGAGCCCGAGCCCGGTGCCCTTGCCCACCTCCTTGGTCGTCACGAACGGCTCGAACACCTGACTCTTCACCGCGTCCGCGACGCCTGGACCATCGTCCTCCACGCTCAGGACGACCCCGCGCCATGCCTCACCCGTCGCGGCGCGCGCGCGGATCAGCACGTGACCCCCCGCGCCGCACGCGTCCGCCGCGTTCATGACGAGGTTGAGCAGCACCTGCATCAGGTGCTCGCTCATCAGCGTCACGCTCGGCAGCCCTGGCTCCACGTCCAGTTCGAGCGTCACCTCACGCAGCGCGCGCTGAGGCTTGAGCAGCGCCACCGTGTCGCGCGCGACGCCCTCGACGTCGCCGGGGGCGCCCGCCAAGGCGACCCCTGGGGGGCGCGCGAACTGCAAGAGGTCGTTCAAGATCCGATGAATGCGCTCCGTCTCCTTGCGCATCCTCGCGAGGAAATCGCGCTCCTCCTCCGGGCTGAGGCCGCCCTCCAAGAGCAGATCTTGGAGCCCCATCAGCGCGGCGAGCGGGTTGCCTATCTCATGCGCGAGGCCGGCCGCGAGCCGGCCCACGCTCGCGAGCCGCTCGCTCTGCACCAAGCTCGCCTGCGTCTCCTTCAGCTCCCGCGTGGCGCGCTCCACCTCATCGACCTTGCGCCGCAGCGCCTCCTCCTCCGCCAGCAGGTGCTCCGTCATGCGCCGCAAGGAGACGCCGAGCCGGGTCAGCTCGCGCGCGCCACCGGTGGGCAGCTCCAAGCGCCGCGCGCCGGTGACCACGCGCTCCGCGGCGCCTGAGAGCGCCTCCAAGGGGCGCACGATGGAGCGCGTCAGCGCGAAATATGCCATCACCAACAGCCCCAAGGCGATCACCGCGGTGTACAGCGCGAACAGCCGCGAGAGGGTCCCCGCGCGAGCCGAGTCGTCATCTACTCGTACTACTGCCGCCACGGCGCCGCTTGTGTGGGGCACCGCCACCACGATCGCGGGACCATGAGCGCTCAGCCCATACGACACCTGCTCGCGCGCTGGGTCGAGGCGCCCCGGCAGCTGATCCACCGCCACGGGCTCGCCCACGCGCGCCAGCGCCGCGCCGGAGGCGTCGTAGACCCCGATCGCCTCAAGCCCGCTCGCGCCGATCTCCGCGCGGAGCAGCTCCATCAGCTCAGCTGACGAGCGCTGCGCGCGCGCCTCCGCGACGTGCCCCGCCACCGCGCGGCCCAAGCTGCGCGCGCTGCTGTAACGCACCTCCTGCAGGGTGACCCGCGTGTAGGTGGAGACGGCGAAGTAGAGCGGCAGCAGGCTCACCACGAGCAGCCCGCCAATCAGCAGCAACAGCTGCACTCGTAAGCCTGGCCTCACCTCCGCGCTTCAGCGAGAGCCGCTGCCCCTACAGGTGCTGTCCCCGCAAGCGCTGCCCCAGCGGGCGCTGCGCGGCGACCGCCGTCGCCGCGCGCCACGCTATGACGCCCGCGCGCACTCATTCGCGCGCCGACCCTCAGCCCTGGAACTGGCTCTTCACGTCATCGTTGTTCATCACGATGAGCGCCCAGATCCCCAGCGGGAGCCCCAACCAACAACAAGGGCTGATGCAGGGGATCATGGCGAGCACCACCGCCGCCAGCGAGAACGTGAACGACTCGCCCTTACGGTACTTGGTGAGCCCGAAGATCACCACGCCGCCGACGCACAGCCCCACGATGTTCATGAGAATGCCCACCACGCCGCTCATCAGGGCTGAGGCGTCACCGCCACCCACCGCGCCCATCCCCGCGCCGAGGACGTTGAACAGCAGGCTCAGCAGCTGAAAAGCCATGCCGACGCCCATCGAGATCATCAGCAACAGGCCAGGCAAGCTGAGCTTCTCCAAGTGGCCCCCGCCTCCACCCGGGCTGCCTGGGCCGCCAATGAACGGGCTCCCGCCCATTGGACCTGGTCCGGGTGGGTTCCCAAATGGGGGAGGATTTCCGTACGGATTATTAGGCTGCATCAGCCGCAGGGTAACGCGGTCACCATCCTGAGCCAACTGGATAAGGCGGCGCGGTGGAAGACGGCTGTTTAGCGCCTCTTCTTTGCCGCGCTCTGCCTCGCCAAACCCAATTCCCCCCTCTCAGACATGAGGAGCGCAGCTCCCGGCAGAGGCGTCGCCCGCGCGCTCATGAAGCAGGATCTGCACTAGACGGTGGGCCGTCAGCCTGAGAGCTCAAGCCGGCGGCCTTTGCGGACGATGATCTCTGAGCCGTCAGCCAAGAAGGCGGTACTCGGCGCGCCAGACAGGGCCTCCACGAACTCAGGGCCGTAGAGGGCGGCGACGTCAGCCTTCAGCGAGGCTCGCTTCGCGCGCCACACCCGCCAGCGCGGGTGCTCCACCTGGTACCCCACCGTGCCGCCGTCTTTCTGTTTGGCGTAGCCCCAGTAGTGCTCGGTGATGAAGGTCTCACAGCTGTCGTCCGGGGTGAGCTGCGGCTCCCCCTCGTACTCCAGGGTGAGGCCCTCCCAAGCGTCACCGTGCTGCCACTCATAAGCGACCTCAGTCGGCGTCAGGCGGTGCCGCATCGGGCGCGCCTCGTAGTTCTCACCGTACAGCTCGCGCGCCACCCAGGCGATGGCGCCGCGCGGGACCAGCTCCTTGACGAACACCACCCCACGGCGCCACTCACCCTCCTGCTTGCAGCGCACGTAAAATCGTAAGTTTACCTCATCAAAATCACGGTGGAAGGGCACTGGGATCCCGAGCACCCGGGTGCCCAAGAAGCGAAAGCCCACCACGCTCACGAACAGCCGCCCCTCGTGGCGATCTAGCTCGCAGCCGCGAGGCACCCGCGCGCTGAGCGCCGCCTCGTCGATCTCGTAGTTCAACATGGCGAGGTGCTCCCACCGCGCCGTCAAGAAGCGCCCTTCGGTCATCCAATCCTCACTTTGCCCAACAAGCCGCGCGCGCTCACGCCTCCACCTGACCCCTACGCCGCGCGCTCAAGGGGCCGCGCCCCAGCGGCCTTGGCCGTTGAAGCGAGGCGCGACGCTAACACGCGCGCCTGCAGCCTAACCAGGTCAGGACATTTCACCTCGGCGCGGCCTCCCTTCGCGCCGCACTAGCCACCCAAGCAGCCCCTCGGGCTGCTCAGCGGGTGCTGCTCCCCTTCGCGCCGCGCGACCTGCCTGACTTGAAGCCTGAGCGGCGTCTCGACGCCGCGGCAGACGGTGCTAGCCACGGCCTCGTGGATCCGTCAGCTCGCGGCCAGACCAGCGTCGAGGATATCGATGAGCTCGATGGGCCTGACGCGGAGACGCGCCCCAGCCTCAGCCTGAAGCTGCCGAGCCAGATCACCTGGGCAGAGCTCAGTGAGCTCAAGAACTCGCTCCCCTCCAGCGCGCTCATCGACACCGACGCGACCTACCTCCAAGACGCCAGCGCGTTCTTGCTGCGGCTCGGGAGGATGCTCCACGTGCAAGGCACGGACACCCTGCGGCTGGAGGAGGCCCTCGCCGCGTGCGCTGTGCGCCTCGGCGTGGAGGTTCAGGTGTTCTCCACGCCCACCTCTTTGTTCGTCGCGGTGGGCGATGAGCGCGTCGCCCAGACGCACCTCGTGCGAGTCTCACCAGGCGAGGTGAACCTCGCCAAGCTCGCCGATTTGAACCAGCTGATCGATGGCATCGCGCGCGGCGAGGTCTCCCTGGGTGACGCCTTCGAGCGGCTCGATCGCGTGGCCTCAGCGCCGCCACACTACCCCACTTGGCTGATGCCGCTCGCCTTCGCGATCAGCGCGGCCGCCGCCGCCTGCTTCCTCCGTGGACGCTTGCCTGACGTCGCGCTCGCCGGCGCGATCGGTCTCCTGCTTGGGGGCGTATCGCTCTGGATGGCGCGCGACCCGGCGCGTAGCCGTGTGTTCCCAGCTGTCGCCGGCGCGCTCGCCGGTGGCCTCGCCAGCTGGGCGAGCCGGGTGCTCCCGGTCTCTGATGGGGTCACGACGCTGGCTTCGTTAATCGTCCTTTTACCTGGCCTGTCGCTCACGGTGGCGATGAGCGAGCTGGCAACGCAGCACCTGATGAGCGGCACCGCGCGCTTCGCTGGCGCGGTCGTGAGCCTGTTTCAGCTCGCCCTCGGCGTCGCGCTCAGCCGCGAGCTGATCGCGCGGCTGTTCCCCGCTGCCTCACAGCAGCTCACCGCGGCGCCGCTGCCTGCCTGGGCGGAGCTCATCGCGCTCGGCCTCGCGCCGGTCGCGTTCGCGGTGCTATTTCGCGCGAGGAAACGCGACATCCCGTGGATCATTGGCACTGGGGTGCTCGGCTTCTCCGGCGCGCGCATCGGCGCCTCATGGCTCGGCCCTGAGCTGGGCGTGTTGGTCGGCGCCTTCATCGTCGCGCTGGTCTCCAACCTCCTCGCGCGGCGGCTGCGCCGCCCAGCCAGCGTGACCTTAGTGCCCGGCTTGGTGTTGCTGGTCCCGGGCAGCATCGGGTTCCGGAGCCTCAGCTCGTTCATCGAACGCGACGTGCTCAGCGGCACCGAGGGGATCTTTCGGATGTTCTTGGTGGCCACCAGCCTGGTGGGTGGGCTGCTGCTCGCCAACGCCGTGCTCCCACCGCGCAGCCAGCTGTGAGCGCTACACCTCTGCCCTAACCTTCGTCCACCTCCAAGAACCGCTCAAGCGGCACCACGCGGTAACCCTGCGCGCTGATGGCGTCGAGCAACGCGCGCAACACCTCCGGCGCGATGGGCTCATAGTCATCACGCTCCGCGGCGTCGTGGAGCAGCAAGATGGCGCCCGGCTTGAGGCCGCGGATCAGCCGCCGCGAGGCGGCCTCCACCGTCACGTGGCGGAGCCCGTCGCGCCCCTTCGCGCTCCAGGCGACCAGGGTCACCTGAGCGCGCTGAGCGCCAGCGGCGACGCGCGGCGACACGTAGCCGATCGGCGGCCGAAACAGCGACGCGCGCTGCCCTGTGGCGGCCTCCACCTCACGCTGAGTGCGCGTGATGTCTTCGGTGATGCGCAGAGGCGATCGCAGCGCGTAGAGCCGATCGTGATGGTAGCTGTGCAGCCCGAGGACGTGACCGGCGTCAGCGATCGCCCGCGCGACCTCGGGGTGCGCCGCCACCTTACGCCCCACGACGAAGAAGGTCGCCGGCACCTGGTGCTCCGCGAGCACCTCAAGCACGCGCCGCGTGTGCTCTGGGTGCGGCCCGTCGTCGAAGGTCAGCGCCACCTCCTTGGCTTGGGTGTCGCCGCGCCATAAAACATCCCCGAACATCTCGAGCTGGGGCAGCGCCACCCCCAGCCCGATCCAAGCGAGGTAGCTGAGGAGGGCCGCGAGCGCGTAGACGAGGGGCACCGGCTCACCGAGCGTCGAGCGCAGCATCAGCGCGATACCCCCGAGGGTCATCACCCACAGGGCCACGCGTGCGGGCGGCACCGCTAGCCCTCAGCGTCGCCCGCGGCGACGCTCCGCGGACCCTGAGAGCTCCTCTGACTCGTCAGCCAAGCTGCCTTCAGCCAGGCCCGGCGCCACACGTTTCCTCACGGAATCACGCTGCTGCTCCTTGGCGCTCTCGCCGAGGTTGTCCATCTCGTAGAGCAGCGCCAGGACCGTCCCCACGATCGGCAAGGAGGCCGCCGGCAGATCACCGAGGCGCCCCGCCCCGGCCGAGAGCGCGCTCAAGTCCACATCCACGGCGGCCCACTTCCGGACGGCGAACACCGCCAGGCTCGCGAGCCCCAAGGCGACCACCGCCTTGATGCCGTTCTCCACCCCAGCGCCGCGCACCCAAATCCCCTTGCCCGCCACGAGCGCGGTGAGCACGCCAGTGACGGCGGCGAACGTGTAAGCGAGCGGAGCTGTCCAGCTGGTCACGCCCAAGCCGAAGATCAGCCCGGCGGCGACCGCGCCGCCCACCAGGACCCCTTTGAGGATCCCCAACACCAGCCGCCCGATCATAGGAGGGCCTAGAGTTAGGCCTAGGCCCTCGCGAGTCAACCCAGAGGCGCTCCTTGAGGCGCCAAGCACCAGGTGAAGATCCTGCGTGGCCTGCCCGCGCGTCTGGCTCCGCGCGCCAGCGGACCTTCACAGCGCGGCTCGCCTGACGCAGGCTACGAGCCCCACGGCCTCCTGGCCGCCTGGCCCCATCGGCCGCACCCGCCGCGTCCGCGCAAGCCGCCGCACCTGACCCTGCCCCGTGCTGTTCAACACCCTCGACTACGCAGTCTTCCTCACCTTCGTCTTCGTGGTGTCGTGGCTGCTCACGGCGCGCCGCTACGCCCTGCTGCTGCCCTGGTTCGCGTTCGCTGGCTACGCGCTCACCCTCCCGCGCACGCTCTCGACCGTCGGCCTCCCCCTGGTCGCGCTGGCGCTCAGCTTGGTGCTCAGCCGACGTCAGCGTGAGGGTGAGCTGCCCACAGCGCGGGCGGCCGCCGCCAGCGTGCTGATCAACTTCGCCGGGCTCGGCTTCCTCACGCTGGGCGCGCGCGGCGTGGACCCGCTCTCCGCAGGCCTCGGCTGGCTGAAGGTGCCGCTGCCTCATGAGCACCTGGGCGCGCTCGCGAGCAACCTCCTCTTCGGCGCGGTCGGCGCCACGCTGCTCTTCTTCTTGGTGCGCGCCAACAAGCTCCGGCTCATCTTCATCCTGCTCGCGAGCTACGTCTTCTACGCCCACTGGGACTGGCGCTTCTTACCGCTCATCTTCGGCTCCTCCACCATCGACTGGTGGCTCGGTAACACCATCGCGCGGGAGACAGACCACAAGAAGAAGAAGCGCTGGCTCATCCTCACCGCCGTCGTGAACCTCGGCGTGCTCGGGGTGTTCAAGTATTTCAACTTCGGCATCGACACCGCGCGCGCGCTGCTCGAGTCGCTCGGCATGCACCCACCGGATTTGGCGCTGCGCATCGCGCTGCCCGTCGGCATCAGCTTCTTCACCTTCGAGTCGATGAGCTACGTCATCGACGTTTACCGTGGGGATATCAAGCCGCAGAAGAGCTACGTCGAGTACCTGAGCTTCGTGGCCTTCTTCCCGCACCTGGTGGCCGGCCCCATCGTGCGCCCGCGCGATCTATTGCCGCAGCTCGCGGGGCCCGCGCGCTGGAGCTCTAGAGAGGCCTCGGAGGGGCTGTTCTTGATCACGCTCGGCCTCGCGAAGAAGGTCTGTATCGGTGACTACCTAGCGCTCAACCTGGTGGACCGCGTGTTCGACGCGCCCACCCAGTACTCGAGCCTCGAGTGTTACGCCGCGGTGCTCGGCTACGCGGTGCAAATCTACTGTGATTTCTCCGGGTACACCGACATCGCCATCGGCTCGGCGCTCCTGCTCGGCGTGCGCTTCCCGCTGAACTTCGACTCCCCCTACAAAGCGGCGGACATCCAAGACTTCTGGCGGCGCTGGCACATCTCCCTCTCCACCTGGCTCCGGGACTACCTCTACATCCCGCTCGGCGGGAACCGCCGCGGCGAGGTGCGCACCTACATCAACCTCGCGCTCACCATGCTGCTCGGTGGGCTGTGGCACGGCGCCGCGTGGACCTTCGTGGTGTGGGGTGGCCTCCACGGCGCTGCCCTCGCCGTGCACCGTGGCCTCACCCGGAGTCCGCTAGCGCGCGCCGCCACCGAGCGCGCGCGCGAGGCCCACAAGAGCTACCGCTGGGACGCCACGAGCGGCAAGAGCGTGGCGCGCCTCCCCGGGCCAGGCTTCACGCCGCCGCGGGGCGCCCTGCGCACAGCGCTCGGTGTGTTCATCACCTTCCACTTCGTGTGCGCCTGCTGGATCTTTTTCCGCGCGGATAGTTTTCCGTCAGCCTGGCTGATGTTCTCTCAGTTAGGCCAGCTGACTACATTCCACCCCAACCTGCACCCGGCGGTGCTCGGCGTGCTCGGCTTGGGCCTCGCGAGCCACTACGTGCCAGAGGCGCTGTTCATGCGCGCCCGCGAGGCCTTCAAGCGCGCCCCGGCCTTCACCCAAGCAGCGGTGCTGCTCTGCGTGCTGCTCTGGGTGCGGGAGATGGTGAGCGCGGACGCAGTGCCCTTCGTCTACTTCCAGTTCTGAGCGCCCTGCGCCTTGAGTCCTGAGCAGCGCCTCCCAGCTGACGTGGGTGCTCCGCGATTTTTTGGGGGTTTGCCTAGCCGTCACCGCGCACGCTGGGCACGGCGCTCAGCGTGGTGCTGCGGCTCGGTCGGGGGACTCAGGGGCACCTGGTGCACCTGCTCGAGGCACCGCACAGCGCCCCCTGCGAGCGCCGCGCGCTGACGCCCAGCGTGAGCCAACCCCCAAACCCACATGCGTCGCGGGCGCCGACTGGCCCACCGCTACAAGCATCGCGGGCGCCGACTGGCCCTGCGCTACGAGCATCGCGGGCGCCGACTGGCCCTGCGCGTCCTGCACGCAGTGTGGAGTGGCGCCGTTCGTTGTCGAGCGGCGCGGCCTCGGGAGATGGTGTACCGTCAGCGCATGAGTGAGGAGCGAGCGCCTGAGGCGGTGCCTGCCGAGCGTAAGCGGCGCAAGAAGCGGCGCAAGCAGCGCGCTGAAGCGGAGGCACCTGCGCTCCGCCCCGAGCTCGACGCGGAGGGTCACGAGCGGCCTCGCTTCCTCCTGAGCTTCCCTCAAGACGCGGAGCTACAGCCGGCGATCGCCGCGTTCGAGGCGGGCAATTACGCGGCGGTGCGCGAGCTCACCCCGAGGCTCCTGGAGAGTGAGTCGGAGGCGGTGCGGCGCGCGGCGGCCGAGCTCAGGCGCCGCATTGAGCCCGATCCGCTCATGAAATACCTGCTGCTCGCGGTGGCTGTTTTGGTGGCCGCGCTCCTCTTCTACGCCTACGGCACCCACGGCGCCCATGTGCACTGAGTCGCGGGGCGCGCTGGCGACGGGGGGAGCCGTTAGGTTTTCCTTAAGGAAATACAATGCGTGGTGGGCGGGTTTGAAACCCGCCCCTACGAGGGAGGGCAAGGCACTGGGGGGCGTGAATCGTCAGGTGCCCGCCCCTACGAGGGCAGCGCTCATGCTGCTCGTCTTGGCGCTGGGGTGCGCGAGCCAGGCGGCGGCGCCTGACGCACCCCCGACGCAGGCCGCGGCGCGCTCGGCGGTGAGCGTCTACCTGCCGCTGCCGCACGACTTCGTCTACAGCTACGACACCTACAGCGAGGGGCAGCTGGTCGGCGCCCTGTGGATGCACATCAGCCACCCGCGCTCAGGGCGCGTCGACTTGAAGATGGGCAGCCGCGTGGTGCACCTCTCCATTGAGCCGGAGGGGGTGCGTGATCTGCGCCGCGGCTGGGTGCTCAAGGCGCCGCTGCGCGTTGGGGCGCGCTTCCCAGGAGCGTCAGGTGACGTGACCATCACGCGGGTGGACGTCGCGGCGGAGACGGCGGCGGGCAGCTTCAAGGGCTGCTTGGAGACGGAGGAGAGCGCCGCGCAGGGGGAGGCGCTGAGCCGCGTGACCACGCTGTTCTGCCCTGAGGTTGGCATCGTGCGGCTCGACATCGTCGCCACCACCGAGGGTGAGCTGGTGGAGGAGCGCGCGGTGCTGAAGAGCTACGCCAAGCGCGTCGACATCAACGCGCTCGAAGAGTGATATAGTTAGCCCAACTGACTATCACGCGCGCGAGGCATGGTGAGCGCAAGAAAGCGCCGAGGAGTGATGGCGCAACCGTTAGCCTAACTGACTAGCTCAGGGGTCCGCCAAGTGAACAGGCCGGCTCGCCGAGAGGTGCGCTCAGGAGGTGCGCTGCAGCCGCCCGCACTGGATGCCCTGGTAGGTCACCGTGGGGCTGAGCCCTGGGGTGAGCCGTGAGGCGGTCAGCTCGCTCGCCGGCAGCAGCTGCACGAAGGCGGGCGCGGGCGCCGCGCGGCCCACCAGGCTCCGCTCGAGCACCATGGACGCGTGCTGCTCGGCGCCACACGAGAGCGCCGAGGTGCTCGGCGCCACGTCGAGCCCCCGCTGACGACAAGCCCGCGCCAGCCCCCCAATGTGGCTGTCGAGCGGGCTCCAGCTGTCGGTCGCCACGCCATTTCCGCTGACGCCCCACACGCCGCTCGTGGTGTTGAGGATCAAGGTCTGGTGGCCGCGCGTGCGCCCTGGGGTGCGGATGAGGTACGCGCCGTCCCCTAAGCTGAGGTCCTCTTGAGTGAGCAGCGCTCGCTCGAAAGAGGCTGGGGGAGCGCCCTGGGGCACGCGCCACGCGCGCGCGGCTGGGTGCACATCGACAAAGTCTTCCCACTCAGGCGCGGGCGTTATGAGCGTTGCCGCGTGGAATTTTTCGACAGCTCCACTGACGTCCTCTAGCTCCAGGTGATTGAAGGCCAGGTAGTCGACGGCGCCCGCTGACAGCCCGAGCGCCATGAGCTGCTCTGTAAGCGGCGCCGAGCGCTGCTCCAGCGCGCGGCGGGCGACCGCCGTCATCATCGTGGCTGCCTGGCGCTCGAAGAGCGGCGCCTTGCGCGGCGCCTCAGCATCGCTTGGGTTAAACAGCAGCGTCTTCAGCTGACCCTGCTGTAGGAACTGCACCAGCACCGCGCGCCGCGTGAGTAGCACCAGCGGCAGCGAGCCGCTCGCCAGCCCGAGCGCCTCCGCCTTGGGGTAGAGCAGCGTGGCGACCGGCAGCGTGCGCACCGCCGTCACCCGCGGGCCGCCCTCGATCAGCTCCCGGAGCCGCTCCGCTCTGTCGCGCACCGCGCGCAGCCGCGCGCTTTGCCCTGAGACCTGCCAGGCGGCGCTCAGGGTCGTCAGCGGGGTCAGCCCAGCGTCCTCCGTGGCCATGGAGGTCAGGCTAGCATGGGCTCAGGGCTGCTCAGGCTTGAGCTCAAGCTGGACGTCCACGGTGCGGACACCGCAATCGTCCACCTCATGCGCCAGGGACTGGGTCAGTGGCTCGAAGCCGGTGGCGATGACCGTCACCTCAGCGGGCCCATCGGTCCACAGCGAGCACGAGAGCGCCACCACGCGCTGCTCTTCAGCCACGCTCTCACAGCGCACGGCCTCGAGCGTCTCGCTCGGCTGAGCCAGCTCAAACAGCTCATGACCACCCGAGAAGGTGACATCAAGCTGGGTGTCGCTGGGCAGCTCACCGCCCTGGGCGGACAGCACCAGCGCGAAGGCCGCGCGCGGCGCTGAGCACTCACTCGGCTGCGGGGACTCATCCGAACAGCCCAGCGTCATCAAGACGCTGAGCGCGCTCCCCCAGCACCCAACCGTCAGCGCGCGCACCACGGCGGGGGCATACGGCGCGCGAGCGACGCGCGCAACTGAACAAAAGCAGCGAGGGCCAGCCCCTGATGGAGCCGGCCCGCGCGCAACCCCCGACGTGAACGCCAAACGGTAAGCCCGCCTGACGCTCACGAGGAGGCGCCTCAGCGAGACTTAGAAGTCGCCGCCGTGGCTGTGGCCACCGGGAGCAGGCTTCTCGTCCTTAGGCTTCTCAGCGACCAGCGCCTCGGTGGTGAGGAGCAGGCCAGAGACGCTGGCGGCGTTCTGGAGCGCCGAGCGCACCACCTTGGTGGGGTCGATGACGCCCGCGGCGATCAGATCAACGTACTCACCGGTCTGAGCGTTGTAGCCGAACGGCCCCTTCAACTCCTTGACCTTCTGCACGATGATGGCGCCCTCTTCGCCCGCGTTCGCCACGATTTGACGCAGCGGGTACTCGATGGCGCGGCGGATGATGTCCACGCCGGGCTGCTGCGCCTCCGGCAAGTCGAGCTTCTCCAGCGACTTCTGCGCGCGGATGAGCGCCACGCCGCCGCCGGGGACGATGCCCTCCTCCACCGCCGCGCGGGTCGCGTGGAGCGCGTCCTCGACGCGGGCCTTCTTCTCCTTCATCTCGGTCTCGGTCGGCGGCGCCGACCTTGATCACCGCCACGCCGCCGACCAGCTTCGCCAGGCGCTCCTGGAGCTTCTCGCGGTCGTAGTCGCTGGTGGTGTTCTCGATTTGGCCGCGGATCTCAGCCTGACGGGCCTTGATCTTGTCCTTCTTCCCGGCGCCATCGACCAGCGTCGTGTTGTCCTTGTCGATCTTGACGGTCTTCGCTTGGCCGAGATCGCTGATGGTCACGTTCTCGAGCTTGAGGCCGAGCTCCTCCGAGATGACCTGGCCGCCCGTCAGGGTGGCGATGTCCTTCAGCATCTCCTTGCGGCGGTCGCCGAAGCCGGGCGCCTTCACGGCGGCCGTCTGCAGCGTGCCACGCAGGCGGTTACCACCAGGG
>CAYQAC010000002.1:0-103114 GCA_964415255.1 uncultured Polyangiaceae bacterium | reverse complement strand
CTGCCCTCGAACCGCCGCACCCACAGCCCCCGCTCCGCCAGCTCGCGCTGCACCACGTCGGGGTCGGAGCCAGGCTTCAAGCGGACGATCATGGTTCACCGAGGGCGCCGAGCGGGGGAGGGGCTGGGGTAGGAGGCGACGGGTGGGAGGTGGTGGCGCGCGCGGGGTGGTTGAGCGGTTGGCGCCGTCAGCGCCCAGGCCTGAGGGCCGAAAGCGCTGGTTTTATAGCTGCTTTCGGAAGTATTGATAGTTTCAAAAACAGTTGAAAGTTTAGCGGTGGGGTGGCTGTACGTCAAGCGGCGGCGGGCAGTTGACGGCGCGGGCGGGCGCCGCTGGGCGGTCCTAACCCCCCAAAAATCCGAGGAGATCTACTACCGATCCGTGCGGGTACGTTGTGGTGGGCTGGCGCCTGCGGGTTGGGGGTTGGGCAGCTGATTTTACTGGTGTAGCTGCGGCGGGCGCGATGAGGTCCCGCCATGGTCAGTCGTAGGTACAGCGCGCGGCTCCTCGCGCCGGTCGTTTTGGGGAGCGTTGCCTGGGGTGCGTCGGCGAGCGCGGCGGAGCCCGCGTGTGACAGCGCGGTGCTGAAGAGCGCACCGGTGGTGGCGCTCACGCGCGGCATGGGCGGCGCTGAGCTCGACGCGGGTTTGCTCGGCGGCTCGATCATCCAGGAGCTGGTCGGCGCGATTTGCGATGATGAGCTGCGGCGCTGGGCGGGGGCGACCTGCGAGCTGTCGAGCGACATGGACGAGCTGCGGCGCCGCGTGGCGCTCGACGTGCTGCGCTTGCCCGGTCAGAGTAGCTTACAATCGGCTCAGGCGGGGCGCTCGCTCGAGGTGGCGCTGGCGTCGGCGAGCGTCGACGCGTGGCTGACGCAGGCGGACCTCGGTTGGTTCGCGAAGCGCGTCGGGACTGAGCCTCAGCCCACGGGGGCCTTCGTGGCGAACGCCTGCGCGGTGGGCGCGTCTCGCGCTGCGCCTCAGGGCGTCGCGGAGATCAGCCAGCTTTTCACGGCGTTGGTGGAGGTGGATGGCGACGCGCCGATCGATGAGCAGGTGGCGGCGCTGCAAGCGGAGCTCAAGCGCATCGGGGTGAAGGCTCCTCCAGCGGCTCTAGTCAGGCAAGCTGTTGAGCGCGCGAAGCGGCTGGAAGCCGAGCGCACGCTCGACGGCTACGTGACCTTAGCGCTGCTCAGCGCTGAGCTGGTCACGGGGCAGCCGCCAGAGCTTTCACGGTTCTTGGCCGCGACCGAGCGCCTGTCGCGCGGCGATCTCCGCGCTGGTGCGCGGGAGCTCAGCGAGTGGCTGGCGGGGCTCGGCGGCGCGGCGCCGAGCGCGGTGACGGACGCGCTGGACATCGCCGCGGCGGTCGCCTTGGCGCAGGACGAGGCCGCCGCGAAGCGCGCCCTCATGCGCGCGCTGTTGCCGGTGGGCCCCTGGGCGGAGAATATCCTCGCGGATATTAACATCGGCACGGTGAGCCTCTCGGATCGTGGCTACGCCTTCGCCGGTGATCTGCTGCTCGGCTACCAGACGTCGGACTTTGGCGTGGATTTGCGGGGCGCGGTGTACGAGTACGACCTCTCTAAGGATCGGCGCATCATCCAGATCAGCCAGCGTGAGCTGCAGCTCGAGGGGTGGCTGAACCTGGGCCAGGAGGCGCTGAGCTTTGAGCTCCGCGGTGAGGGGAAGGTGGCCTTCTTTGACTCCACGCGGATCAGCGCGGTGCCGGGGGAGTCGCTGCTGTTCGACGAGACGTCTTACATGGGGCGCGGCCTGGGGCTCTTCGGTGTGCGGTCGCAGCCGAGCCCCCATTTTGCGGGCGGCCTGTGGCTCGGCGCTGGCTTTCAGTACGAGGACTACTCGCCGCTTCAGACCCAGAGCACCACCACGATCACCTTCTCTGACGACACCAACACCGCGCTGATCTTGGAGGCGCGCCTGCGCGCCCAGTGGGCGCTCTGGCCTCAGGTGCTGGCCATGCGCGTGCGCGCCGACGTGGTGCGCTACGAGATGGCGCGCCAGTCTCAAGCCACCTTGGTGAGCGGCGGCAGCGTGCAGAGCTCCGAGAGCTCCGAGAGCGCGGTCACGCTGGAGGCGCACGTGAGGGGCTACGTGGACTTGGAGCTCGCGCGGCTGTTCGGCTTCGTGCCAGGGCTTTACGCGGGCTTTGACAGCCTGAGCATTGACTCCTCATCGCAGGGCGCCTTGAGCAGCTTTGGCCCTGTGTTCGGCGCTGGCGTGCGGCGCGTGAGCTTCTGAGCTAGCGCGCCGTGAGGGCCTCACGCGGGCTCAGAATGCACCCAACGCGCAGCACGGCGGTGGTCGCGCGGCGGGGTGAGGGGCCTTGCTCAGCGGGCGAGCGCTCGGCATGGTTCGGCTCCGCGGTGCTTGAGGGTAGGGCGCGCGGCCGAAGGAGCGCATGAGCATGGAACTATCGAAGCAGATCGTGTTGGTGACGGGCGCGGGGCGAGGTCTAGGGAGCGCGCTCGCGCGCGCGTTCGCGCGGGAGGGGGCGCGCGTCGTGGTCAACTACCGGGCGAGCCAAGAGGCGGCGGAGGCGCTCGCGCGCGAGCTTGGCGCAGAGCGCGCGTTCGCAGTTCAGGCGGACGTCACCGACCGCGCCGCAGTGGAGGCGCTGTTCAAGGCGGCGCGCGGGCATTTCGGCGGCGCGGTGACCACCGTCGTGAACAACGCCCTCCAGCGCTTCTCCTTCAACGGCGACGCGCGCTCGGCGGCTGAGTCGATCGAGTGGTCAGAGCTGTTGGCGCAGCTGGAGGGCAGCGTGCGCGGCGCGCTCCACACCACGCAAACCGCGCTGCCAGGCATGCGCGAGCTGGGCTTTGGCCGCGTCATCAACATTGGCACCAACCTGTTCCAGAACCCGGTGGTGCCTTACCACGACTACACCGCGGCGAAGGCGGCGCTGCTCTCGCTCACGCGCACCCTGGCGGCAGACTTAGGCCCCCTCGGCGTCACCGTGAACATGGTCTCCGGCGGGCTGCTCCGTACGACGGACGCCAGCGCAGCGACCCCGGAGGCCGTGTTCGAGATGATCGCCGCCAGCACCCCGCTCCGCAGCGTCACCACCCCAGCGGAGTTCGCGGACGCGGCGCTCTTCTTCGCCTCGCCGTGGTCCCGCGCGGTCACCGGTCAGAATCTGGTAGTGGACGGCGGCCTGGTGAAGGACTGAGCGTCGGCGTAACGCCGCGGCTCCGCCTCAGCGCGCGTGGCGTTTAATTTCTATGAGACAATTGAGCTGCACCTCAGCCGCGTGCCGCCTCGAATCAGCAACTAGCGCAACATCGAGGTTCAACATATCGGCAGGGGAGCGGAACCTCAGCGCCGCTTGGAGCGCTTCGGACGATCGCGCGTGATGCTGGGCTCCGGTGAGCCAGACCACGTGAGCCGCCACGCCTCGCCGCGCCGCACGTGGCTCACGGCGGCGGGGCGAAAGCAGGCGAGGTTCGTGCCATGAGGGCGCCGCACGCTGGGGTACACCACGCCCATTGAACCTAGCTCGAGCAGCCGCGCGGCGAGCCGCTGCGAGGCCACGTAGCTCGCCTTCGCGAGGCAGCGCGTGAAGCGCGCGTCTTCGCGCAGATCGTGGAACTCATAGGAGAAGTCGGCGAGGAAGGCTTCGTAAGTGATGCTGTCATTGAAGCGGCCGATCTCCTCGTACTCCACCGTCTTGTGGAACGTGACCTCCGCCAGCGCCGTCTCCACCTCGAAGGCAGCGTACCAGGCGCCGCGCTTTGGCCCATTGAAGCGGCTGCCCTCAGGCCGCGCGTGCACGAAGGCGGCGTTCACCACACGGTAATTCGGCACCCCGAACACTAGCTCATCCACCCCGATGCCTGGCAGCAGCCCTCGCTCGGCGCGCAGGCGCTCATTCGTGGCGCCCTCGAGCTCGAACAGTTCCGCGAGGTGCGCGTCGTTGTCGGCGATGCCAGCGAGCACCGAGTCCTCACGTGGCGCGAACCGTGACGGAATCAAGCGTACGGTGTCGAAGCGGCGCACCAGGGTGGTGCGCGGCAGCGCGCGGCTCACGCGGCGCCTCGCCGGGCGTCCAGCAGCTGCCGCACGACCTGCATGGCGAGCAGCCCCCCAGAGCACATGGCCTCAAGCGGTGTGCGCCCGCCGAACAGCGCGTTCTGGTTGGGCAGCTTCACCCACTCATCTGCCAGCTTGTCACCGTAGAGGATGTGCAGCGCCTTGTAGATCCCCACCAGGTAAGAGATGCGCGTGATGCGATCGACCTCCAGCGTGCGCTCTGGCTTCCTCTTCCACTCGTAGTACGTGCTGCTGGAGACGCCGCCGAGCAGCTCACGCGCGTCTGCTTCACGCAGCTCCCAACGGCTGACGAGGTTGAAAAAGGCGCGCAAGGCGGGGCCAGAGAGCCGCTCGCGCTCCGCGCGCGAGCTCAAGTCGACGAAGGGCTGCGGCAGGGCGCTGCTCGTGGGGTAGCGCTGCGGCTTCCTTTTGGGCGAGGCGCTCATGGGCTCTCCGTTCTTAGCGACTCCAGATTCATAGAATATACGCTCCGGATTCGGAGGCGGCAAGGCGCGGTGCTCTGGCGCTCTGGCGCGGGGCCCCGGCGCGCAGCCTGGTGACCCAACCCCCTCAAAAACCAGCCGCTGAGGCGTGGTTTTGGGGGCTCAAGGGGGCTTGTAGCGTGGGGTGTTTACTTGGCGGCGGCGGTGGGTGAGAACGCCGCCATGCCTGAGTTCATTTTCACGATGCAAGAGGTGACGCGGGTGCACCCGCCGGACAAGCGGGTGCTGGAGAACATCACCCTGGCGTTTTATCCGGGCGCAAAAATCGGCGTGCTCGGCATCAACGGCTCCGGCAAGAGCTCGCTGCTGAAGATCATGGCCGGGGTGGATCAGGATTTCATCGGGGAGGCGAAGCCTTACCCTGGCACGCGCATCGGCTACTTCGCGCAGGAGCCCGACTTGGGCGCGGCGACCACGGTGGAGGAGGCCGTGCGCGAGGCCGTGGCGGAGACGCGCGCCCTGCTCGACGAGTTCGAGGCGGTGAGCACTAAGCTCGGCGAGCCGATGAGCGACGACGAGATGACGGCGCTGCTCGAGCGTCAGGGAAAATTACAAGATCAGATCGACGCAGCGGACGCCTGGAACCTGGATACCAACGTGGAAATAGCGATGGAGGCGCTCAGGCTGCCCCCACCGGAGGCTGAGATCAAGCAGCTCTCCGGCGGCGAGAAGCGTCGCGTCGCGCTGTGCCGCATCTTGCTCGGGCGCCCAGACATGCTGCTGCTCGATGAGCCGACCAACCACTTGGACGCTGAGAGCGTCGCCTGGCTTGAGCGCTTCCTGCATGAGTACCCGGGCACCGTGGTGGCGGTGACGCACGATCGCTACTTCCTCGATAACGTCGCCGGGTGGATTTTGGAGCTCGACCGTGGGCGCGGTTACCCCTTCAAGGGGAACTACTCTGCCTGGCTCGAGGCGAAGACGACGCGCCTCAGTCAGGAGGAGAAGCAGGAGAGCGCGCGGCAACGCAAGCTGAAGCAAGAGCTCGAGTGGGTGCGCGCGTCGCCCAAGGCGCGGCAAGCGAAGAGCAAGGCGCGCCTCGCGGCCTACGACGAGCTGGTGAGCCAGGCGTCGTCGAAGGGCGTGGAGGGCGGCGAGATCACGATCCCGCCGGGGCCCCGGCTCGGCGATGAGGTGATCGAGGCTGACGGTTTGCGGAAGGCCTTCGGCGAGCGGGTGCTGCTCGATGGGCTCAGCTTCCGCTTGCCACGGAGCGGCATCGTGGGCGTGATTGGCCCGAACGGCGCCGGCAAGACCACCCTGTTTCGCATGCTGGTCGGCGAGCAGCAGCCAGACGGTGGCAGCCTGCGCGTGGGGGAGACGGTGCAGATCTCCTATGTGGATCAGAGCCGTGAGGATCTGGGCGTGGAGCAGACGGTGTTCGACGTCATCAGTGGCGGCAGCGAGGTGGTGGAGCTCGGGCGCCGTGAGGTGAAGGCGCGCGCTTACTGCTCTTGGTTCGGCTTCCGCGGGAGCGATCAGCAGAAGCCGGTGAGCAAGCTGTCCGGCGGTGAGCGTAACCGCGTGCACTTGGCGCGGCTCCTGAAGCAGGGCGGTAACTTGCTCTTACTCGATGAGCCCACCAACGACCTAGACGTGGAGACGCTGCAGTCTTTGGAGCAGGCGCTGCTGGAGTTCCCGGGCTGCGTCGTGGTGACCAGCCACGATCGCTGGTTCCTCGATCGCATCGCCACGCACATCCTCGCGTTCGAGGGGGACAGTCAGGTGGTGTGGTTCGAGGGTAACTTCCAAGCCTACGAAGAGGACCGCCGGCGCCGCCTGGGTGAAGACGCCGATCAGCCGCGGCGCATCAAGTACCGCGCGCTGAAGCTGTAGCCTACGCGTCGAGCGGTGAGCCGTCAGGGCGGCTCACCGTAGGGTGGCAGCGCGGTTGACGAGTCTGTTCGTGGATGATGGCCAGGATCGGGGGGTTGGACGGCACCTCACTGGCTGGCGCAGCGCGCTCGCTACTGCGTGAACTTAACGGAGCCGATGCAGGAGGATGGCAGGTTGCCACCCTCAACATCACCACACGAGAGGCCGGGGAGCGCTTCGGCGCACGCGGGGCCGCTCGGGCTGACGCCGACGGCTTGATCACAGGGGAGGCCAACGCCCCCCTCGCACTCGGCGTAGGTGGTGAGGTCACACGCCGCCATGCGTTTACAGTAGAGGTCGATGAATCGGTAACAATACCTGACTGCTGGCTCGGTGTTCGCGACGTTGTTGCACGCGTCCGGCAGTGGGTCTGTGCACTCAGCTGCGCTCATAGCGTCCATACAGGACTGCATGACTGCATCGCTCTTGCAGAAGAGGGATTGAAACGACGTATCGCAGTCTCCGCGCGTCATCCCACCGCAGGTGTCCGCGATCTTGTCACACATGGCGTCTTGCCAAGCGAGGCAGGTGGGTGACCGCGTGTCGCCGCCACCCCCGCCCTCGGCGTCACCGGAGCAGGCTCCGAGCCCGCACGTCAGGAGCAGCGCGCTTAGAGCGGCGATGGATCGTCCTAGCCAAGCGGGTACAAGGCTTCGCGGTCGCGTTTCTCGTGCCTGCATGGCTTGAGGGTCGCCGCGTCTTGGTGTGAGCGTCAAGTCACGCGGAGCACGCGGCGCCTTCGGCTCGCAGCGCGGTGCCGTCCAACCCCCCGAACTGTCCGGCGCGGAGGCTTGCAGTTTGGGGAACTGTGCCCCTCAGCCCCCGCTGCGACTGGTCTGCCCTGGTGCTCAGCTGGGCGGTACACTCTCGGGGATGATCTCACGCGCGCGCTCGATCCTCGAGATGCAGTTCGCCGCTTCGCTCGTCCCATGCCCAGCGTGTGGCATGCGGCTCGGCGCAGAGGAGCTGTCGCTGGCGGGTCAAGGTGACGCGTGGGCGCTGACCGGGCGCTGCACGGGCTGCGAGCTCCCCCGCGCGTTCACGTTTCGGTCTCATGGGGATCCGCTGAACGGCCCGGCCCCTCGTGATGAGCTGGGCGGCCCGAGGCCTTCGGAGATCATCACGCCAGCGCAGCTCATCGCTGAGATCGAGCGACTTGAGCCGCTGGTGCAGAGCGACCCCACGGCGCTCGATGTGGAGGCGTGGGTAGTCAGTCGCGATGCCAATCGACGCAGGCTCATCTGCGTCAATGAGCTCCGCAAGTTCGTCCCGGAGGGCTCACACCGGATCCTCGACGTGGGGGTGGGTGACGTCCGCTACACGGCGGCGTGGATGCGCCTCGTCAGGGAGGCTTGCTTGAGGCTCCGCGAGCGCACCCTCGCGGATCTGCCGCGCATCGAGGCGTTGATGAGCGCTAAGCCTAGTTGTTAACCTTGATCACGCCAGTGCAGGACGGCGGGATCTGACCGGCTGCGAGAGCATCATAGGAGTGCGTGGGGATGTCTGCCTCACAGGTGGGGCCGTTGGCCGTCACGCCGATCGCACCAGGGCATTCGATTGCAGTAGAGAGACTGCGCCAGATCATCGCCGGGTCGGGTCGTGGATGTACAAGAGCGGGCCGCTCAGCCAGTGGCGCTCTCGTTCGCAGCTCTGACTGATTCGGCAGACCGTGGGGAGGAGGTCGTAGGCGCGGCGTGCGTCGGCGACGCTCCGATGCAGGTAGACGTGGTAGTCGCCGGTGGAGTCGCTCCAGTGCAGGCCGTTCATGTGGAAGCTCCAGCCGCGGACCCAGGGGGCGATGGGGAGCGGTGGTGGCGGGGTGGCGTTTTGAATGAGCAGGGCGCGCAGGGGGGCGATGGCGGCGCCGCGGGCCACGACCAGGACGTTGCCGTGGAGTAAAAACCGCGCGCCATCGTCACTCTGGCCCTCGACGGCGCCGCTTGGGAGCCTGATGGGGCGCTGCAGCGGGGGCGGTGACGCGCCGGGAGCAGGGAAGAAGAGGCACAGCTCGTTCAGGGCCTCGTCGGGCACACTCACGCGGTCGAGCTGCGCCCAGAACTTCTCGTTCCCCACGCCACACGTGAGGTCGTGCAGCGCCTCCGGCGGGCGGAACGCGCTGACCCCTCCAGGCTCCTGCCCCAGGGCCCAGCGATGCCACTCACCGTGGATCTGCGGGAGGGCTGGTCCTGGTGAGAGCGCCGGCCCGCTCGGGTACGCCGAGCTCGACGAGCCCCCGGAGCCATGCGCGCAGCCCGTCAGGTGGAGGGTGGCGCCAGCGACCAACCAAGGCGCGAGCAGGCGAGCGAGCATAGTCAGTGCGTCAGACCGAGAGCCACATGCAGAGGGCCTTGCCCTCACGCTGCGCGCGGTGCGCCATCTCGCTGAGTGTCCCGAGCAGCTGGATCAGGTCGCCTTCGGGCCACTCGACCTCAGGTGTCTCTATCAGCGCCCTGGCGTGCTCTTGGAGCGCGCCTTCATCGAGGGACGCCAAGGCGGCGACCATCTCCGGCGTGAGCCGCTGCGCGAACCACTCGAAGCCCTCCCCGTGCACCGTCGGCTCACCCGCTTCGACCGCATCGTCCAAGCCGAGGCGCCTCGCTAGAGATTTGACAGGGACTACGTCAAATCCCTTGGCGTCTACCTTGATGAGGCCATCGCTCGGTGCACCCGTCTCGGCGATGCTCGTCAGTTCGGCTTCACTGGCCAAGAAATACTCGCAGAGCGGCATACCCCAGGACTACCACGTGCGCCGCTCGGTGGCAGCAGCCGCGCCCCGGCGCGCGATCCGCCGAGCGCCGCGTGGCCAGCTCCCAAGCGGCCCGCCCGGCCTGTGCGTGTGCCGCTTCGGGGATGAGTCCGGCGCGTGGCCGTGAGGTGCTAGCAGCTAGTTGTTCATTGTGAGCACACCAATGCAGGCTGGCGGGAGCTGACTGGCTGCAAGGGCATCACAGGAGTGCGTGGGGACGTCCGCCTCACAGGTGGGGCCGTTGGGGGTCACGCCGATCGCATCACCGCAGTCGAAGCCGATAGCGTCCTTGCATTGCGTGACGGTCAACAAATCGCACGCAGCGTAGCGGGCACAGACCTTATCGACGAACCGGTAACAATACGCGATGGCGGGCTGGTTGTCGATCACTCCACGGCACTCCGGAGGGGTGTCGTCCGTGCAGGAGGCGGCGTTCGTGGCGTTGATGCACGACTGCATCACGCCATCACTCTTGCAGTAGAAAGACTGCACCAGATCATCGCAGTCCTCGCGTGACACCGAGCCACAGGTGTCCGCGAGCTTGTCACACGTGGCGTCCTGCCAAGCGAGGCAGGTGGGCGACCGCGTGGCGCCACCGGCGCTGCCTTTGACGTCGCCATCGTCATCCGAGCACCCACCCAGCGCCATGATTCCCAGAGCCAGCAGGCTCACCGCCACGGTGCTGATTTGCTTTGAGGATACGAGCATAGCCCCCGATGGTATTTGAGGCGCGCACGCCGCGTCAAGGTGCGCTCCGCCTCACGTCAGCGGCGCCAAGTAGTACACCCACAGCGCCGCGACCTCGCGCGCCATGAACCAGGGGAGGCGCTTGAGGCGCCGTGACTCCACCGCGGGCACTGTGTGCACGGTGATCCCAGCGCGCTGATAGGCGAGCTTCACGCGCGGCAAATGGTAAAAATGACTGACGGCTAACACGCGCTCGGCGCCCACTTGGCGCAGCAGGGGGAGGCTATTGTGGACGGTGTCATGCGTGGTGAAGCCGTGACGATCCACCAAGATACGCTCGGGGGGCACGCCGAGCGAGATGGCCAGGCGCCGCATCGCCAAGGTCTCGTGAGTGCCTCTGTCCCCCGGGCCGCCGGAGACGACGAGCCACTTCGCGCGCCCAGAGGTGATCAGGCGGCTCGCGGTGCGCACGCGATCCGCGAGCGCCAAGGAGGGCTTGCCGTTTGAGTACACCCGAGCGCCGAACACCACCACGGCGTCCGCTGAGTCGCGGTGCACCGTCTTGCCATACAAGACCATCTGACTGACGGGCACCAGCAGCGCGAGGGCGAGCGCCACCGCAGCGACCCCCAGGCCCCCCGTGAGCCGATGGATGAGCGCGCGGGTCAGGGAACCGTTTGACTCAGCTATGCGCGCGCTGCTGCCCGCCTCGAAGTCCGCCGCGTGAACCCGCAAGTAGGCGAGGAGCAGCCCCGCGAAGGTGAGCAGCGACACCGGGACGGGCCGCGGCGCGAGGAGCCGGTGCTCACCCAGCGCCTGGAAGTAGCTGATGGAGCTCGCGAGCGCGCAGGCCATTAAGACGAGCAGCCAGGCCAGGGTGACGACGCGGCGGCGCTTCCCTAGCTTTGGCTTGAGCGCCAACCACGAGGCGAGCACGCTGCTGCTGATGAGCAGGATGAGCAGCGCGCCGCGCCCGAGCGGCAGCAGGCTGTGCGGCTCAATCCACCAGCCGCTGGCGTCGAACCCGGGGGTGAGCAGCTCCCCGAGCAGGTTGAGCGCGCTGAAGCCGCCTAAGAACGCTGCGATCCCGCGCACCCAGGTCCACGCCACGAGCCGGCTCAGACGCCGAAGCCGTGACGATGCATCGGGAGGGGCTGGGGCCTGGCGTGTTGGGCTCATGGCCGCCTCGCCTCGACGTCCTCCAGCAACTGCGTGGCGCGGTCCGCCCAGCGTGGCTCGCCGGGGGTGGCGAGCACCTGCTCGAGCACCCCTTGGGCGCCCTCCAGGTCGCCTGTTTCTATGAGGTAATGTGCTAGCGCTAACTGGTGATTGGGCCTGGGGGCCTCGCTGACGAGGCCACGCAGCAGGTCCACGGCGTCCTCGCCGCGCCCAGCTCGGTAGAGCGTCTCGGCGTACTCCAGCGCGGCTTGGTAGTCGCGGAAGCGCGGCTCCACCTGCATCAGGCGATCGAAGCGATCCAGCGCCTCCGGGAGGCGCCCGAGCTCCGTGAGGCAGCGGGCGGAGCCATGGAGCGCCCCGGCGGCGCTCGGCTCCTGCGCCAGCAACTGCGCGTAGATTCGCTCCGCCTGGGCGTAGTCGCCGCGCCGCTCGATGATGTCAGCGCGCCGTAGCAGGGCGGGGCCACCGAGCGCTGGCCCCTTCAGCTTCACCCACGCGAAGTAGACGAGCGCCCCCACGGGGAACCCAACCACGATCAAGAAGTACCACGGCGCGTCGACCTGGCGCCGCGTGGCGTCCACCACCGCCCAGACGGTGACGAGGATCATGAGCAGGGTGACCCAGTTCATGGCGCGCGATGGGGACTAGGAGCGAACGGTGCGGGAGGGGGCAGGAGGAGGGGGCAGGAGGGCGGTGATGAGGGGTCTAGCGTTTGTCGCTCAAAAACCCATGACTCTTGCGCTGAGGCGCCGCTCACGCTTGGGCGCCGCCGCCGAGCAGCTGGGCGGCGGCAAGATCAACCCGCTAACGGCACCTGAAACTCTCTCATATTTGGACACCGTGCTAGTTTCCGACCTGAGGTTTTGCGTTGACCAAGGGCCGGGTGCTTGTGATTTGTAGCGATGACGACCTGGCGTCGTCGCTCGAGCGGGCGTTCATCAAGGCAGATTTTGCCTGCGAGACGCGGGGCGACGCGGTCAGCGGCTACAGCCGCGCGGTGGAGACAGAGCCGCACTGCGTGGTCTGCGACATCTACCTGGCGGACATCGAGGGCACCTGGCTGGTCGCGAAGCTGCGTGGGGAGCGGGGCGAGGCGGCCATGACGCCCATCTTGCTCCTGGGGGACGCCTTCGATCTGGACACGGCGCTCCAGGGGCTGCGCTCTGGGGCCGACTGCTACATGCTGAAGCCGGTCACGGACGTGGCGGTGGTGCACCAAGCGGAGGCGCTGATTCGCCTGGTGACGCGCACCCGGGAGCGGCGCGATTCGTTCCCGCCGCCGAGCGGCATCGGGCCCCTGGCGCTGCGCGGCGATCTCGAGCAGATGTCGTTCGCCACCGTGCTGATGGTGATCGAGATGGAGCGGCGGAGCGGTAAGCTGACGGTCACCGCCTCAGGCGAGCCAGGGGAGCGCGCGGTGTTCGCCCTGGCGCACGGCGCCTTCGTCAGCAGCACCTTGGATGGCCGCCCGCAAGAGCTGCGGCGCACGCTGCGCCAGGTGCTGCAGTGGGAGCGCGGGCGCTTCTGGTTCTCACCTTCGAACGAGGGCAACGCTCAGAGCTCACGCGGGACGATCGGCGGGCTGCTGCTGAACGCGATGAAGGAGCTCGACGAGGCCACCCGCGATGGGGACAGCTAGGACGACAAACGGTTTACCGTTTGTCGTCCTCAAATCAGCAGCTAGAGCGGCGCGAAGGGAAGCAGCAGCACGCGGAGAGCCCGGGAAAACGCGCCCTCGCCCTGCATGGGGGCGTTTTCCCGGGCTCTTGTGGTGGCAAACTGATCGGCGCTCTAGGCGTCGCGCAGGGCGCTGAACGAGGCGCCAGGCTGGCAGCCGGAATGTCAGGTGCACTGACGGCGCAGCCGACGGGCGTTGGGCAGGCTAACGTACCATCGCCTCACCAGCGGCTTTGAGCGACTCGACCCGCGTCGGGGGCGGCGCCACCCTGCGCGGTGCAGGCAAACCCCCCCTAAAAAACCGGCTGGCAATTAGAGGCGGTCGCCGAAGACGTCCGGCTTGGGCGCGGGCTTCTCTTCTGGCTTGGGCGCGGCGGCTGGCTTGCTGCGTTCGGCCCACTGACGACGCTCAGCATCGGTGGGTTGGCGCGGTGAAGCGACCGGGGAGGGCTCGGCGGAGGGCTCGGCCGTGGCGCTTGGGGCGATGGGCTCAGCGGTGGCGGGCGGCGTGGGCTCAGCGGTGGGCTCGCTGGGCTGAGCCGTGGCTTGCCCAGCGGCTTGCGTTGCAGCGGCTGGCGCCACCTCTTCGGTTGAGGCGGTGGAGCCGCTCGCCCGCGTGAAGCCCCAGACGGTGGCGAGCACCCCGACCGACACCGCAGCGATGGCGATGTAGAGCGGCGCGCGGCGCTCCTTAGGCTGCACCGCCGTGGTGGCTTGGGGCCCCGTGGTGCCGAAGGCGGTGGCGGTGAGGTGAGGATCGCTTGGCTGGACGATGGACACCATGGAGGCGCGCGGCGGCTCCATGTGGCTGACGGTGCGCGAGCGGCCCGTGCCTTCCAGGATGCGCCCCACGCGCTGAGCGGAGCTGATGCCCCAATCGCCTGCGAACGGGCCTAGATCGTGCGCCAGCTCAGCGATGCTCTGGTAGCGCTTGGCTGGGTCTTTCTCTAAGCAGCGGGCGACGATGGGCTCAAGCTGCGGAGGGATGTCTGGGCGCGTGGTGTGCATGGGCGGCGCGGTGTTCTCCAGCACCAGCGCGCACAGCTGGGGCATGGAGTCCGCCATGAAGGGCAGGGTGCCCGTGAGCATCTCGTAGAGCACCACCCCGAGCGACCAGATGTCAGTGCGAGCGTCCACGTCCCGCGCCGAGCGCATCTGCTCGGGTGACATGTAGAGCGGCGAGCCCATCGACACTTGCGTCTGAGTGAGGCTGGACACACCGAGGTCGGTCGTGACCTTCGAGATGCCGAAGTCGAGCACCTTGGCGCTGGGTGAGCCGTCCGCCGCGCGCGTCAGGAAGATGTTCGCCGGCTTGATGTCTCGATGCACGACCCCCGCGGAGTGCGCCGCCGCCAGCGCCTCACACACCTGGAGCGTGTAGAGCGCCGCGAGCGCCACGTCTTGTGGGCCCTCTTGCTCCACGATCTGCGAGAGATCTTTCCCGTCCAGGTACTCCATGACCATGTACGGGGACCCCGTGTCCATGGTGCCCACGTCCACGACGCGTGCGACATGAGGGCTCTTGATGCGCACCGCGGCCTGTGCTTCCCGGAGGAAACGGGCCGCCGTGGTGTCGTGCTGAGCCACGGAGGGCAGCAAGAACTTGAGCGCCACGCGGTCGTTCAGGACGATGTGCGTCGCCTGCACCACCACGCCCATGCCTCCCGCGCCCAGCACCTTCTCGACGCGGTACTTGCCAGCCAGGACGTCTCCTGACTTCACCTCGACGTCGATGTCCTCAGCTGCGCTCATGGGGGGAAGTGTTCCTTAGCTGAAACCGACACCAAGCTTACGGTTTGGGCGCCACCCTCCGCAAGGCGAAGGGGCCCTTTTGTCTGAAGCGCCCAGGGGGTTTGGGGGTTTGGCACCGCACTCCATGCGCTAGGCAGGGCGCTTTGCCCCCAGGCGCCGCCGCTCGGCGCTCTCAGCCACCACCGCAGCTCTCCGTCGCTGCAGCCCCCAGGTGCCGCCGCCGCGCCTACATGATGGTGCGACGCAGCGGGTGGTCGCGGCCATCATCCTGGGCGCGGCCCCACACCGGCTTGAACAGCCAGTAGTGGCCGTACTTCTTCTCGTAGTCGTGGAACTCTGCCTCGAGGCCCACCTTCGGCTCGAAGCCCTTGCGGAGCTGGAAGCGGATTTCGCGGCCGTAGTAGAGGTACCCCGTGCGCCGCTCCCAGTCTTCGAACGTCCAGCTCTCCAGGATTTTCAGGACGTTCGGGTGCAGGCGCTCATTGTTCCAGATCACGTAGCCGGGGGTGCCGTCCTCCGCCTGCGCCACCATCCCCGCGTCCCCGGTGGGGAACCGCTCGATGGTGTAGTTGCCGTCCGGCCCCTTGAGGGAGAGGGCCAAGGCGGCGCTCTCATCTAGCGTCACCTCCACGTCGGCGCTCCGCGGCTCGTACACCAGGTGACCTTGGGCGCTGCGCCGACTGGCGAACAGGCAGCCGGCGTCGACCTCCGCCACCCCGTAGCCGTGGATGATGTTGAAGTCTGGGCAGTACGGCGCCACGAGCTGCCTGAGCGCGTACTCCAGGGAGCGCGGCATCACGTAGCCGCCACAGGCGAACAGCAGGGTGTTCGGCAGGGTGGGCGTCTTGGCCAGGTGCCGGAACAGCAGATCCGCCATGAACAGCGGCTGCCCGATGAGCATCACGGGCATCTGCTCCAGGTGCGCGAAGTGCAGCGCGCGCGAGCCGGTGGAGTGGCTGAGGTAGGTGTCCACCGTGACGCCGAAATCGAAGGTGCCGACGCAGGCTGGGTAGGCGTTGATGACGAGCGGCAGGCGACCCGCGAAGCCGCCCACCAGGTGCGGCCAGCGGTGTTGAAACAGGGCCATCAAGTTGCCGCCTGGGCGTAGGGTGCGAAACCCATACGGCCCTCGGTCGTGGCTTCCTGAGGAGTACGAGAGGACGTCGCCAGCTTTGAGTGTAGACATGAACCTCGCCGGGAAACGGCGCGCAGGAGCTAGGAGGCGAGGGGGGCAGCCGGGTGGGCGCGTGACCCTCTTGGCTGATGGCCCTGAGCCAGGCACGGTGAGTTTCGCGCGAACGCTTGGGTGAGTAAAGAAAAGCGACGCCGAGGCTGGCCGGCTGTCTGGCTGAGACTTGGCGGCGGCCCAGGTGTTAGCCTCGGCGCGGAGGTTTCATGGCTGACCGTTCATTTCGTGTGAGGCAGGCGACGATCGATGACTTGGACCGCGTCCTGAAGGTGTGGACCGCTGGGGTCGAGTCCAGCCTGGGTACCCCCCCGCCGCCGACGCACAACTACAAGGAGTACTTCGCGGAGCGGCTGCTCGATCAGACCGACATCTTCAGCTTCACCGTGGCGGAGTCCGCCGAGGGTGAGGTCATCGGTTGGATCAGCCTTGCGCCGTTCCGCTCCAACCCAGCGGTGAAGGGCGTCATGGCAGAGATGAGCGCCTACGTGGATCCTGCTCACGTCGCCTCGGGCGTGACGGGCTTCGCGGTGAAGAGCGTGCTGGCGCGAGCCGACGCCTCCGACCTCCAGTACGTGGTGGCGTTCACCTTGGAGAGCAACACGGGCGTCTTGACCCTGTGTGAGCGCTTCGGCTTCAAGCGGGTGGGCACCTACCCGGTGAGCCCTAAGGCGCCTGACGCGGCGCCGCTCGTGTACTTGGTGCGCCCCTGCGCTCGTCCAGCAAGCTGACGATCAGATCGCCTGACGTAGTCGCGCGGCGTCCGTCTGGAGAGCTGACTAGCGCTGCGCGCCCAGGGCCTCAGTGATTATCAGTTAGGCTCACTGGGCGGGCTTGAGGTGCGCTCCGGCGCTAGCCAGGCTCACTGATTGGGCTCAAAGCGCAGCGTGGTGAGCGTGCCGGGGCGCACGATGAGCCGGTCTTGCACCACGCGCAGGTTCTGAGCGTCCGTACGCCAGTAGGCCTCCACGACCACATCGTTCGCTGGCTTCACGCCGATGAAGCCGCCGATGGTGGGCGCGTCTTGGGTCGCCTTGACGGTGGTGGAGGGCACCCCGCTGGAGAAGTAGAACTCCTGGCTGCTGGCAGTCAGGTGACGGCAGGAGTCCGCGATCGCGAAGCGCACGTTCCGGGCGCCGATGGCGGTGGAGGGGTCATCGTTCATCGCGTTCGGGCAGTCCACGGCGTCCAGCGCCAGGGCGCCCAGGCGGCCATCTCCTGCCACGTCCTGGTGATCGCTGAATAGGGTGACGAAGTCCTCCGGGCGCACCAACGCGAGCGGGAAGAAGCGATCGCGCGTGACCGGCCGGGTGAAGAACTGGAGGTAGGGCATGAAGACACGCCCACGGCTATCCGGCCCTTCGAACTCGAAGTAGCCCTGATATCCCGTGCGTCCGCGGCTTGAGGTGGTGGGCACCGTCAAGGTCGCCATGCCGTTCGCATCACTGACCGCCTCCGCCACCACGTTGCTGCAGTTGACGTCGCCGCGCGAGCCGCAGGCGCGCACGTTGATGCCCCCGATCACCTCCGAGGGGTTGATCAGGTTCACGATCACCAGGGTGATGTCGACGGTGTCGGTGTCGGCGAGCCCAGGGCGAAACTCCCTAACACAGCTGAAGTCTTGCCCAATACCTTCAGACTTCGGGCCCGTGCCCTCGCCATCACCCCCGTTGTAGGAGTAGTCCCCCGGCTGGCACGCGGAGACCTCCTCCGTGTCCTCGATGCCGAGGAGGTTGGCGCAGCTGAGCGAGAGCAAGCAGGCGAGGCCCGCACCGTAAGCAACCGTGCGCATCAGAACGACCCTCCGAGCCACATCCCCGTGGTGGAGCCGACCGCCGGTGACAACCGGAGGCTCTTGAGTCCGGTGGTGGGGGGGCGCTCTTCGCTGGGCGCGGTGATGAGCAGGATGATGCCGGCGGTGCTGAGCACGCCGCCACCAAAGAAGAACAGGGTGGAGAGGTTGGCGTGGCGCTTCGCGTCTTCAGCCAAGGTCTGACGTTCAGGCGAGGGGCAGCGATTGTCCTCGCAGTCGGCGTCGCCCCACTTGTTGCGCGCGCTGAGGCCGAACAGCGCGCCCACCCCGAGCCCCACCACGCCTGCGCCGGTGATGATGATTCCGGCGGTGCGCTGACCATTCGAGCTGGACGGTGGCGGCAGCGGCGTTGGGTCAGGGTCAGCGGTCGTCGCTGACTCGGGCGTCTTCACGAGCGGGGCGTCCTCCAGCTGGGGGATGTCGATGGTGATGGTGGTCTGCTCGCCCTCGGCCTCGAACGCCTTCACCCACTCCTTCTTGCCGGGCGCTGTCACGCTCAAGAGGTGCGGCCCGGGGTCGATGGGTGTCGCGCTGTTCCAGGTGGCGGCGTCCATCACCACGCCGTCTTGGCGGATTTCCATGCCCTCCACCTGGACGCTCTCAGGCACCACCAGCTTCAGGCGGATGAGCCGGCCTTCAAGATCTTTCGCGCGCTCTTCAGCGACCTCGGCGCGCGCTTGGTGCCCCGCGCGGCGCGACAGCGTGGCCACCTGAAGGAACTCTGCCCAGGCGCTGGCGGTGAGCCCCAGCTTCTCGTGGCAGTCCGCGAGGTTCAGTAAGGTGCCGACGCCTGCGTCAAGCTTGTAGCTGGCGGCGAACTTGGGGCAGGCCTCGTCGTAGCGCTCTGCCTCCATCAGCTGACGCGCCTCGCGGAACAGCGCCTCCGCGCGGGCGCCCTCTTGAGCTGCGGCTGGGTGAGCGAAGAGCGCCGCGAGCAGCGGCGCCGCGAGTAAAGAAGACGATCGAAGGCGGGGCATGGGTCCGCGCCGAGTATAGTCACCTCCCCCCGGCGTCGCCCAGATGCTCGCGAGGTTTCCTGCCTCGGCGCTGAACGTTTGGGTAGCGCGCGGGCGACGACAGGCTGCAAGCTCAGTCGAGGATGCCTTCGATGCCGGCGGAGATGGCCTCCATCACCCGCAGCCGCGCCACGTATTTGCACTCCGCCGGCACCAGCGTCCACGGCGCGGCGCGCGTGCTCGTCTGGCTCACCATTTGGTCGGCGGCCGCCTCGTAGGACGACCACTTCTCGCGGTTGCGGTAGTCCTCTGGGCCAATTTTATGCGCTTTGTAGGGCGTTTGTTCGCGTTCTTGGAAGCGCCGCAGCTGCTCCTCCGGGCTGAGGTGCAGCCACAGCTTGATCAGCGCGGTCCTGCCGTCCCGCGTCAGCTGCCGCTCGAACTCGTTGATTTCACCGTAGGCGCGGCGCCACTCCACGCGCGTCGCAAAGCCCTCCACCCGCTCCACCAGCACTCGCCCGTACCAGCTGCGATCGTAGATGGTGAAGCGCCCAGGCCCAGGGAGGTCACGCCAGAACCGCCACAGGTAGTGGTGCGCGCGCTCCTCTGGGCTCGGCGCTGAGATCGGGATGATGCGGAACTGGCGCGCGTCCAGCGCGTGGATCACGCGGCGGATGGCGCCGCCCTTGCCCGCGGCGTCCCAACCCTCCAGCACCACGACGACGCTCTTGCCTTGGCGCCGCACCTTACGTGAGAGCTTGTTCAACCGCGCCTGCTGGCGCTCAAGCTCGAGCTCATAGTCCAGCTTGTCGACCGACTGGCTGAGGTCGATCCGATCGAGGATAGTCAGTGGATCTGATGAATGGGCGTCGGGCGGGGGTTCGGGGGGTTTGCCTGCACCGCGCTGGGTCAGGTGCTCACGCAGCCGGGACAGGAGCTCCTCACCCACGCGTACGGAGCGGCTCCGCGCGTCAGCGCCCTCGACCACCGTCCATGGCGCCTCCCCCGTGCTGGTGTCGCGCAGGGTGAGCTCGCTGATGCGGCGAAACTCCTCGTAGCGCTTGAAGCGCCGCCAGTCCTCCTTGGCGACGCGCCACGAGGTCTTGGAGTCGGACTCCAGCTTGCTGAGGCGAGCCTTCTGCTGCGCCTTGCTCAGGTGAAACCAGAACTTGACGATGAGCGCGCCGTCGTCGATGAGCGCCTGCTCAAACTGGCGGATCTCCGCGAGCTGACGCGCCAGCTCCTTCGCCGAGCCTTGGCCGAGCACCTGGCTGATGATGGGCTGGGTGTACCAGTTGCCGATGTAGATGCCGATTTTGCCGCGCGGCGGCGTGCGCAGCCAGTAGCGCCAGAAGCGCGGGCGCTGGGAGTCGGCCTCCGTCGGTTGCTCGAAGGCGTGGGTCTCCAAGAGGCGCGCGTCGAGCCACTCGTTCAAGAGGTTCGCCGTCTCGCCCTTGCCCGCGCCGTCCACCCCGTTCAAGAGGATGAACACTGGGAAGTCAGCCTTCAGCAGCTCGCGCTGCGCCGTCAACAGCTCTGACCGGAGCTCCGGTACGCGCTCATTGAACTGCTCTTTGGAGAGGGTGCGCCCAAGCTCTGCGGTCTCGAACATGATCGGCGCTCTAGCACACCACACCGCGCCCGTTGGTGACGACGCCCGCGGCCTGATGGCGCGGTGCCGTCTAACCCCCAACCCGGGCCCCCTCAAGCTACCTTGCTGAGCCAGCTGACCCCGCTGATGAGGTCGCGCGCTCGCGTGGCGCTGCGGTAAGCTGGCTCCCACCTGCTCATGCCCAAGCCGCCTGTGCCCCTCTCCCAGCTGCAAGACATGCAGCTGCTCATCGCCTCTCACCACCCGCTCATCGGCTTAGAGACGGTCGAGGAGGGGCGCGTGGGGGCGCTGCTCGAGGAGGTGTCCGTCGGGCTCAAGCAGCCGTACTTCATTTGGACGGCGAACAGCGGCCTGCGCCGCGTGGATCAAACGCTCGCCGTCCACGGCACCAAGTCGCCGCTGCTCTGCCTGGAGCACATCCGCGCCGCGAACATCGAGGCGGTGTACCACCTCAAAGACTTCAGTCAGTTCCTCAGCGAGCCCAAGGTGCAGAGCGCCATGCTGGAGGCGCTCGGCGCGCTCTCCCGCTGCCGCTCGGCGATCGTGCTCTCGGAGCCTGAGCTCGCGCTCTCGCCCTCGGTGGAGGCGATGATCACCCGGGTGGAGCTGGACCCGATCACAGAGGACGAATACTACGAGTACACGCGCTCGCTCTTGGCGTCGCTGCGCACCCGCATGAGCGTCGAGATGACGCTCACTGGGGAGGACGTGGCGGTGCTCTTGCAGCAGCTCAAGGGGCTCACCTTCTTCGAGGTGAAGCGCGTGCTCTCGCAGGCCATCGTGGAGCACCAGCGGCTTGATCGCAGCGTGCTCTTGAAGGTGCGCGCGGCCAAGCGTCAGGCCATCGAGCGCACGGGCATCCTCGACTTCATCGCCACCGAGACGGATCTGTCCGAAGTGGCCGGGCTAGACACCCTGAAGGCGTGGCTCCGGCAGCGTAAGGTCGCCTTCACCCAGCCTGAGCGCGCGAAGAGCTTCGGCCTTGAGCCGCCGCGCGGGGTGCTCCTGCTCGGCGTGCAGGGCTGCGGCAAGAGCCTGTGCGCCAAGGCGGTGTCGCACGAGTGGGAGCTGCCGCTCATCCGCTTCGACCCCTCGCGCATTTACGCAAAATACGTGGGGGAGAGCGAGCGTAACCTGAACCGCGCCATCCGCGTGGCGGAGTCGCTCTCGCCGATTGTGTTCTGGATCGACGAGCTGGAGAAGGCCTTCGCCGGCGGGGGCGCGGAGGACGGAGGAGTTTCCACGCGGATACTCGGTAGCTTCCTCACCTGGCTGCAAGAGAAGCGCGCGCCGGTGTTCGTGATCGCGACCTCGAACGACGTCTCCAAGCTGCCCGCCGAGCTGCTGCGCAAGGGGCGCTTCGACGAGATCTTCTTCGTGGACTTGCCGAGCGTCGCCGAGCGCGAGGCCATCTTGAAGATCCACCTGGCGCGCCGCGGGCGTGACCCAGCGGGCTTCGATTTACCCGCGCTGTCCGCGGTGACAGACGGCTTCAGCGGGGCTGAGCTGGAGCAGGTGGTGGTGGCGGCGCTGTATGAGGCGTTCGCGGCGGACGTGGAGCTCGGCACCCAGCACCTGGTAGCGGAGGCGCTGCGCACGCGGCCGCTCTCCGTCACCGCTGAGCGCACGGTGAGCGAGCTGCGCGCCTGGGCTCGTGAGCGCACTGTCCCCGCGACCTGAGCGCCTTGAGCTGCCTGGTGAGGGGGGCAGGGGGTTGGTAGAGCTGGGCGTCAGCGGGCGGTGCCACAGGCTCCTTGCCCCGCTGACTCGCGTCCCTTAAGGTCCCTGCGCGTCGCTTGAGCGCGCTGCTCCGGCGCGCCGCTCCGAGCGACATTTACCACAAGATAATTGTCACCAAGTCAGGATACCTCATCATGTCTCAGGTCCGCGCGTCGCACATCCTCCTCATGTACCAAGGCTCCATGCGCTCCTCCGCGAGCCGCTCCAAAGAGGAGGCGCAGCGCCTGATCGAGGAGATCAAGCAGCAGGTGGCCCAGGGCACGAGTTTTGCGGATTTGGCGCGCCAGCACTCGGACTGCCCCTCGGGCGGGAGCGGGGGAGATCTGGGGCCGTTCGGCCGCGGGCAGATGGTGGGCCCGTTTGAGGACGCCACGTTCGCGATGGAGGTCGGGCAGACGAGCGACGTGGTCGAGACCGACTTCGGTTACCATCTGATCCAGCGCACCGGCTGAGGCTGCTTCACGGCCGGCGCGCTGGCTGAGCAAACCGTCAGGTGTGCGCCTCAATCGGCGCGCCAGTGCACCTTCGCGTAGCTGGGGGCGGCGTTGGTCCAGCCGCGCACGTGGTGCGTCGTGCCGCTCGCGAGGTGCACCACCGCCAGGCTGTTGTCGATCGGGATCGGCACCAGGGCGTACTGGCCGTCGGGTGACACCGTCACTTGGAGGATGAAGCTGCCCTGCTCATTTTCGAGCTGAGTCGGCTCATGGACGACGCTCGGCTCGTCCTGGAGGTCGACGCGGATGAGCTCGGCGGGAGCGCCGGTGGCGATGGAGAGCAGCACCTCACGTGTGCCGGGGATGTGGGCGATGCCATAGGGCAGCTTGCCCTGGGTGGCGCGCTGCTCGCGGATCGTCGCGTTCACGCCGCTCACGTCGAGCACGGTGTAGCCCATCGGCGCGCGCGACTCAGCGACCACGGCGGTGCTGGCGTCGAGCAGCGCGATGTCGGAAGGGTCCGCCCCAGTGGGGATGAGCGGACCCAGGCTCTCGCCGGGAGCCGCCGGGTGGAACAGCCGCACGCCGCCCTCCCCCGCGAGGTTCACCGCGCCCAGCTGGTCGCCGAGCAGCCGCACTTGCTCAGGGCGACTGCCTACCTGGGTCTCGCTGAGGATGGCGCCGCTCACGAGGTCGAGCTCGGTGAGGCTGTCCCCCGGCGCGCCGCGGCGCCCGAAGTTGGCGCTGAAGCCGCGCGCGCCGTCGGCGCTGACGGCGACGCCCATCGGCGTGTGCCGCGGGGAGACGAACTGGACCTCCCCTGTCTCCAGGGTGACGATCGCGAGGCCGCCCTCGCCCTCGATGTCAGGGAAGCCGTAGAGCGCGCCGAGCGCGTCGTAGAAGCCAGGGCCGATGGCCACCAGGGCGGCGCCGCCGTCGGGGGTGAGCTCCAGCTGGAGCGGCCCGGGCGTGAACGCGCGGAGATCGATGGTGCGGAGCCGCACCTGCGGTAGCTCCACGTCCTCGCCGCCCGCGATGGTGCGATCGTAGTCGAGGATGGACAGGGTACCTTCCAGGTAGTCCGCCGTGACGATGAAGCGCGACGGCAGTCCCTGGGTGGCCTCGGGCTCCTCGGGGCTGGAGCAGGCGATCAGCGCCCACAGCCCGGCGCCCACCCCAGCGTGCCTCCACATCAGCGTACGGTACGCGAAAGCGCCGCGCGCGACAAACGGGCTGCCGATCGACGGTGCGGCTTGCGACGGCTCGGAAGATGAGCTGAACTGAGGCGTCGTCGGCCAAGCGCCGCGCGCCGCGCGCCTCCTCTGGCCGTACGCCATCACCCCCCCGCGAAGCCTTGAAACACCGATGCTGACGAAGAAGGTCCACCGCGCCAAGGAGCTTGAGCGCGCTTACGCTGATGGTGAGCTCGTGGTGCGTGAGGGCGACATGAGCCGCGAGATGTTCGTCATCCAGACGGGCAAGGTGGTGATCAGCAAGCGGGTGGGTGAGCGCGAGCTGGAGCTGGCGGTGCTCTCCAAGGGAGATTTCTTTGGGGAAATGAGCGTGCTGGAGTCGTTGCCGCGCGACGCCAACGCGCGCGCCCTGGGGGAGACGCGGCTCTTGGTGATCAGCGCGGGGGGGCTCTTGGTGCGGATGCGGCGCGACCCGACCTTCGCCTTCGAGATGCTGCACCGCCTGAGCGGCCGCGTGCGCAGCCTGAATCACCGCTTGGTGGACCTGCTCGAGTCGCAGGGCGGCCCCCGCGCTGGGGTGATGCTCTACAGCCCCGATCAGGGTGAGGCGCCCCCGAGCGTGCAGCTGACGCTCCCCGCTCAGCGAATGGGCAGTGAGGCTGACGTAACAGGCAGCGCGGGTGCGGCGGCAGCTGACGAGCCTGCGCCGGACAGCGCGCCAGACGACTCACGACCTGAGCCGACGGATCCAGTGGCCGCTGACAGCCCACTCCTGAGGCGGCCGTGATCATTGAGTGTGACGATGAGCGGCTGCTCGTCATCTCGGATCTTCACATCGGGAACCCGTTCTCGCAGGCGAACAGCCACATCAGCGGGTTCTTGAAGTACGCCCGTCGCGAGCGCTTCAACCTGTGCATCAACGGGGACGGCTTCGAGATCCTCCAGTCGAGCTTCGCGAACTTAGCGGGGGACTCCAGCGAGGTGCTGAGCCACATCCGCGCGATGCTCAAGGATGGCTTGGCGGTTTACTACGTGGTGGGCAACCACGACATCGTGCTTGAGCACTTCCTGGAGAGCTGGGGCGAAATCCAGATTTGCCCCTTCCTCAACCTGCGCTCTGGCGACCAGCGCGTGCGCATCGAGCATGGTCATTTATACGACCCATTTTTCGTAAAAAACCCTGACCTTTACGAGCTAGCGACGCGCGCCGCCGGGCCGCTGCTGCACATCTACCCGGACATCTACTATGTGTGGTCTTACTACCAGCGCATGAAAGATCGTCTACGCAAGACGCCTGAGGGCGAGCAAGAGAGCGTCTACCACCAGGCCGCCGAGATGCTCCTGCAGCGCGGGTTTGACTACGTGGTGTTCGGCCACACGCACAAGGCGGAGCGCGTGGAGCTGAGCTCGGGGGTGTACATGAACTCCGGCAACTGGATGCGGGGGACCAGCTACGTGGAGATCGATCGCGGGCAGGTCTCCCTGAAGACCTGGAGCGAAGGCGCCGCGCTCTAGAGCGGCGATCAGTTTGCCACCAGACGGACCCGGGAAACCGGCCCCATGCGAGGCGAGGGCCCGGTTTCCCTGGTCCTCTGCTCGGCGCTGCTTCCCTTCGTGCCGCTCTAGGTTGTGATTTGAGGACGACAAACGGTAAACCGCTTGTCGTCCTCGCGCGGCCAGCGGGCCGCGCAGGCCTCGCGGATGGGCGCTTGGAGCGGGGCTGAGGCTCGCGTTAGCCCTGGCGGCGCTCTGGCGCTCTGGCGCTTCAGGGCGCACTTGGCGCCGAACGCTGGCCGCAGGAGCTGGGTGGTTGAAGCGCTGCTCCCCTGGTGCTACCGCGCGCAAGATGTCCGGCGACCCTCAAGTGTTTGACAAGATCCAGAGCTTCTTCAACCGGAAGTTCGGGGGGCAGATGCCGAGCTGCCCGGCGTGTCACTACACGCACTGGGAGTTCGCGGGGCTGATCGCCGAGCTGGGTTACCAGAGCGACGGCAGCGCTCAGCCGGCGGTGACCACGCCGATGGCGGCCCTCGTGTGCAAGCGCTGCTTCTACGTGATGCACTTCGCGTGGCGCCCGATTGAGCTCGGCTTGGAGGGCCTGGAAGCAGCGGGTGTCGAGGCCCCGCCGCGCGGGGGCTGAGCCACTGAGCCGCTAAGCCGCTGTGTTGTTCGCGGGTTGATCGGCGGGCTGCGGTTGGGGCAGGAGGAGCGGACGCGGGCATAAGCGGGGGAGGAGGCGCTTTGGCGCCGCGAAGGGGGCGGGGTTGAGCTACGCTCGGGCGTTGGGTCTCGGGCGAAGGGGAAGATGAAGATGCGGCTTGTTTGGATCGCGGCGTGCCTAGGGGCGCTTGGGTGTAGTGATGGGGGCGCGCAGCTCGCTGGCTCCGGGGGCGCTGGCGGGGTCGGGGGGAGCGGGGGCTCCGGCGCGTCGCCAGCGGGTGGCAGCGGCGGCAGCGGCGGCGAGCTCCCCACGGGGCACGGCGTGGGCGAGGCCTGCTCGGACTCCGAGCCGTGTCGCGCCGGCCTCCGCTGTGAAGGGTCGGTGTGTGAGCCGGCGGCGGAGACGCCGCTTGGCAGCCCCTGCCTCATCGCGGGTGAGTGTGAGCCGGGGCTCCAGTGCCTAGGGGGGGTGTGCGCGGAGGGTGGTGCGGGTGCTGAGAGCGCGCCCTGCGATACCGACTTGGACTGTGAGCGCGGGCTGCGCTGCGGGGTGGTGGGCTTCGGGCTCCAGTGTATTCCGCAGGGAAATGTTGACGTGGGGGGTGCCTGCCAGGGCAGCGCGGAGTGCTTGGCCGGGCTCACCTGCCTTGAGGGGCGGTGCCTCACCGCGCCGCCGGGCGTCCCCTCCTTCGGGGTGCCGAGCGCACCTCAGATCGAGTGTGAGCCGCCGTCGACCGGCGCGGTGCGCGCCTACTTCGAGGTGCCCGGCGCGTCCCCAGCCGGCCAAGAGGGAGACTTCTTCCGCCTCCCGTTCCCCAACGACGCGCGGCTCACCGCCGGGCGCCCTGACTTGAGCGGCTTCCCCACGCCCGGCGTGAGCCTGCTCCCGTTCGACCCGGTGGCGCTGTACGCGTCGCGCGTCGAGCAGGAGACGGGCTGGGGCATGAACCCCGTCGTCACCTTCCGCTTCTCGGGCCCGATAGACTTCGAGACCTTCCGGGAGGCACCGGACTTGAGCGTGCGCCCGGTGCGCTGGGTGGACATCACCACGGGTGATCCGGCGTACGGCTCCCAAGCGGGGCTCCGCTGGTACTACTCGGAGGGCGGCGGCAAGTACATCTGCCGCGACTGGCTCGCTATTCGCCGCTCGGCGCGCGCGCCGCTCAGCCCGGGGCACACCTACGCAGTCTTCCTGACGACTCACGGCCGCGCGCAGAACGGCACCCCGGTTCAGCGCTCGGAGCACCTCGTGAGCTCGCTCGCCGACACGGCGCCGGCCGATCCGAAGCTCGCCGCGGTGCACGCGGCGTACGCGCCCTTCCGCGCCTACCTGGCTGAACAAGGCATCCCCACTGACCAGGTGTTGAACGCCTCCGTGATCACGGTGGGTGACCACCGAGGGCCAATGGAGCGGCTCGCCGCGGCGGTGCAAGCGGAGCCCACCCCCACCGCCTCCAGCTGGGTGCGCTGCGACGCCGGCGTGGCGTCGCCCTGCCCCGATAGCGCTGGGGACCGCGCCTGCGAGGCGGCGACGTCCAGCTACGACGAGTACCACGCGTTGGTCTCGCTCCCTGTCTACCAAGCGGGGGAGGCCCCGTACGCAGCATCGGGCGGCGCCATCCAGGCTAGCCCGGTGCGCCAGGAGCAGGTGTGCCTGTCGCTCACCGTGCCGAAGCGCACAGCGCCTGCCGCGGGTTACCCGCTGGTCGTGTTCGCGCACGGCACGGGCGGCCATTTCCGGAGCCACGTGCGCCCGGAGGTGGCGGGCGCCTTGGCTGACCACGCGGGCGGCGTGGCGGTGCTCGGCGTCGATCAGGTGGCGCACGGCCCGCGCCGCGGCGCCTCCACGCAGTCGTCAGAGAACCTGTTCTTCAACTTCGCGAACCCAGACGCGGCGCGTGGCAACGTGCTCCAAGGCGCGGCAGATCAGCTCGCGCTGGCGCGCTTCGCCGCGGCGCTGGACCTCTCCGCGGCGGAGTCCGGTGGGGAGGCGCTGCGCATCGACCCAGGCGCCATCATGTTCTTTGGGCACTCTCAGGGCGCCACGCACGGCAGCTTGGCGCTGCCCTACAGCGCGATTTATCGCGCGGGCGTGCTGAGCGGTAACGGCGCCATCTTGCGGGATTCTTTGATGGAAAAGCGCCAGCCCATCAACATCTCGGCGGCGATCCCGTTCCTGCTCGGCGATTTGGACTCGAGCGGTCGCCTCCCTGGGGGCACCAATCACCCGGTGATGAACCTGCTCCAGCATTTCATCGAGCCCGCAGATCCAATCAACTTCGCCGCCCTCGTGGGGCGCACGCCGCCCTCCGGTGTGCTGCCGAAGCACCTGTTTGTCACCTACGGCTTGGGGGACAGCTACAGCCCGAACGTCACCCTGACGAACTACATCCAGGCGGCGCAGGTGGATCTCGCCGCGGCGCACTCGAGCGTGATCACGCCGGACGACATCGGGCTCACCTCGGAGCCGGTGCCGCTCAGTCTCACGGACGTGGTCGGCGGTGTGGAGCTGACCCTCGCCGCGCGGCAGTATCAGCCCCCAGCGGGCCGGGATGGCCACTTCGTGGTGTTTGATGTGGCGGGCGCGACTGAGGACGTGGTCCGCTTCCTGGGGATGGCCGCGGCGGGTGAGGTCCCGGTGGTGGGCCCTTAGCGCGGTGAGCAAGCTGCCAGCGCCGAACGGCCCAGCTGCGATCGTCACCCAGCGTGGGTGAGCGTGAGCCAACCCCCAAAACCCGAAGAGCAGCTTCAGGCGCTGCTTGTTTGTTTGGGGGGTCGCCCCCACTGCGTGGCACCTTCAGGCGCTGCGAGCCCGCTGCTCGCGGCTGCTTTGGGGGTGCGCTTGTTGCGCTGAAGCGTGGCGAGCTACACTTCACCAATGGGTGCGTCTCGTCGTGCGGTCGTGGGGCTTTGGTGTTCAGTGGTGGCGGCGGCGGTCGTCGCCGCGTGCGGCGGAGGTGAAGGGAGCTCCTCCAACAACCCGGGCTTCGGTGGCTCCGGGGGGGACGGCGGTTCCAGCGCCGCAGGGAGCGGCGGCGCCGCAGGGGACGCCGGCAGCGGAGCCTTCGGAGGGACGGCAGGTGGCCTGAACATCGATGGCGGCGGTGGCAACGTCCACGCGTTCAACGTGACCCCGGAGGCGCCCCAGCGCATCACGGTGCCGCTCGGCTCCCAAGCGCCGACCGTCAGCTTCGAGGCGACGCTGAGCGGGTCGCCAGTGCCGGCGGGCTGGGCGGTGGATCGTGGCGAGGTGGGGACCATCACCCTCGGCAACACAGCATCCGCCACCTTCACGCCGAGCGGCGTGGTGGGGGGCCTGGTGACCATCACGGCGGGGCTCAACGATGAGACGGTGAGTCGTGAGGTGTTCGTGGAGCTGACGGGGGAGCAAAACGGCGCCGACCCGACGCGCCCAGGCCAGGCGGGGCAAATCCCGGGCAGCGTGGGCGAGCTCACCGCAGGCGGCGGTGTTGCGGGCGTCGGCGGTGAGGGGCTGGGCGTGGCGGTGACCGACCCAGGAGCGCTCGACGCGCTCGACAACCCCAGCGGGAGCGGCGCCGCCGAGGGGCTCCGGTTGCTCTACCCCTATGACCGCACTGTGTTTCCGCGCGGCATTTTGGCGCCGCTCCTGGCTTGGGACTGGTCGCTGGGCGACGCGGACGCGATCCAAATCGAGCTGAGCACGCAGTCCGGCTCCTTCCGCTGGAAGGGCACCTTCGGGCGCCCGGCGATCTTGGATCAAACCGGCGGCGCCTTCATTCGCCACCCCATCCCCCAGGACGTGTGGGAGGCCGCGACCAACACCGCGGAGGGCGCCAGCGACCAGCTCGCGCTGCGGCTCACCGTCCTGCGCGGTGGTCAGGCTTACGGACCACTCGCGGCGAGCTTCACCGTCGCCCCCACGCGCCTCTCGGGCGTGATTTACTACAACTCGTACGGCACCAACCTGGCCAAGAACTTCGGCGGCGCCGTGGGCGGGGACGGCCGCTTCGGCGGCGCGGTGCTCTCGATTCGGGTCGGCGACTCAGGGCCGCAGCTGGTCGCTGGCGGTCACGGCAACTCCGCCCAGTGCCGCGTGTGCCACTCGGTGGCGGCGGACGGCTCACGCCTGGTGGTGCAGCGCGGCGACAACAACGCCATGAGCTCAGCTTACGACTTAGCGCCCGGCGGCAGCACGGAGACGCCGATGGGTGTCGGCGCCGAGTTCCCTGGGGTGTCTCCGGATGGCTCCATGGCGATCGCCCCAAGCGGTCAGTTGCTCGCACTACCAGCCGCCACGGCGCCGCTCGGCGCCACGGGCCTCACGGACGTCGCCACCAACGTGGGCACGCCGGCTTTTGCACCCAATGGTCAGCGCATCGTGTTCAACCCGATGGTGAGCGGCAGCATCAGCAACCCCACCCAGAAGCTCATCGTCATGGATTTTGACCAATCGACGCTGAGCTTCAGCAACCTTCAGGAGGTGGCGGACTACACCGGCTCGCCCGCCCAGGTGCGCCCTGGCTGGGCCGCGTTCTTGCCCGACAGCGAGGCGCTGGTGTTCCAGCTCCAGTCGCAGGCTGGTGGCGATGGCAACGGCCACGGCGCCATGTTCACCCGCCGTGGCTCCAAGGCGCAGCTGTTCTGGTCTCGCGTGGGCGGCACCACCAGCGTCACCCCCATGAATGCGCTGAACGGGCTGGATGCTGCGGGTAACCCCTACCTCCCGCGGCTCTCCACCCCCATGAGCCTGTCGTGCACTGGGGACGGCCAGCAGGTGGGCACCATGGACCCTGACCATGGTGACGACGCGAACCTCAACTACGAGCCCACCGTGAGCCCCATCCCAGGCGCGGGCTACGCCTGGGTGGTGTTCACCAGTCGCCGCATGTACGGCAACGTGGCGACCATCCCGCCGTTCTGCAGCGACCCGCGCGGCGTGGATCTGGTGAGCCACATCACCCCCAAGAAGCTGTGGGTCGCCGCAGTGAACCTCAACGCCACCCCCGGCACCGACCCGAGCTACCCCGCCTTCTACCTGCCAGGGCAGGAGCTGCTGGCCGGCAACTCACGTGGCTTCTGGGTGTTCGATCCGTGCCGCCCCGATGGCGAGTCGTGCGCGACGGGTGACCAGTGCTGCAACGGCTACTGCCAGCCGAACTCAAGCGGTGAGCTGGTGTGCTCCAACGAGCCTCCAGGTGGGCAGTGCTCACAGGTGCAGGAGCGCTGCACCACCGCGGCTGACTGCTGTGACTCGACGAACCGCTGCGTCAACGGCTTCTGCGCTCAAGACGGCCCCAAGTGATCGCGGGCAGGGCGCAATAGTCAGCTTAGTGTCCTATCAGCGCGCTCGGCGCCGCTAGTCAGAGAGGGTGGGTCTGAGACGTCTGAGACCCGCCCCTACAAGAGCCTGCGCCGCGCAGATTGGCAGCAAGGCTCTCACTCAGCTCTTCGGTCGCGCACTTTGCGGCACGAGCTGCCGCAGGCGCCACGCGTGCGCGAAGATGCGGCGCTCCGCGGCGGTGAGCGCGTGCACCCCGCGCCCCACCAGGGTGTTGCCGGTCATCACGGTGAGCACCGACATCACCCCCAAGAGCAGCAGGGTGTAGGTGGGCGGTAGCTCCAGCATGACCGGGTGGATGCGCATGAGGCCTCCCTCGAAGCTGTAGCTCGCGGGGAGCGCGCCGGTGAGCTGGAGCACGAAGGGGAGCGCGATCGCGGCGATGCTCCCGATCATGATCCCGCGCCGCGTGATGCGGTTGGCGCGCAGGCTCACCATCATCACCGCCGCGTTCACCGCCGCGACGCCCGGCACCACGAACAGCGGCCCGAACATCGCGCCCAGCGAGGCGACCGCGAGGAAGGTGGTGGGGAACGTCCAGCGCACGTAGCGCGGGGTGGCGTTGCCGGTGACGCTCATCCACACCATGGTCGTGAGCTGGACTGTCAACAGCCCACCGGTGGTGAGCAGCAGCGGCCAGCTGCGGACTTCCATCAAGAGCATCAGCGGGAACACCAGGAACCACACGGCGTAGCCGATGGCGATGGCGCGCCCCGCTTGCACGCGGTCGAGTCGGTTGACTTCCATCAGCTCAGCCTCGGCCTCGGGCGGCAGCTCGGTGCTGGGGTCGAGCAGCACGCGCATCAGGGTGGCCATTGCCCCCTCGTGGCTTGGGTCCAGCGCCAGCGCCAGCGAGAGCTCCCGCATCCCCCGAGCGCGCTCGGCCTCCCCCGCGCCGCTCATCGCGTGCGCTAAGGCGAGCTGTGCGTTCAGGGTGTGGCGCTGGGCCCGCTCGCGGCGCTGCTCCAAGTCACGCTCGCCGTCGAGGTAGCGTTCGATGGCGTCGTGCATGGCGCGCGCTGAGCTGAAGCGCGCCTGAGGCTCTAGCTCGGTGGCGGTGAGCACGATTTGATCGAGCTCCGGCGCGATGCCGCCCTCCGGCGCGCGTTCACTGGGGCGCTCTTGGTGCCCTGTCACCACGGAGAGGAGCAGCGCTTGCACCGTCTCGCCGCGGTGGAGCGGCGCTAGAGTCAGCAGCTCGAACAAAATGCAGCCAAGCGCGTAGATGTCGCTCTGAGCGGAGACCGCGCTGATCTCGCCGCGCGCCTGCTCGGGTGCCATGAAGCCCGGCGTGCCGAGGATGGCCCCCGCTTGGGTCCCGGCGAGCGCGCCCTCGCCGGTGTCGATCGACAGGGGCTCGTCGCTCGAGCCGCGCACCTTGGCGACGCCCCAGTCGAGCACGTTCACCTCGCCGTAGTCCCCGAGCATGATGTTGGCTGGCTTCAGATCGCGGTGCACCACCCCGCGGTCGTGCGCGAACGAGACCGCCAAGCACACGCGCGCGAGCGCGCTCAAGAGCTGCCGCCTGGAGTAGCTGCCTAGCAGCGCGGCGTCGCCCAGGCGGTGCCCATCAATGATCTCCTCCAGCGTGAGCCCCTTCACGCGCTTCATGGTGAACAGCGGCTGCCCCGCCTCACCCACGCCCAGGTCGTACACCGGCACCACGCTCGGGTGCTCCAGCTGCGCCTGGATCCGCGCCTCCCGGAGGAAGCGCGCTCGCGCGCTGGGGTCTTCGGCAATGTCAGGTCGCATGACCTTCACCGCGACCTCACGCCCCACCCACTGGTCGTGGTGGAGCTGCACCACGCCCATGCCGCCGACGCCCAGCGTGCGTCGCTTGGCGTAGCGGGAGTCGAAGCGGCTTGCGTCATCTAGCTGCGCGCTGACCTGCGGACCCGAGAGCACCAAATCGTGACGCCCTGACGGGGTGCTCGCCGACATCACCGCGACCGTCTCGCCCTCTGACGAGACGGGGGACGTGTCGAGCGGCCCACGGCGCTCAGCCTTTTCCACGTGGAGGGTCTCATCATCCGAGCTGTCGCGGCGAGTCATGGCGCGCAGCATAGCCCCCAAAGACGTCAGGCCGAGCCCCCGATGGAGGCCCGGCCCGCGCCGCGCTGGGTGTTGGCTCAGCCAGGGCTGAACTGGATGGGGTACACCACCGTCACCACGCCAGACTCAGGCGAGGGGAAGCCCAGGCTGTAGAAGCCTCGCACCACGCAGCTCACCACCCCGGAGTCGGGCAAGTCGGAGCCACCGTTGGCGGCGTTGGTCACCCGGCCGTCGCTCGAGATCACGAAGCGCACCGCGATGCGGCCAGCGAGGTTGGGGTTCGCGCGCAGGCCGTTCTCGTAGCACATGCGGAACTGACCGTAGTTCTGGCGCACGACGCGCTGGATGGTCTCTGCAGGCAGCCTACCTGACGTCTCTGTGACGCCCTCCGGGCGGATCCGCGGCGCGCGCGTGATGTGGCCGTTGGTGCCCCTCCCGATGCTGTTGCCCATCCCCGCGCAGTCGGCGCTATTGCAGCGCCCCACCAGGCCGCCGAGGCCGCCGACGTCACCCAGCCCGATGCCAGCGCCGAAGCCACCGCCCTGTTCACCGAGGCCGCTCAGGCCGAGCCCTCCTGAGCCACCCGCCTCGTGGATGCTGCCGCCCCACATGTTCCCGTCCGCGCTCAGGTCATCGCGCCCGAGCGCGCTGTCCCGCCCGAACACCGCGGTGGGCGCGTCGGGGTCGCCGGTGCCGCTGGCGAGCAGCCCGACCATCCCGAAGTTCGCGGCGTACTCGCGGGTGCGCGCCAGGTGCGGATCCGGGTTGTCGCGTGGGCCCTTCACGCCATAGCGACCCTGCTCCGACTTCGACGTGACCTTGCCCATCTTGCCCTCGTCGCCCGCCGCGCGCTCGCCTGCTTGCTGCTCCGGCGCGCCAGCCTCGTCCTGATCCACTTCGGGCTGCTCTTGACGCTGTTGCTCACGCTCCGCCGCCGTGGCGAGGTACGCCTGCAGCAGGTAGAGCTGCTCTTGCTTCGAGCCCTCATCATCGAGCAGGCCCACTGGTGGGACGAAGTGCGCCATCGCCGCGACGAACGCCGCGTGCACCAAGAAGCTCACCCCGAAGTAGGCGCCCACCGCGCGGCCCTCGCGCCCGCTCAAGGTTCGGGGGGCTGCCTTCCCGGCGAGCACCGTGGCCACCCGCAGGGTCAGCCCCGCCAGCTCGAGCGTCGCGCGCTGCCCAGACGCCAGCAAGATCTCCCTCGCGCCAGCGTGCTCCGCGCTCGGCTCAGAGGGCAGCAGGTCGAGCGGCGTGGAGCCAGAGGCGTCCACCACCTTGCCCTCGGCGCCGCTCGGCACCACGAGGAAGGCCGCGCCGTTTCGCACCACGATGACCGGCACACGATCCGCCCCGAGCGCCTCGCGCGGCACCAAGAAGTCGCCCCCCGTCTCCCCCAGGTAGAAGCTGCGCGGCGGCGTGAGGTGCGCGACGTGCAGCACGTTGTTCCCCCACGCGATCGTGATCTCCAGGGCGCTCACGTCGGCGCGCTCCACGAGCGCTTGATCGACGGGCGGCGCCGTCTTGAGCATGACGAACTGGCTGTGAGCCGGCGCGCCGTCAGGGGTGGTGGTGTCTTGCGTGAAGAGGTGACGGAGGTTGTTCATGGCGAGCCCTTTCAGCGTTATTACCGTGCGGAAACTTGCAGCGCGGGCGGCGCCCGGTGCACGAGATCCCCACGGTCTTGAGTGCCTCCCAGGTGGAGCCCGCGGGTGCGCGCCACCTTGGCGCCGAGTGAGTCGCCTCACGTCGGCAGCGGGGGGCTTAGTCAGCGGGGGCCTGGCGGAGTTCCGCGGTGAAGTGCGAATCGTGCAACTGGTGTGTGGGCGCAAAATTGCGCTGACGTTGAAATCGGTGGCCCGAGGCGCTCATCGCCCGGAGCCACACGCCATACCCAGCGAGCGCCAATCAGCGGTGGTGAGCGTGAGCCAACCCCCCCAACATCCGCCCACGCCTCACTACAGGGCGTGGGTTTTGGGGTTTGGCACCGCGCTGGGCTCATCCGCGCGAGTCGCCGCGCGGGCCCGCTTGGCGGCGAACGGATCGCCGCTCTGGAACGTGTAGCGCCTGCTAGGCTCCGCTCGCCGATGCGAGTGACGCAGCTGTTGAGTGCCGGGCTGTTGCTCGGGGGGTGGTTCGTGGCTTGCGGCCCGACCTTGCCGTCTAGCGTGCCGCTCGGCGGTAAGGAAGACGAGGTGTCAGACGCCGGCGCCGACGCGGAGCCCGCTGACGCCGCGCCCGACGCGGCCCCTGAGGGTCCAGAGGTCCCGCCTGCCGCTGAGCCGGAGCCGCCACCGATGCCGGAGCAGCCACCAGCTGAGGTGCCAAGCGACGCCGGCGCGCCAGAGCCCACGCAGCCTGACGCGGCGGCGACGCCAGCGGCCGCGGCCAAGTGTGATGATTCCGTGGGGAAAGTGCCGAGCTGCGACGCGATCCGCGAGCCGGACGAGATGTGCGTCGGCATGGGCATCGTCAAGGCGATCTGTCAGCCGCTCACCAAGCTGCTCAAGCCGAAGGTCGCCGCGGAGATGGTCACGTGCCTGATCGACCAGAGCCGCACCCCCGCCATCTGTGATCCAGAGCAGGTGAAGGTGTGCGCACTGCGCGCGCTAGCGCACGGGTGCCGCACCCCAGAGCACACGAAGCGCTGTCAGGCGCTGATGACCGCCTGCCCAGCGGCGAGCAGCGACGGCTTCTTCACCCAGGAGGTCTGCGAGCAGGGGCTCGCGAGCCTGACCCCCGCGGCGGCTACGGCGGTGGAGAGCTGCATGCGTAAGAGCTGCGAGCCACTCGAGTGCATCGGGCAGCAGCTCGGTCACTGAGCGTCTGACGTTTCGTGGACCTCTCGCGATTTTCGCGGTAGGTCCGGTAGCATCGCTCCGAGGAGGCGCCTGACGCGTGCTCCCGTGGGCCATGGGAGGTCTCAGAACAATGCGAAAAGCCTTATTTTTGTCGAGTTTTGTGGTAGCTGGCCTGGTGTCGTTCAACGCGGCGGCGGATGAGCTCGGGGAGCCAGGGCAGATCTCACTCGGCGCCGAGCGTCTGTTTGGCCTGAACTTCGGGAGCGTGAAGACGGAGGGGGATGGTGGGGCCGAGAGCACGCAGAGCGCCACCGACATCGGCCTGCTGTTCAATGGCGGCGGCCCCACGCCCTACACCACCCCGCGCCTGGCGCTCGACTACTTCGTGGCGGATGGTGTGTCGATCGGCGGCTCGATCGGCTTCATTTCACACTCGGGTAAGACCGAATCGAAGACGGGAGGAACCACGGTGTCGCAAGACGATCCCGCGGTCACCGCGTTCGCCATCGCCCCCCGCGTGGGCTACGTGATCCCGCTGACGGACGGCGTGGATCTGTGGGCTCGTGGTGGGATCACCTACTGGTCGAGCACCACCGAGGGTGTGGGTGACAACGCGCCGGATCTCAAGACGTCTGGACTCGGGCTTGGGCTCGAGGGCCTGTTCGTGATCTCCCCGATCGAGGGCTTCGGGATCTCCATCGGGCCGACCATCGACTTCGGTCTCACGGGCACCGCCGAGATGGGGGACGCCGACTCCGACCTCACCGCGACGAACTTCGGCTTGAACGCTGGCCTCGTCGGCTGGTTCTGAGTCGCTGTTCACCGCCGCGGCGCGCTCGGAGTTCACTCCGGGCGCGCCGCTTGGTTTTTGTGGCGTGTGGCTCTGCGCGGCGCTCGCGCGCGGTGGGCAGCGGCGTGGCCGAGCGCGCTGGGGCGCCGCGCAGCGTGAGCGAACCCCCAAAAAAACCAGACCTTGCGCCAGCTGAGGGGGCGCACAGGAGCCATAAAGTGGGCCCGCCCAGGGCGCTTCTGATAGCCGCCGGACACCGTTATGGATCCTCTGGTTCGGGCTGCGTTGGCCGCACAGCATGCTCTAGCTCGCTCCGTGGGGCTCCTCTTGAGCGTGGGGTTTGGCGCGGCGCTGCTCTACAGCGAAGCCTCCCGCGCCGCGGGTGAGCCGCTCGGTTGGGGGTGGCTCCTGTTGGGGCTCACGGCGCTCGGCGCGTCGCTCGGCGCGCGGGTGCTGAGGAGGTTCGGGAGGCTGACTTTAGAGGAGGCGTGGCGCCTGGACGTGGAGGTGTTCGCGCACCTGGTGGTGCTGGCCTTCGGCGTCATCCTGCACCTGGACGGGGACCTCAGCGGGGCGAGCTACCCAGCTGTCTACGTGCTGATGATGCTGGCGGCGGCCTTCGCGCGGCCGCGCGCGGCCGTCTTGGTGGTGGCGTTCACGCTGGGGCTCGAGGCAGCCTGGGTGACGATCACGAAGGGCGCTCCGGCGCTCATGGGGCACTGGGGGCACGCCGCGCTGATCCTCGCGTTCGCGTCGGTGAACGCAGTAGTTTTCCGCGCGGAAATTTCTCGGGTGCGGCGCTTGTCGCGCGCCCACATCGACTCCGAGCTGGACAAGGTGCGGGAGGCGGCGCGCACCTACCGCCTGCTGGGGCCGCCGAGCTCCACGCGGGATCCTAAGTCGGAGCGCGCTTCAATCCGCCCCGGGGCGCCAGAGGCTGATGAGGAGCGCCTGGTGCGCTCAGGGGTGGAGGAGATCCATCAGGTGTTCAGCTTCGCCTTGGAGCTGTTGCGCGGCTCACTGCGCGCGCGCACCGCGACGCTTTTGTGGCTGGATGCCTCGGGGGAGAAGCTCCGCATCCATGAGATCTCCACCTCCGCCCAGAACATCGACCCAGGGCCGTTCTCGGCGCGCGAGGGGCTGTGCGCCGCGGCCTTCAGTCGGGGCGCGCCGGTCAGCTTGAGCGGGCCCAAGGCGGGGCGTCACCTGCCTTACTACGCGATCGTGCCGCAGGTCGGCGCGGCGGCGGCGGTGCCCGTCTTGGAGCACGGGCAGCCGCGCGGGATGCTGGTGGTGGATCGCGCGGAGAAGCAGCCGTTCACGCAGGAGGAGGAGAGCTGGCTGCTCGAGGCGACGCACTTCTTCAACCGCTCGATCCAAAATGAGCGAGTATTCATCCAGCTCGAGCGCGCCAAGGTGCAGCAGGGCAAGCTCTACCGCGCGGCGGAGCTGCTCTCGCAGGCGACCACCGAGGCGCAGGTGATCGAGCACGGGGTCTCGAGCGCGCGTGAGTTCGCGAGCTTCGATTTCGCGGCGGTCACGCTGCACCATCGTGGCACGGGGGAGCACGAGATCTGCGCGGTGAGCGGCGCGGGCGGGCAGGCGCTGCTCGGCCAGCGCTTCCGGCACAACGCGGGCCTCGTGGGGATGGTCACCGAGAATCACCACCCGCTGCCCTACCGCGGTCAGTACGACCCGAAGCGGCAGTTGGTGTTCAGCCCTGACCTCACGCCGCCCGAGATGCCGTCGCTCATCGTGTTGCCGCTGCTGGTGCACGACCGCGCGCTCGGCACCTTGGTGCTGGGCTCGCGTCAGCCGAACGCGTTCCGAGACGACGCGCGCACCACGCTCGAGGTGCTGGCGAGCCACATCGCCGTGAGCCTGGCTAACGCGCGGATGCTCAAGCGCCTGGAGGACCTGGCCACCACGGACGGCATGACCGGGCTGCTCAACAAGCGCGCGCTGATTGACACCGCGCGCCACATGGTCCGCAAGGCGGCGCGCTTCGACAAGCCGCTCAGCGTGCTGGTGTGCGACGTGGACTTCTTCAAGAAGGTCAATGACACTTACGGTCATGACGTGGGCGACATCGTGATCAAGGGGCTCGGCGCCATCTTGCGGCGGCAGAAGCGCGACGTGGACGCGGTGGGTCGCTTCGGTGGGGAGGAGTTCGTGGTGGTGTGCGAGGAGACGGACAGCGCGGGCGCGCTGCTGTTGGCGGAGCGCGTGCGCGCCGAGGTGGAGGCGACCACCTTCCACGCGGGTGGCGAGTCCCTCCGCTGCACTTGCTCGGTCGGCGTCGCCACCTTCCCCGCCGCGGGTCGGGACTGGGAGTCTCTGTTCAAGGCCACGGACGAGGCGCTGTACGCCTCGAAGCATGGCGGCCGTAACCAGGTGACGGCGTGGTCACCACGGCTCGGCCTCGCCGCCAGCGCCTGATCTTCCGACACCCCCTAGGCCATTAGTGCCAAGCGCCTGCGCCTCCTGCGCGGCGCTGGTCGCTGAAGTGCCAGTGGGAGAGCCTGCTCGTCCTCTTCATTTTTGGGGGGTTGGACGGCACCGCCACATGACGCGCCACAAGCGGAAGCAGCGCCGTCTTGCGGCGAACGGATCGCCGCTCTAGAAGCCGGCGAAGATGGCCTTCTTGCTCTACGACACGCGGCTAAAAAAGCAGATTGAGTTCACTCCAGCTGAGCCTTCGCGCGTCTCGATTTATAACTGCGGGCCCACCGTCTACTCGACGGCGCACATCGGCAACTTCCGCTCGTTCTTGTTTGCGGACCTGCTGCGGCGCTACTTCGAGTACCGCGGCTACCAGGTGACCCAGGTGATGAACATCACCGACGTGGGTCACCTGACGGAGGACAGCCGCGCCGACGCGGGGGGGGAGGACAAGCTCCAGAAGACGGCGCGCGAGCTCGGCTGGGATCCGTTCAAGGTGGCGCGCCACTTCGAAGATGGTTTCCACGCGGATAGGAGGGCCCTGGGCGTGAAGGACGCCGAGCGCTACCCCCGCGCCACCGAGCACATCGCGGAGATGCTGGTGCAGATCCAGTAGCTCTTGGAGCGCGGCCACGCTTACATCCCGGAGAATAGCGGCGAGGTCTACTACGACATCTCAAGCTTCCCAGCCTACGGCGCGCTGAGCGGTAAGGTGGTTGAGGACTTGGAGGCCGGCGCGCGCGTGGAGGTGAACCAGCTGAAGCGGCACCCGGCAGATTTTGCCTTGTGGAAAACCGATGCGGGGCACCTGATGCAGTGGGATCCGCACAGCGACGCGACTTGGTCAGAGTACCTGTCTTCCTCCGGAGCGGCGCAGCGGCCGGCGCTCGACCCACGCATCGGGGAGGGCTTCCCCGGCTGGCACATCGAGTGCTCCGCCATGAGCTCGCGCTACCTGGGTGAGGTGTTCGACATCCACACCGGGGGGGAGGACAACATCTTCCCGCATCATGAGTGTGAGGTGGCGCAGGCGGTGGGCGCGACCGGCGCCGAGTACGCGCGCCACTGGATGCATGCGCGCCACCTGCTGGTGAACGGCCGCAAGATGAGCAAGAGCGAGGGCACGCTCTACACCCTCGCGGACCTCACGGAGCGCGGCTACAGCGCGCGCGAGGTGCGCTACCTGTTGCTCGCGAACCACTACCGCCAGCCCATGAACTTCACGCTGGAGGGGCTGGACGCCGCGCGCGCCTCGATCGCGCGGCTCCAGAACTGCCACGATCTCCTGGTGGAGGGCGAGTCAGCGCCGGCGGCGCCCGCGCTGGTTGCGGAGATGGAGCGCGTCACCGCGGCGCTTGAGGAGGGCTTCGGCGCGGCGCTGGATGACGACTTGAACGCTTCGGCCGCGCTCGCGCAGCTGTTCGACTTCGTGGGGCACGTGAACCGCCTGAAGCCCACGGGCCAAGCGGCCACGCGCGCGCACGCGGCGCTCACGGCTTGCGACGCGGTGCTCGGCGTGCTGCGCGCGGGGCAATCCGGGGTGATCGCGAAGGAGGAGCTGGAGGCAGAGGCAGGGAGCGCCCCAGCGCCCGCCGTGGCGCTCGAGCTGCTCGGTGCGGGGACGCTCAGCGTGGAGGATTTGAAGCGGGTGGCGCTGGCGCGTCACGCGGCGCGCAAGGCGCGTGATTTCGCCACGGCGGACGCCATCCGCGATGGGCTCAAGGCGCTCGGGGTGCAGTTCGAGGACACGCCGAGCGGCGTTCGTTACAAGTTGCCGTAGGTGTGTGGCGGCGCTGGCGCGGCGCGGTCAGCTTAGCTGCCTGAATGGCGGTGGGCTGAGGCGCGGCGAGCGGCGCGCTTCGTGGTGGTCAGGTGCGCTGTCAGGTGCGGTTGAGGTAGCGCGGTGCCCAACCCCCAAACCCCGATCAAGGAGCGTCGTTCGTCAGTGGGCCGAGCCGCCTCAGGTGCTGCGCGACGAACTCGCGCAGGTGGTTCTGATCGAAGGGCTTCTTCAGGTGCTCCGTGGTGAGCTGGTCTAAGAAGCGCCTGCCCGCGTCGGAGAAGGCGCCGCCCGTCATGAACACGAAGCGCGCTGCCTGCTCGGGGTAGCGCCGCGACGCGTGATCGAACAGGGCCATGCCGCTCATCTCCGGCATCATCAAGTCGCAGATCACAAGATTGAACCGCTGGGTTTGCAGCAGCTCCAGTGCCTCTCCGCCGGAGCGCGCGAGGGTGATGTGGTAGCGCCCAGCCAGCGAGCGGCGCATGGCGCGCCCGACGTCAGCCTCGTCGTCGATGATCAGCAGGCGGGGCTGGGCGGTGACCTCAGCGCGGCTCGGCTCGAGCGGGGCTGAGGGGACGCTGCGTGGCAGGTGAGGGAGCAGCGGGAGCGTGACCAGCACCTCGCTCCCAGCGCCTGGCTCAGCGCGCAGCTGGAGGCTCCCGTGGTGATCCTCCACGATCTTGCGAGCGATGCCCAAGGCCAGGCCCGCGCTGCCCTTGAGCTTTGTGGGGCTGAGCGCGGGATCGAGCGCCACCCGAGGTGCGACGCCAGCCCCGGTGTCAGCGATGCGGATCGTGATGGCCTCACCGTGCTGGGCTGTCTCCACCTCGATGCGGTGCTGCTCCGCTTGCCCCACCTCGATGGACTGCGCCGCGTTCATCAGCAGGTTCACGAACGCCTGCGCGAGCCGCGCGCCGTCCCCGATGAACTCCGGCAGCTCACCGCGCAGCTGCGTGAGTTTGGCGCGGTGACGCAGCTCATGGGCGACGAGCAACAGCGCGCCGTCGACCAGCTCGTTCACGTCGCAGGGCCGCGGCTGACCGCGGTAGGAGCCAGCGAACCACGAGAGCTCACGCACCACCTCGCGGATCCGTGAGGCGCCCTGCTTGGCCTCGAGCGTCGCGGTGAGTAAATCGAGCTCGCCCTGCTCGCGGAGCGTTGGGGTCAGGCGCTCAAGCTGCTCCGCCAGGTGCTCGAGGTTGCTCACCACTGCGGTGAGGGGGCTGTTCACCTCGTGCGCCACGCCCGTCGCCATCACACCGACGGAGGCCATTTGTTCGCTCGCAGCGAGCTGCTGCTGCGTCGCGCGGAGCTCCGTCAGATCTCGCACCAGGACGACGCCGCGGCTGCTCGGGTGCGGCACGCAGCGCGCCTCATACAGGCCCCGCTGCCCGGCCACCGTCGCTGAAAACTCCCACTGGACGAGCGCGCCTTCACGCCGCGCGCGCCGGCAGGCGGCGTCGAGCTCCCCGGACTCCAGGAGCGCCGCCATCAGCTCGTTCACCTCGGGCGTGGGGATGCGGGGCCGCGGATCGACCAGGCTGTTGTCAGCCTCCACCAGCCACACCTGGTCAGGCATCGCGGCCAACACCTCGTGCAGCTCGGCGCGGCTGTCAGCTAGCGCCTGCTCGAACTCCGTCCGCTGCTCAAGCTCGTGGTTCAGCTGCGCCGCCTGCGCTTCGTGGCCACGCTCACACGCGTCGATCGCGCGCCTCAGCTCCTCACGCTCAGCCTCGGCGTGATAGTAATCGTCACTGACCAACTCGAGGAGGCGCTGCCAGCCAGCGTCGGCTGGGGGCTCGGCGCCAGCTAGGGCGAGCTTCAGGTGCGTGGCGAGCAGGGGGTGCATGCGAGAGGGCCAGAGCGTATCTTAGCCGCCCTGAGGCGGGAACTGCGCCACAATGCGCAGCCGGGGGCTAAGGGATGATTCAGTCAGGTTCGCTGGGTTTGGGGTTTGGGGAGGGGGCGCGTGGAGCTGGAGATCACGCGAGGAAAAGCCTCAGCGGCGCGGGCAAACCGTTTGTCGTCCTAGGGCTACACGTGGCGAAATGTCATCCCAGCTTGAGCCGCAGCGAGGCCATCGGCGTCCGCTCGGTCCCCGATCACCAGGCACTCAGAGGGTGACACCTGGAGCGCCTCCGCCGCCTTCAAGTAGCCATCCGGCCATGGCTTCAGGCGCCCCGGGCCGCCGGCCTCCCCGTTGGCCACCACCACGTCGAACAAGCGCTCGGCGCCGAGCGCCGCGAGCTTCCCCCGCGCCGGGTAGTCGCTCACCAGCGCGGTCTTCCCGCCGGCTTGATGGTGGCGCTCGATCTCGGCGAGCAGGGCCGCGCGGCGAAACCAGCGGACGAAGGGCAGCGGGCGCTCCAGCATCCAGGCGCGCACGACCTGCTCCACTTCGTCAGTAGAGCGCCCTAAGTGCTCGGCGGTGCGCGCGAGCTGGAGCGCGAAGGGGCTCTCCACGGGGTCAGTCATGTTCGCGCGCAGCTGCTCGTGCTCGTGGCGAAACCGCCGCAGCAGCTTGGCGTGCCGTAGGCCAAAGCAGAGCACGCTCAGGCCCATCAAGAGCTTGACCGGCAGCGGCGAGTAGAGCGTCCCGTCCAAGTCGACGAGCCAGGCGGCGTGAGGCTGGGTCACGGGCAGGCAGCATGCCCCGTGACCCACCGGAGCGCGAGCGCGGCGCTCAGTTTGCCGCCACATGAGCCCGGAGCAGCGCCCCCATGCGAGGGCGCGCTTCTCCGGAGGCTTCGTGGTCTGCGGCCTTCTGCCTCGGCGCTCTAGTTGTCGCTTTGCAGGGCGCCCAGGCGCAGGCCCTCTGGGAGCTCTTCCCCAAAGAACTCAGCGCGATCGGCGTCGCTCAGGGGGACGAACTCGCGCAGCGCGCGGGCCCACTCGTCGAGGCGCTCGAGGTCGATCGGCATGCCGCCTTGGGCCGCCTTGGTGAGCCTGCGGACCACGTCTTCACGCACCGCCTCGCTGAGGTCGCGGGTACGATCTTCAGTGACGCGCGCCAGGCTGACCGCGCAGATGGCGGCGCTCGGCACCTCCTCCCAGCGCTCCTGCAGCACGTGGTCGAACCAGCGCTCGACGGTGCGCGTCGGGACCACCTGGTGCGCGCTGGCGTAGGTGGGGTTGCGCGCGCCGATGCGCGCCAACGCCTCCCAGAGGCGCGGATCGCGATCGGTCCAGGTGCGCTCGAGCACCCAAGCGCCGAGCTCCGCGCGGCGCGCTGGGGGCAGCCGCTCAAGGCTTGAGGCGAGCTCGAGCATCTCCGTGGGGTGGGTGGGCTTGAGCTTCTTGGGGCGCCGCAGCTTCGCGTCGGGCGGGGCGAGGAAGGGGTCGATCAGATCGCGCACCGCGATCTGGGCGGGCTCGGTGAGCCCCGCCGCCACGCGCCGCAGCGCCACCCACAGCGCCTGCCAATTGCGACTTTCCGTGTGAAAAGTGAGTGCGTCGCTGATGAGCGCGGCGAGCCGCTCGGCGCGCGCGTCGTCCCCGGGGTAGCCGACGCCGGGGCGCAGGGTGAAGCCGGCCAGCAGCCAGAACACGCGCTCGTGATCAGCGCTGCGCTTGCGCGCGCCTGGGTCCACCAGCAGCGCGTCGTGCAGTCGGCGATTGGTGGCGAGCGGCCAGCCGCGGCGCTCGCCTAGGGTGCGCTCGAGCTCACGCACCAGATCCTTCACCTCGCGCGCCTTCACGTCGGCGCGCCGCTTGCCATACACACGGTCGATGAGATCAACGGCTCGCAGAAGGCTCGCCTCAGGGCTCGGGCGCGGCGGCGTCGACGGTCGCGCGCGTTCAGCTGGAGTGTGGCTGCTTGCACCACCCAGCTCTGGCGGTGGCTCGTCGTCGCCGCGAAGATCGAAGGCGAGCGCGAAGCGGCGCTCGGCGCCCGCCAGCGCACCTGGTGGGAGCTGCTCCACACAGGCGAGCTCAAGCGTGCCGAGCGGCGTGAGCTGGCCCACCAGCGCCACCGAGAGCTCACCGCTGGTCCCCTCTTCGAAGCGGCTCGCGACGCGCGGGAGGCGGGTGAAGTGGGCGTCGTCGAGGGTGACGACGCTGCCCGGCAGATCAGCGGCGGCGCTGTCTGAGGCATACAGCTCGAAGCGCGCGGCCCGCCCGAGGAGGAGCCGAAGCGGCACGGTGTCAGCGCGATACTCCATATCCTCGTGGGCGCCTTGCGGCACCACACACACCGCGCGCCGTTCTCCGCGCCCCGCCGCCACCCCGATGTAGTAGCCGCGCGGCGACCCACCGCCTATCTTCGGCCCCAGGCCGCGGAGCGCGAGGCCGAAGGCCACGGCGCCGCGCGCGACGGCGCGCTCTGGGTCGCTCTCCGTCAGCATCTTCACGGGGGCGCCAGACCAACGCTCGAGCTGTGAGGTCAGGCGCAGGCGCGCGCGCTCCGCGCGAAACAGCCCACCATTATACAAGACCGCGCTCGGCATCGCGCGCGCGCCCAGAGCGGCGATTCGTCCCAGGTGCCGCGACAGGAACCACGCGAGGTGATGGGTGATGGCTGGATCTGCCTCGAAGGGGAGCCCAAACGCGACGAGGCCAGCGCGCCCGCGGCGCGGGCGCGCGTCGAGGCTCGACGCGGGGAGGAAGCCATCGTCTAGTAAGCTGACTACCTCCTCGCGGCTGAGCTGAGCGCTGAGCCCACCGCTGAAGAGCGCCGCGCCGCGTCCCAAGAGCCGCACGACGACCTCGCTGGGCGCGCCAGCTGAGAGCAGCTGCTCCTTCGCGGCGCGGCAGGCTGTGACGAGCTGGGCGAAGCGCGCAGGGTCGAGCGGCTCCTCTTGCATCCGGCGCTCCAGGAGGTGCGCCAGGGCAAGATCGAGGTTGTCACCGCCGAGCAGCAGGTGGCTCCCAACAGCGACGCGCTCCAGCCGGAGCTGGGGTGCGCCACCGCGGTCAGCGCCTGGCGTGTGAGGGGTGTGATGGGTGTGAGCGGTGTGAGCGGTGTGAGCGGTGTGAGCGGTGTGAGCGGTGTGATGGGTGTGAGCGGTGTGAGCGGTGTGAGCGGTGCGATTGATTTCCTTGCGGATTTCTATCAGGGTCAGGTCGGTGGTGCCGCCGCCGACGTCGCACACCAGCACGACGGGGGCCTCTTCAGCTTGAACCAGCTCAGTGAGCTCACCGAAGCCGTGGTCCGTCAGGTAGGCATAGAACGCGGCCTGAGGCTCCTCCAAGAGCCGCACCTGAAGGCCCGCCTCACGCGCGGCGATGAGGGTGAGCTCGCGGGCTGCTTGATCGAAGCTGGCGGGCACCGTGAGGATGACCTGTTGTTCGGCGAGCGGCAGCTCGGGCTGCGCTGCGTCCCACGCCGCGTGAACATGCCGGAGGAGCCGCGCGCTCGCCTCCACCGGGGACAGCCGCGGGCGGTCCTCGTGGTCACTCCCCCACGGCAAGATCGCCGCCCGCCGGTCCACTCGCGCGTGGCTCAGCCAGCTCTTGGGTGACGCGATCTGTCGGCCTGTCACCTCGCCGCCGCGATCGCGAGCGAGCTCACCTAGGACCCACGGCGCGTCACCCCAGCGGTCCTCGAACTGCTCCTCTGGGAGCGGGGAGTAGAGGAACGAAGGGAGGAGATCGCGCTCCGCGACCTCGCCGCGGCCGATCAGCTGGGGGACGCGGAAGAGCTCGATATGAGGTGGTTCGTGGCCCTCCTGGGTGAGGTGCGCGAAGGCCACCACGGTGTGGGTGGTGCCGAGATCGATGCCAACGATGGTCCGGGGCTCCGCAGGCATGCGGCATCGGTAGCACAAAGCGCCTCCGCCTCGCGGAGCCATGGTCGGCCGCGCCCGAACGCTGCTCGTGAGGGACGCGCGGTGCCCGCTCGCTGCCTTAGCCGGACGTGGCCGATTGACGCTGTGGAGGCAGTGGGAACCCCGCGTCTCGCAGCTTACCTTCGACCCACGCGCGGGCCTCGTGTTGCTCTGCGAACAGGTGCTGTGGGTAGGGCGGCGGGGCCATCCAATTGATCGCCGTGACCATCGCGCGCAGGACAGGGTTCTTCACGACAACGGCGGCGCCCAACATCCGCGCTCCGATCAGCGCCTCATGCTTGACCGTCCACTCTGCGATGCGGCGTCGCTGCGCCGCCCGCAGCCCACTGCCGCCCTCTGAGAGGTGGATGGCGGTGTGGGGACCGCGCTGGAGCTCGACCATGCTCTCCTCAAGGAAGACCTCCACGTCCTCGTCGCCGATCGGCCGCGACGGCCACGCGACGTACACGATGGGCCAATCAGAAATGTCCCTGAGGATGCGCGCCATCTGCTGGCCCAAGGAGAGCACACTCAAGCGCCTCTGGTCCAGCTGCGCCGCTCCTCCCACCCATGGCTGCGAGGGATGAGCGGCGCTCGAGTCGCTCTAGGTGCCCTCAAGCGCTGAGCGGAGGAACCGCGCCAGCTCGGGGGCACGGAAGGGCTTCTTAAGCACGCGCGCGTCACGTCCGAGCTGGCTCAGGTGTTGGTCCGCGTAGCCCGTCATGAAGGCAACCCGGAGTCCAGCGCGCGCCTCTCTCGCGCGCTGGGCCAGCTCCGGACCGGAGGCAGTGCCTCCAAGGACCACGTCGGTCAGCAGCAGATCGATGCTCGCGTTGAACTCCAAGATCTCCAGCGCCTCGGCGGCTGTGGGCGCCGATATCACGCGGTAATCGAGCTCTTCGAGCACCGAGACGACCGTGCTCCGCACGGCGTTGTCATCCTCCACCACGAGCACCACCTCGCGGCGACCGAGCGGTTGCTCTCCGAGGACGCGCGGCTCGACCAAGCGCGCCGCGCTGGCGCGCGGCAGGAAGAGGTGCACGCTGGTGCCTAGGTTGGGCTTACTCTCAATGCGGACCGTCCCGTGAGACTGCGTGACGAAGCCATACACCATGCTGAGCCCCAGCCCGCTGCCGCGCCCCGTCTCTTTGGTGGTGTAAAACGGCTCGAAGACACGGCCGACGTGCTCTACCCCGATGCCAGTGCCGGTGTCAGAGACCGTGACGCGCAGGTAGTCGCCCTCAGTCAGGCCGTCGTCGGCTGTGTCGAGGTGAACCTTGGCGGTGGAGACCATCAAGATGCCGCCCTCGGGCATCGCGTCGCGCGCGTTGATGACCAGGTTCAAGATCGCGTTCTCAAGCTGGCTTGGGTCCACCAGCACCTGCCACGGCTCATCACAGAGGTCCGTCACGATCTCGATGTGTTCAGCCAGGCTCCTCCGCGAGAGGTCGAGCACCTCAAGCATCAGCGTGTTCACGTTGGTGGGCTCGGGGCTCAGCATCTGTCGGCGTGAGAAGGCGAGCAAGCGCTGGATCAGCGCCGCGCCGCGCTCCGCGGCGGTCAGCGCTCGATCGGCCAGGTCGGTCACCGGCGCGTTGCCATGGGCGCGCACCTTGAGCAGCTCGAGGCAGCCGGTGATCACCGCGAGCAGGTTGTTGAAGTCGTGCGCGATGCCACCCGTCAGTTGACCTACCGACTCCAGGCGCTGAGCCTGCTGCGCCGTGCGCTGACGCGAGAGCAGCTCGGCCAACTTGCGTTCGTTTGCCTCGAGCTCCTTGGCGCGGCGCTCCAGCGCCTCGATGGAGGGCAGGTCGCGCCTGAGCGTGACCCAGGTGAAGCTGAGCCCCTCTGGTGAGCTGACCTGACGACGCGTGGCCCGGTACCCGGGTGGTATGGTTAGCTGACTGACTGGGTGCCCAGCGATGCGGGTCGGCTCGGCCTCAAGCAGGCTGAGCAGCGCCTGATTGCAGTGCACGAGCAGGCCTTGGGTGTCCTCAATGTAGGTGGGGTCATCGAGCGCGTTCAGGATCCAGTCGGGTGGATAGGCCACGTCAGCCATCCTTTCACACTTCCTTCCAGGGCGGATCCTGGAGCTTGTCTTCGGCCTGCTCCACCACCGCTCGCGGAGCCCCTCACCCCCGCCAGCGAGTGGAGCGAGCGCGGCGCTTGTTCCCACGCCTCAAGTCGGGGCATCATTGAGGTCGATGGTCTCTCACATGCAGCCCCAGGCAGCTCCACGCCCTGTGGAGGGTCGGGCTTCAGGCCTCGTGGGCCGCCTCACGCTCGGCGTCGCTGCGCTGTCCTGGGTGCTTGGTTGCGGTGCTGAGGAGCCCACCGAAAAGCTAGATGGGCGGCACCCGTCGCTTGAGCTCGCGGTGGACGCGCCCGGGCCCTTCCGCGCCGGGCACCGGAGCCTTGAGCACCGCTACTTGCCCGATGGGGAGACCGACGAGCGTGTCATCACCCTCGATGTCTGGTACCCGACGGAGGACACGAGCGGTGAGGTGCCCATTTACCTCGGCATTTTCAACGACCCCCACGCCTTCGAGGGAGCGAGCCTCGCGGCCCCGCTCGGGTCCACCTACCCCGTGCACGTGCACTCACACGGGCATCAGGGGTGGGGCGGCACCTCCAGCGAGCTGATGGCGTACTTCGCGAGCCATGGGTGGGTGGCCGTGGCGCCGAACCACACGGGGAACACCCTGACCGACAACTGGAACCCGCGCCCCACCACCACCTTCGTGGTGCGCCCTCAGGACATCTCCCAAGCGCTGGATCACCTGGCTCAGCTCCCCAAGGAAGATCCGCTGAGTGGTCGCTTGGCGCTTGAGCGCGTGGTGATGAGCGGGCACAGCTTTGGCAGTTACACCACCTGGGCGATTGGCGGCGCCGGCTATGACATCGCGGGGATCCGCGCGGCGTGCCCGTCAGAGGAGGGGACGTGCAGCGAGGCGCAAGTCGCCGCGCTCGCGGCGGGCCTCCGCGATCCGCGGGTGGTCGCTGGGATCCCCATGGCCGGCAACGCCAGCAGCGCGTGGCTGAGCGATCTGGACGCCACCGAGACGCCCATGTTGATGATGACGGCGAGCGATGATCCGGTGGGCGCGGACACCCTGTTCGCCTCGGTGAGTTCGCTGCCGCTGATGTGGGTGGAGGTGAGCGGCGGGTGCCATCAGCTGTTCGCGTTGGGAGGCTGCCGCGACATCGAGTCGGCGGTGGGTTACGCCATCGTCGACACCTACGCGCTCGCCTTCGCCCGGCATCACGTGCTTGACGACACCTCGGCCACCACCTTGGAACTCTTGAGCGGCGAGCGCTCCGTCTCAAGCCTGGTCACCCTGCGGCGTCGGCCTTGAGCAGACGCTGGTCAGCTGGCGTCCGCGCCCAGCGCACCTTTTCCCGCCTGCCTGCGACAGTTTGACCGAGGGGCCGGTTTCTAAGCATACTCGGGGGCAGTGAAGCGTCGACTGAGCTGGCTCGCAGTAGGGCTGATGACCTGGGCCTGCACTGGTCGCATCGAGCCGCCGCCGGAGGTCGAGAAGGCGCCGCTTGAGCCGGCGCCGGTGGTGCTCAAGCGCCTGACCCAGGCCCAATACACCAACACCCTGACGGATTTGTTCGAGGGGGTGGTGGTGCCCACCGCGCTTGAGCCGGACACGGAGGTGGGTGGCTTCCTCACCGTGGGCGGCTCGGTGTCGACGGTGTCGTCGCGCGGGGCAGAGCAGTATGAGCGCGCCGCCTTCGATGTGGCGGCTCAGGTGCTCGCGCCAGGCGCGCGCGATCGCTGGGTGCCTTGCGCGCCTGAGGCGCCGGTGGACACCACCTGCGCCGCGGCGTTCATCGAGAGCGTGGGGCGCCGCGTGTTCCGGCGCTCGCTCACCGATGAGGAGGTCATGGGCTACGTCGCGGCCGCTGGGGAGGCGAGCCGTGCGCTCGGTGACTTCCACGCGGGGCTCGAGTTCGGCCTGGCGGGGCTGCTGCAGTCGCCGCACTTCTTATTCCGTGTGGAATTGGGTGAGCCGGCGGAGGGCGGCCTGCGCTACACCGGGGTGGAGCTCGCCTCGCGCCTGGCGTTCTTCTTGTGGAACAGCGCGCCCGATCAAGAGCTGCTCGACTTGGGCGAGAGTGGCGCGCTGCTCGAGGGCGCGACGCTCGAGGCTCAGGTGGAGCGCTTGCTGGCGTCGCCCTTGGCGCGCCGCGGCGTGCGCAACCTGTTCAGCGAGCTGCTCGGCCTGAAGAAGCTGAGCGATCTCGTGAAGGACACCACCTTGTTCACCTCGCACAGCGCGGATCTTGGTCCCGACGCGCGCGAGGAGACGCTCGGTCTGCTGGAGCACTGGGTGTTCGAGGCGGACGCCGACTATCGCGAGCTGTTCACCACGCGGCTCACCTATTTGAACCGCCGCTTGGCGGCGCTCTACAACGTGCCGGCGCCGAGCCTGAGCGGCTTCGCGCTCACGGAGCTGCCGGAGGGCCCGCGCCGCGGGCTCCTGGGGCACACGAGCCTGCTCGCGCTGCACTCCCACCCGACCAACACCTCCGCCACCCTGCGCGGCCGCTTCGTGCGCACCACCATGCTCTGCGGAGAGATCCCGCCGCCCCCCGCTGACGTGGACACCTCGCTGCCTGAGGCGAGCGCCGCCGCGCCCACCCTGCGCGATCGCATTGACGATCACCTCACGGTGCGTGTGTGCGCTGCCTGTCACCTGTCGATGGACCCCATCGGCCTCGGCCTTGAGAACTTCGACAGCATTGGGCGTTACCGCACGCTTGAGGCCAACGCGGTGATCGATCCGAGCGGCGATCTGGATGGCGTGCGCTTCGGTGACGCGCTTGGGCTGGGGCAGGCGGTGGCGGATCACCCAGCGCTCGGGCCGTGCTTCACGCGGCGCGTGTACCGCTACGCCAAGGCGAGCCTCGAGCTGCCTGGCGAAGATGGGGAGGTGGAGCGCCTGGCGGAGGCCTTCGCGCTTGGCAACTACCGGGTGAAGACGCTGCTGCGCGAGGTGGCGCTGAGCGACGGGTTCCGTCTGGCAACGGAGGGTGAGTGATGGCGCGCAAGCTGAGCCGACGCACGGTCCTTCGGGGCGTCCTAGGGGGCGCCCTGGTGGGTGTGGCGCTGCCGGCGCTCGAAATCTTCCTGAACGACAGCGGGACGGCTCACGCCTCGGGCGAGGGCTTCCCGCGGCGCTTTGGCTGGTGGTTCTTCGGCAACGGCAGCCACGCGAACAAGTGGAACCCAACGGACACGGGGCCTGACTATCAGCTCAGCGAGGAGCTGGAGCCGCTCGCCGAGGTGAAGGGCGACGTCACGGTCGTCAGCGGCCTCAAGGTGTATCAGCCGAATGAGGTGCCCCACGGGACGGGCCCGGCGGCGCTGCTCACTGGGCGTCGCCTGGGGGTGGCGGGCGGCGACTTCGACAACAGCACCTTCGCCTCCGCCAGCCTCGATCAGCTGGTGGCCGACGCGCTGCGCGGCCAGACGCGCTTCTCATCGCTTGAGTTGGCGGTGGAGCGAACCCAGGCGAGCCTCAGCTACACGGGGCCGGGTCGCACTAACCCACCTGAGTCAAACCCGGCGGTGCTGTTCCAGCGCCTGTTCGGTGAAGGCTTCCGCGCGCCAGGCGAGGAGGCCATCATCGATCCCAAGCTGGCGCTGCGCCGCAGCGTGCTGGACGCGGTGAGCGAGGACGCCCGGCGCCTGAGCCAGCGAGTCAGCTTGGCTGACCGTGCGCGTTTAGACCAGCATTTTACCTCGATCCGCGATTTAGAGAAGCAAATCGCGAAGCTGGAGGAGGACCCGCCTGCTTACGAGGCCTGTGAGCGGCCGCTCCCGCCTCTAGATGAGTACCCTGACCTTGAGGGGCGGCCCCAGCTTCGCGCCATCAGCCGCGTGATGAGCGATCTGCTGGCGATGAGCCTCGCCTGCGATCAAACCCGCGTCTTCTCCTACTTGTTCAGCCGCCCAGTGGGCAACGTGCTCTACCCCGGTGCGCCGCTCGGTCACCACCAGCTCACCCACGATGAGGCGGGCGAGCAACCGGGCGTCACCAAGATCATCCGCTACATCATCGGCGAGTACGCCTACACCTTGGCGGCGCTCCGCGCCATCCCGGAGGGTGACGGCACGCTGCTCGACAACTGCCTGGTGCTCGGCTTCACTGACTGCAGCTACGGCAAGAGCCACGCGGTGGATGAGTACCCGGTGGTGCTCGGGGGCGGCGCGGGTGGGCAACTAGTCAAGGGGACTCACGTTCGTCAGGTGGGCGCCAACATCAGCCGCTTGGGCTTCAGCATCCTCTCGATGATGGGTGTTCGAGCGGGTGAGTTCGGCGGAGACGAGGGCCTGGTGCGCGAGGGCTTGGAAGGGCTCGCGGCGGGATGAGCCGGCGCTTGGAGCTCAGCTCGCCGCGTGGAGCCACCCAGTCAGGCATGCTGACATCCGTGCTGAGATCGAAGTGGGCGCTCGGGCTCGGCCTCGCGCTCAGCGCTTGCGGCGGGGAGGAGGCCGCAGAAGCGGAGGTCGGCGAGACCTCGCGTCACGGCGCGGTGCTCACCTTCGCGACCTTCGCTCAGCAGCTCGCCCAGCCTACTGAGGGCTCGCCGGGGGTGGCAGAGGGGCTCGACTTGGATGGGCGCACCGGGGTCGGGGAGGACGCCGAGACCTGCTTCAAGAAGGACTTCATCGGACCTGATGGCAGAAGCGGCGTGGACAACCAGCTCGCGGTGCTGCTCCCCTTGATCAAGGCGATGGTGGGGGAGGACAACATCGACGTGCTGCTTGAGGCGGCCATCGCCGGGGGGCAGCTGTTGATCGTGCTGGAGCTGCTCGGCTTAGATGATTTTGAGCAGGACGACGACGTGGTGCTGCGGCTTGGGGCGGGCTCGGGCGCCGTACTGCTCGACACCACCGGCGCCTACGAACTCTACCAGACGTTTGGCTACAACGAGGATGAGGCGCCGATCAGCGAGTTTCAAGGCGAGGTCAGGGGTGGGCGCTTGTTCGCGAGCTCGCCGGAGGCCTTCCTGCCGGTGCGGGTGCTCGACGCCGCCTTCAACCTGCACGTGCGTGACGCGCAGCTTGAGTTCGCGCTGACGAAGGAGCAGGAGGTCGGCGGCGTGTTCATGGATGGCATCATCAGCGGGGGGATCCGCGTCGAGGACTTCAAGGAGATCGTCCAAGGCCTCAACGTGGGGGAGGATCTCCAGCAGGTTGCGACCAACCTGATCGGCGGCACCGCCGATCTGAAGCCTGACGCAGCCGGGGTGTGTCAGGAGGTCTCCGCCGGGCTCAAGTTCCGCGCGAGCCCCGCCTTCGTGCGCGAGGGTCCGTGAGCCGGGGCGTGCCGCGCCTGTCCGAGGTGGCCAGGGTGTGCCGGGTGGTCAGCGCGATCTCAGCGGCTGTGCTCTGGGTCGGCGCGGGAGCCGCTCAGGTAAGTGAGGCTGACGGATCGGTCAGCCTGGCGGGGGCGCGGGAGCGTGGGGTTCATACACGGGCCGCGCCGCGCGCCGAGCTCTCGCTCCACGGCGGCGCCTTCCGGCGCAGCTTCCGCTACCGCGACGACGTGGTGCGGCGGCTCCAGGCCTACACGCTGCGCGCGGCGCCTTGGGTGCAGGCGGGGGCGGCGCTTCACCCCGCGAGCTGGTTCATCGAGGAACCGGGCGCGCTCGGCTGGCTTCGAGTGGAGGGCAGCTATGGTCGCGCGCTAGGGCTCGAGTCAGAGCGCTTCGAGGGTGAGCGCTTCGAGACGTCCTCTGGGGCGTATCACGCGGCGCTTGGCGCTCAGGTGCCCATCGCCGAGCACCGCGCGAGCTTCTCCCTTGGCTACGGCGCGCGCTGGTTCGAGCTGTCGGACACCGACGCGAACTCGCCGATCCACTCGGCGGCGCCTGGAGTGCCGAGCGCGGACTACCGCTTCCTGCGCCTCGGCGTCGGCTTTGAGCAGCGCGCGCCGCTCGGCCTGTCTTGGGAGGGCCGGCTCGGTTACCGCTTGCCAGTCAGCTCCGGAGAAATCGCGTCGGACGCCTGGTTCCCCAACGCCAGCTCGGGCGGGGTAGACGCCCAGGTGGCGCTGCGCCTTCAGCTGGGCGCGGGCCTAGACGCGCGGCTCGCGGTGGATTTTGAGCGCTACTTCTTCACGCTGGACCCAGAGGTGGGTGCGCCGCGGGTGGCTGGGGGCGCGCTGGATCAGTACCTGGGGGTGGGGTTGGGGTTGGGCTACACGCTGTGAGCTCAAGTCAGCATAGCTGACAAGCCTGCGCTAGGGCGGTGCCAAACCCCCTGCCCTCCCCGCTGAGCGCGCGAAGGCGGCTGGGTGGGAGGCCCTCGCGGTGAGCGTCAGTGTGGCTGACTTGTGGTGGCGGCAGGCGGCGCGGGCGCGCTGGGCTCCGCGCTGGGGACGACGACGCTGAAGTGGCTCTCCTCCTTGGCCTTCGCGATGCGCTCGGCCCGGCTGGGGCTGCCTTCGTGGGCGTCAAGCGGTGTGAGCCAGTGGATCATCAGCTCAGCTTCCCAGGTGTAGGGGGCGCCGTTCAGGTGCACCTGACCCCGCGCCACGCGCTGGCTCGCTTCGAGCAGCGTGAGGTGTGAGAGGTCGCGTTGCAGCGCGTCGAAGCGGCCCTGGCGCTCTGGGTCGGCGAAGCTTGACTGGTGCCGCCCGGCGTAGGCGAGGTGATAAGAGGCGGGCCGGAACGCGACGCCCTTGAGGCCGAGGCGCCTCGCGGTGCGCAGCAAGAGCTCGCTCGCTTCGTGGGCGAGGCCTAGGCCTGGGTGCTCCTGCCCTGGCAGGCGCGGCCGCCGGGCGCTGAAGCCCACCCTTGGGTTTTGCAGCATGAGCCAGTTGACGAACAGGACGTCATCTTTCCTGTCTATGTCGGCGACGCACTCCACCAGCAGGTACTTCTGTCCGTCAGCCTGACCATAGAGCCGCAGCCGATCCCCGCTGCCCCCGCCGTCGAGCTTCACCTCGAACTGGGAGTAGCCGAGGCGCCCCAGCTCCTCCAGCACCCCGTAGCGCGAGAGCGCGTACTCCAGGCCGTCTTGGGTGTAGAAGCCGAGGTAACGCTGGGTCCCCTGACTACCTCGCAAATCCCCCAAGATATCCGCCATCGTGAGCTCTGCGAGGCCCTCGAGCTCGCTCCGGTCAAGGCTCAGGCCGATCTGCGCGAAGCGGCTCCGGAGCGGCTCGTAGCCGGTGACGAGCGGCGTGTCCGTGTCGAGCGCCACCGCCACCACGCTGCCCGCCAGCACCTTCCAAGACGCTGCGTGGTAACCGCCCGCCGGCAACCACACCTGCGGCGTCCGTCCCACGTACCAGCTCACCAGCAGATCGCGCTGCCGCGCGCCGTCCAAGCTGAGCGCGAGCCCGCCCATTTTGTCGCCCTTCAATACGTCCCCGCCCGCCAGCACGAAGGTGAGCTCGGCCTTGGGCATGCGGCACAGCAGGGCGCTCAGCGCCGCCAGGTACTCGGCGTCCTCGGTGCCGCTCGGCAGCACCGTCTCGTCTACCCCCTCGAGCTTGCCCCAGTCTGTCCCGGAGAGGGAGCCTATCCACACCAGTGGATCCCCGTGGAAACACTCCGCGGTGCCGTCCGGCGGGTGCGCGTCCAAATCCAAGATGTTCACGCGCCCGCGGAAGCCGCGGGTGCGCAGCACGGCCACCGCCACCGCGACGTCGTTCACCGGGCACAGCCCGGCGCCGCGGCTCTTCCCTGCGTGGTGAAAGCCGCCAAGCAGGTTGAAGGCGGCCGCACGCTCGGTCAGCGCCCAGGTCGCCGCCTCCAGGGTGCCGCCGCAGGCCAGGCGGATGGTGCGCAGGATCTCGTCGACGCGAAACTCGTTCGGGTCCACCGCGAAGGTGCGCCCGAGCTCTTCGGGGTCGTGTAAGGCTTCGAGCAGCGCGGGGGTGTGCACCAGGCCGAGCTCGGCGTAGCCGATCCGCGCTGGCTCACGCAGCGCCTTGAGGTGGATGACGTGGGTGTCTAAGAGGTAGCTCACCACGAAGCTCGAGCGCCGTGGTTCGATCCCGATCACGCCCTCCGCCGCCGCCACCGGCAGGCGATACGCTGGGTGGTGCCAGACGCTGACCGCTGGCCTGCCGATGCGGCGGAGGCGATTGGCGAAGCGCCGCGCGAGCAGCGGGAAGGTCATGCGAGGCACCCGCCGAGGGTAGTGCAGTTTGGCGTGAGGCGCCCGCGCGGCGCCGCGTGCTATAGGGCGCCGATGTTCGAGGCCTCTGTCGTCCGGATCTTCGCCACCGCTCAAGCGCCGGACTACGACGCGCCCTGGCAGGCGCGCACCCCCATGAGCTCCACCGGCTCCGGCGTCACGATCGACTCCGAGCACGTGCTCACGGGCGCCCACGTGGTGGCTCACGCCAACTTCATTCAGGTGCAGAAGGTCAGCGATCCGAATAAATACGTCGCGCGGCCCGTTGGCATCAGCCATGACATGGACCTGGCGCTGCTCCGGGTGGAGGACGCACGCTTCGCCGATAAGCAGCACGCGGTGGCGGAGCTGGGTGAGCTGCCGCAGCTGCGGGACCGAGTGAGCGTGGTGGGCTTCCCGGTGGGGGGTGAGGAGGTGTCCATCACGGAGGGCGTGGTGTCGCGCATTGAGCTGCAGCGCTACAGCCACTCACAGCGGTACCTGCTGGCGGTGACGGTGGACGCGGCCATCAACGAGGGCAACAGCGGCGGCCCTGTTTTCCACGAGGGAAAGGTGGTGGGCATCGCGTTCCAGACGCTGAGGGACGCGGAGGCCGTGGGGGAGATGGTGCCGGTCACCTTGATCCGCCGCTTCATTGAGGGGATCAAGGCCGGGCGCAGCCCAGAGGTGCCCTCGCTCTCGCTGCGCAGCCAGAGCCTGGAGAACCCAATGCTGAAGCGCGCGAGCGGCCTCACCCCGGAGCAGACGGGCGTGCTGGTGCTCGGCGCGGAGTTCGGCGGCAGCGCCCACGGGGTGCTCGAGCCGGGGGACGTGCTGCTCAAGGTGGACGGCTACCAGGTGGAGGACAACGGCACCATCCGCTACCTTGACCGCGTGCGCACCCGCTTCGAGGTGGTGCTTGCGGATCACTTCGTGGGTGATCAGCTGGCGGTGGCGGTGATGCGCGGCGGCGAGCGCCGCGAGCTCTCGCTGGAGCTCAAGGAGAAGTGCTACTTGGTCTCGCGCAGCGCCTGCGAGGAGTCGCCGCGCTACTTCGTCTATGGGGGCCTGGTGTTTCAGCCGCTCAGCCGCGGCTACCTGGAGACTTGGGCGCGCTGGTGGGACAAGGCGCCGCCGGAGTTCCTGTTCCACTACTACTCCGGCGTGCGCACGGAGACGCAGCGCGAGGTGGTGGTGCTCTCTCAGATATTGGCAGATGAGCTGACCATGGGCTATGAGGAGCACGGCAACGAGGTGGTGCGGCGCGTCAACGGCGTGGCGCCGCGGGACCTCGCGGATTTGGCAGAGCGGCTGACCACTGCGGGGGACGTCGTGGAGATCGAGGTCGCCTGCGGCGCGCGGCTCTTGTTCGAGACCGCGAAGGTGCGGGAGGCGAACGAGCGCATCTTGGAGCGCTACCGCGTCTCACGCCCGCGCTCGCCGTCGCTTTAGGCAGCGCAGCTGACTTATAGTGGGGGCTGAGCGACTCAGCCTCACTGACTTTCGGCGCGGGCGCTAGGCATGGCGCCCGTCGGCGTTTGGTGGTGCGCCGCCCGCTGCCTCGCGGGGTACCCAGCGAGCGGGCTCAGGGACGCTCAGCGGGAGCCAACCCCCAAAAAATCCAGGGGAACATGGGGATGATGGGGGACGGGCAGGGGGTGAGCAGGTTCGGCCTTTCGGCCTTTCTTCTCTGGCGCTGGGCGGGGGCTGGGGTACAGCTGAGCGATGAAGCGTCGCGCGTTTTTGGGGGTTTCGCTGGGGGTGGCTGGGAGCGTGGTGTCGGGGCTGGGGTGCAGCTCAGACGACGGGGACGGCGGAGGCGGCGGCGGCGGTGAGGAGACGCTCACGCCGGGGGAGGCGTTCTTCCCGCAGTCGATCTGCTCGGGGGATCCGCGGCCGGAGAGCGTCATCCTGTGGGCTCGGGTCATCGACCCTGACGAAATCGAGGACTTGGCGCTCGAGCTCCAGGTGGCGAAGGATGAGGCCTTCCGTGAGCGGATCACGCTGAGCGGCGCGCCGCACCTCTCGCTCAGCGCGAAGGCCCTGCACGGCGGCTGCGTGAAGGCGCGCGTCACTGGGCTCGAGCCGGGCGCCTACTATTACTACCGCTTCATCTACCGGAAGGGCGGTGAGGCCTTCGTGAGCCGCACCGGGCGCACCAAGACGGCCCCGAGCGTGGGCTCAGAGGCGCCGGTGCGCTTCGCCGTGACCAGCTGCCAGGACTACAACGGTAAGTATTACCATGTGTATAAGCACCTGGCCGAGCGCGACGTGGACTTCTTCATCCACCTGGGCGACTACATCTACGAGACGACCGCGGACCCACAGTTTCAGACCACCGCGCCGGGCCGCGCGGTGACCTTCCGCGACACTCAGGGCGCCATCGCGTTCAACGAGGGCACGGAGGAGGAGTACTTCGCCGCGGCTTCGCTCGACAACTACCGCGAGCTCTACCAGACCTACCGTGGCGATCAGGACCTGCAGCGCGTGCACGAGCTGTTCCCGATGATCCCCGTGTGGGACGATCACGAGTTCTCCGACGATTGTTACGGCACTCACGCCACCTACTTCGACGGGGATCGCGACGAGGACTCCCCCGAGCGGCGCTCGAACGCGGACCAAGCTTGGTTCGAGTACATGCCGGTGGACTACCGCGGCGCGCCCGAGTTCGAGTACGACCGCAGCGTCAGTTTCCCTGAGGATATCACGATTTATCGTGATTTCAGCTTCGGGAAGCACCTCCAGCTGGTGATGACGGATCTCCGCCGCTACCGGCCTGATCACGTGGTGCCGGAGGACGTGTTCCCGGGGCAGGTGGCGGTGACGGAGGAGCAGCTCCTGGCGCAGGGCAGCGACCTGAGCCTCGCCTCGCCTTACGTGGACATCGCGAGCTTCGACGGCGGCGCTTACCAGGCGTTCTTGGCGGAGCACGCCGCGCTGACCGGCTATGAGGCCGCGCAGTTCGCTGGCCTGGTGAGCGTGCCCTTCATCAACCAACAGGTGACCGCCATCAACGACAGCGCGGGGACGAGCATGGCGCTGATCGACGAGGCGACCCCGGGGCTCTCGCGTGGCTACGCCTTCCACCTGATGCTGAAGATGGATCGCTACAGTCAGCTAGGCTCACGGTACCTGGTGGTGCAGGAGATGTTCGATGCCTACGCGCGGCTCCGCTACCAGCAGACGAGCGGCGCGAGCGAGCAGGTGATGGGCGCCGAGCAGGAGGCGTGGTTTTTATCCACGCTGCGCGGCAGCGAGGCCACCTGGAAGGTGTGGGGCAACGGCTTCACCTTCATGCCGCGCATCGTGGATCTCTCCGATGTAGACAGCTTGCCTGCCCTGTTTAAGCAGCGCTTCCGGCTCTCCGCGGAGGACTGGGACGGCTTCCCCAACAAGCGGGAGGAGCTCTTGGAGGAGCTCTCCAAGCTCGACAACATGGTGCTGGTCACCGGCGACATCCACGCCTTCTTCACCGGCGCCTTGAGGAACCAGGCGGGGACGGGCGGCGTCACCGAGTTCGTGTGCAGCGGGGTGAGCTCAGGCACCTACCAGACGCTGCTCGTGAGGACCGCGCAGCGCAGCCCCACCTTGGCGGCGGCGGGGGCCGTTGGCCTGGCGCTGGGGGTGGGTCAATTCCTCACGGATACGACCACCAAGCCTAACCCGCACCTGGCCTACCAGGCCTACGACAGGAACGGCTACGCCACCTTCGAGCTCGACGGCGCGCAGCTGAACGTTTGGTACCACGCCATCACCGAGCAGGACGTGGCGACGAAGGAGCTGCCGAGGGCGCTGGAGCGCCATTTTTCCACGCGGCATTTTCAGCGCGACGTGGGCTCCCAGGAGCTCTACCTGGTGGAGGATGATGGGCGTCAGCGGTGGGATCACGCCAGCTGCCGCTGGGTGTGAGGGCGCTCGGCTGAGTCAGGCGCCGACCTGACTCAGCGTCAGGTAGGCTGACTGGGCCTCGCTGAAGGCGCCGTGCAGCGACGGCGCCAGCGGCCTTAGGCGGGGCTGAGCTCGGCCATCGGGAGGTGGAAGCAGGGGCCCTCGCCCTCCAGGCGCTGCAGCTCCTCATGCACGACCGACTTCACCAAGCGGGCACAGCCGCCGCAGTCAGTCCCGGCGCCGCAGGCCTTGGAGACGCCGCGCGCGTTGGAACACCCAGCGCGGACACACTCGCGGATGGTGCGGTCGTTGATCCCGTGGCAGTGGCAGACGAGCATCTGAGCTGGCTGAGAGCCTAGCTGATTGATAACGGATATCAATATCGTTCCTGAGCCGGCCGGCAGGCCGGATGTGATTTGCGCAAACTGTGCGCGCCCCGGCGCAGGGTTGCTGCTCGCTCGGTGCATCTTGGGGTGGCCCCGCGCTCATTGTTGCGCGCGCTCCGGTAAGTGCTTGAAATCTTTTGAGCAATTGAAAATCCTTATCGCAGAAAGCGGGGGCACGGCGCGCCAAACGTCCTAGCGTGGGGCTCAGTGGGCGACCCTCTGGGGTCGCTGAGAGTCACTTTCGGCGTCCTTGGGTCGCCGTCCAGCAAGGAGGAGCCGTGAAAGGGGAACCGCAGATCATCGAGGCGCTGAACGAGGTGCTCACCTCCGAGCTCACCGCCATCAACCAGTACTTCATTCACTATCGTATGTGTGAAGACTGGGGCTACGAGCGGCTGGCTCAGAACAAGCGCTCGGAGTCGATCGAGGAGATGAAGCACGCGGACAAGGTCATCGCGCGCATCCTGTTCCTGAACGGCGTGCCCAACATGCAGCGCTACTTCCCCGTGAAGGTGGGCGAGGAGCCAGTGGAGCAGCACCAGCTCGATCTTGAGCTTGAGCTGGAGGCGGTGAAGCGCCTGAACCGCGCCATCACGCTCTGCCGCGACCTGCACGACAACGGCACCCGCGAGCTCTTGGAGGCCATCCTCAAGGAGGAGGAGGAGGGCGTCGACTGGCTTGAGGCGCAGCTGCACCAGGTGAAGGAGCTGGGGCGCGAGCGCTACCTGGCTCAGCAAATCCACGAGTAGCGCGCCGTTCGGTTTTTTTTTGAGGGGGGGTTGGGCACCGCGCTCAGGTGACGGGGCGACCGGCGGTCGCCCCTGCGTGCACGTCGGTGGCGGGCGGCGTTTGGGTGGCGTGTGCATTCACCCTTCCCTTGTGGGGCGCTGCGCTGCACCGTCCCGTGCATGGATCCACGCCTTGTGTCCGCCATGGAGCTCGCGCGCCGGCTGCGCGCTCAGGAGATCAGCGCGCGGGAGCTGGTGGAGCTCCACCTGGAGCAGCTCGAGCGCACCAACCCCCACACCAACGCGGTGGCGCGCGCGCGTCAGCGTGAGGCGCGGCGCGAGGCGGACGCCGCGGACCAGCGCCTGGCTCAGGGCGGAGACGATCTGCCGCCGCTGCTCGGCGTGCCGTGCACCATCAAGGAGAGCTTTTCCTTTACGGGAATGCCTCACAGCGCGGGCCTGCGCGCGCGCAGGGACGTGATCGCCACAGAGGACGCGACGGCGGTGGCGCGGCTGCGCGCGGCGGGCGCCATCCCGCTCGGGGTGACCAACATCAGCGAGCTCTGCATGTGGATGGAGTCGGTGAACCCCGTGTACGGCAGGAGCCGTAACCCCTACGACGCCTCTCGCATCGTCGGTGGCAGCTCAGGTGGGGAGGCAGCGGCGATCGCCTCCGGCGTGTCGCCGTTCGGGCTCGGCTCTGACGTGGGGGGCTCAATCCGCAACCCGGCATACTTCAACGGGATCTTTGGGCACAAGCCGAGCCCGATGGTGGTGCCGAACAGCGGGCAGTACCCCGAGACGGACGGCGCGATGCAGCGCTACCTGTGCAGCGGACCGATGACGCGCCGCGCGGAGGATCTGATGCCGCTGCTCCGTATCCTGGCGGGCCCTGACGCGCAGTATCCCGAGTGCGCCTCAGCTAGTCAGCTGGGCGATCCTAACGCGGTGTCGTTTGAAGGGCGCACGCTGATCTCCATTGAGGGGAGCGGCGCGCTGCCGGTGGCGCCCGAGCTGCTCCGGGCGCAGCGGCGCGCAGCAGAGCACCTGGTGGCCCGCGGGATGGAGCTGCGGGTGGTGGAGCTGCCTGCGCTCCGCAGGCAATTCGAGATTTGGGCTTCGATGATGGGGCTCGCGAATGAGGTGCCGTTCGGCACCCTGCTGGGCGAGGGCACGCCCGTCTCCGCTTGGCGCGAGATGCTGAAGTGGTCCGTGGGCGCCTCGGATCACACCTGGATGGCGCTCTGCACCGCGGTGACTGATCCCATGGTGCGCCGCTTCCCGAAGCGAGCGAAGGAGCTGGCGGCGCTGGGGCTGCAGCTGAAGCAGGAGATCCTGGCGCTGCTCGGCGAAGGCGGCCTGCTCTTGTATCCGCCTTACGTGACCACCGCGCCGAGGCACCGCGTGCCGGCGCGCTGGGCCACGCGCCTCCACATGCCTTGGAGCTACCACGCCATCTTCAACGTGCTGGAGCTGCCCGTCACCCAGGTGCCGCTCGGGCTAGCACAAGACGGCCTGCCGCTCGGTGTGCAGGTGGTGAGCGCGCCGATGAACGATCACCTCACCATCGCCGCCGCCCTGGAGCTTGAGCGCGCGTTCGGCGGCTGGCGCCCGCCGGCGCTGGCAGGCCTGAGCTGAAGCGGCGCCGCGTGGTGCCTCAGGCGCTGCGTGCGCTGCGTCGCTGTGCGTAGCTCTGCGTGGCGCTGACTGGCTCTGCGGCGTGCGCTGGGTTGCTCTCGGTGGCGCTGCGGCGTGAGCAGTTGGCCGACGCCGGGGGGTGATGGTAGGGGGCGAGCCATGCGTCGCTCCGATGGGATTAGCAGGTCGCTGAGTGGGTCGCTCGGCGTGTTGTCGCTCGCTGTGCTCACCTGGGGCTGTGATCCGGGCAAGGCCGATTTAGATCGTTGCATTGACCTTCGCTCGAAGGGTGAGGTTGAACAGGCGATGGAGGCGTGCCGCGCCGCCGTCGCGAAGTCGCCGAACAGCAACTCGGGCAAGGCCGCGGCGGAGCAGCTGTCGGAGCTGAACATGGAGCACATCGCGTCCTTGATGCGCGAGGTGAAGCGCAACACGAACTGCACTCAGGCGCAGATAGCCTGGGCCGGCGCCGACGCGGGGGACAAGCAGCGCCTCGCGGAGCTACGCGACGAGGCCTGCGAAGGGCTGTTCCCAAAGCGCGCCAACGCCGCAGAGGCGCCGAGCGCGGTGGACGCAGCGGCGCCCGACGCGGGGGCTGCGGTGAAGGGCGATGCGGCGCTAGATGGTGCTGCGGGGGAGTAGGGGTTTGTGGGGGGCGGCACCTGGGGCAGAGCCTGTTCGGTGGTCGCGGGGCGGTGCAGGCAAACCCCCTGATCCCCGATCTTTAGATGCGTCAGGAGTGCTGACGAATGCTTGAGTCGCCGCTCCTGGGGCGGGCGATGCGGGCGCTCCGCTGGTGCTCCTGAGCCTGAGTGCCGCGCCGACAGACCTGACTAAAACCGCTGGGCCCAGCGGTGGAGTAGGCCGAGGAACGCGTAGGTTCCGTCCTCGATGCTGAGGTCGTCAGGGGAATCGACGACCGCAGAGAAGACGAAGAAGCCCTCCAGCGTTTTACTGAAGGTCAGGTGGACGATGGGGCCCACGCGCGTCACGCCCTTGGGGCGCCCTGGGAGCAAGACGTACTCGGCGCCGGCGCCCACTTGAATGTCCTGCTTCTCGTCGAGGCCGAGGACATAGCCACCGCGGAAACCCATGGCGAAGGGCGGCTTCATCACCGCGCGCAGCACCTCATCGAACACGTGGTGCTCCTCCGGCACATCGATGTAAACCGGATGCACCGAGAGGAACGCGCCGCCGTGACCCAGCGGGGCGACGGCCGCGACCTCAAAATCGATGGCGGTGTATGCGGCGCGCTCCTCGCCGGGCGGCACCGCGAGGGAGTCGGCGTGGTGGCGCTCACGCGGGGGGAGCAAGCGCCTATCGAACGGCAGCGTGCGGCGCACCCCCATGGTGACGTCTAAGAAGGGCAGGCTCGCGCGCCAACCGATGTAGGGCGCGGTGAAGCTGTTGGTGACGATCCAGTGGGCGTCGAGGCCGACGTAGCTCCAGAACGGCGCGCCGTACCCGAGGGTGAGCCGCGGGCGCGCGTACACCACGCCGAAGTCGGTGGCGAGTGAGACGAAGGGCGTCGCGCGGTCTGTCTGCCAGGGGGAGTATTGAGGCTCCGGGGGCGCCGCGGCGTCAGCTTCACTGTCGTCAGCCTGGCTGTCTTCTGCCTCGCTGGGCGCTGCGTCGGTGGCTACGGTGGCCGCGCTATCGGCGTCACGCTCCACGCTGTCGGCGACGACGGTTGAGGTATCGTCAGCCAAACGGACTGTGTCCGCTCGCGACGCTGGCTCGGCGCTCGGCGTGGCGAGTGCTGGCGCGCTCAAGCTGAGGCCAGCGGTGAGCGCTCCAACAAGCGCAGCACCCAAACGAACCGGCGGGCGCTCGTGTGTCGTGGTCTGGAGCATGGCGCGTGGACGAGCGTTGGAAATGCGGGCCTCCCAGGTCACAGTAGTGAGGGACCTGCTGGGCGCGTCGGCGGTGTGCTACACGAGCGGCCGCTGCGCAAGCTCGCGGAGGTACCCATGACCCAGGCCGTCACCCTCTATCACAACCCACGCTGCTCCAAGAGCCGCCAGGCGCTCGAACTCCTTACGGAAAAAGGAGCCGAGGTGGAGGTGGTTCGGTACCTGGACCAACCGCTCACGGCGAGCGCCGTGAAGCGGCTCATCAAGCGGCTCGGCATTTCGGCCCATGAGCTCTTGCGCACCCGGGAGGCGCCGTATCAAGCGCTGGGGTTGACGCCCAAGAGCTCGGCGGACGCTGTCTGCCGCGCCGTGGCGGAGCACCCCATTTTGATGGAGCGGCCCATCGCGGTGGTCGGGGAGCGCGCGGTGATTGGGCGGCCGCCGGAGCGGGTGCTCGAGCTGCTGTAGCCTGCTGAAGGAGCCTCGCGCGGCGGGGTGCAGTGTTCCCTGGTGGCGCGCGGGGAGACGCCTTAGGCTCTGGGGCCATGCTACGTCACGTTCGCTTCGTGTGGGTCCTCTCGGGTTGTTTGGTGGGGGTGTGGGCCTGTGGTGGAGGCGGCGGGAGCGGCCCAGCCGCGGGAGGCGCCGCGTCGGGAGCGAATGGGGGCGCTGGCGGGAGCGGTGGCGCCGGCGCGATGGGCGGCACAGGCGGTGTGTTCGAGCCGGACTTGTCGCCGCTCGGCGGCGAGCGCCCCGTGACGCCCTACCTCCCGAGCAGCTACGACGGGCGCACACCGGCGCCGCTGGTGGTGATGCTGCATGGGTTCGGCGCCACCGCCTCGCTCCAAGAGCTCTTGTTTCAATTGAAGCAGCAGGCGGAGCGCCGCGGCTTCATCTACCTGTCCCCCGATGGCACCCCGGGCGCCGACGGGAAGCGGTTCTGGAACGCGACGGACGCTTGCTGCGACTTCGGCGGGACTGGGGTGGACGACGTCGCCTACCTCTCGGGCTTGATCGACGAGGCGAAGCAGCGTTTCCGTGTGGATAATCGTCGGGTTTACATGCTGGGGCACTCGAACGGCGGCTTCATGTCTTACCGCTTCGCCTGCGAGAAGCCAGGCGTGGTGACGGCGATCGCCAGCTTGGCGGGCGCCACCTTCCACGACGCCGCGCGCTGCACCCCCGCTTCGCCGGTGAGCGTGCTGCAGATGCACGGCACGGAGGACTCGACGGTGCGCTACGAGACAGCGTCCTTCAATGAGACGATGGTCCCCGGCGCCGAGCTCACGGTGGAGCGCTGGGCGAGCTTGAACGGCTGCGCCGGGGCGCTCACCTCGTTCGGCTCGGCGGTGGACTACGTGGGGGGCGACAACGGCGCTGAGACAGAGCGCCTGGCCTACGAGGGCTGCCCCGCTGGGGGGCAGGTGGAGCTGTGGCGCATGCAGGGGGTAGGGCACATCCCCGGCGTTAATGACAATTTCCGCGTGGATATGGTTGACTGGCTGTTCGAGCAGGTGAAGCCAGAGTAGGGTCGGTGAGCGCGCCGCGTTCGGCGAGCGCCTCGCCGCGGTGAGCACGGGCTAAGGCTAGCTCGCTAAGGCCAGCGGATGCGCGCCTCGCGGAGGAAGCCGCGGCCTTCGCGCTGATCCGCGAACCACAGCAGATCGCCGAGCAAGGCCGGGGCGACGGACTGCGCGGAGGGGCCGTCGAGCCGGCTCAGGCGCTGGAGCTTCACCAGCGCGGCGGGGGGGCGCACCACGAAGCCGTACAGCTCGGAGGCGGCGCCGCGGGAGGCGCTGGCCACGCCCCGGCACAGCCCTGGGCTGCACACCACGCTGAGCGCGGTGGGCTGCGCGGCGTCCGGCAGCGGGATGGTCAGGGGTGATGACGTCGGCGCGCCGTCCGCGCCCAGCTGGGTGAAGCGGAGCCCGGCGCCCTCGCCCTCTTCGATCCAGGTGAGGGTGACCGCGTCGCCCGCCAGCGCGAGCTGGGGCGAGTGCGAATGGCCAGGGGTACTGACTACAAGCCGCTCGCCGCCGCTCGGCTGCCCGGTGTGTGAGGTGCGCGCGAGGTAGATGTCCGCGACGCCTGGCGCTGTGGCGCCGCGCGCGTCGGACCACGCCGCCCACACCTGCTCCCCCTGGGCCAGTAAGCTCACGTCGGTGGCGGCGCCCGCCGCTTGGGTCAGCCGCGTGTCTCCGCCCACGCGCTGGAGGCCGCTCGAGACGCGCGCGACGTACACCTCTGGGTCGCCGCTCCGCTCATCCACCCAGCCCACCAGCCAACCGGCGGCGCGCCCGGGCGCCTCGTCGATGCGCGTCGCGGCGACGTCGCTCACGTCGCCTGGAGTGCGCGTGAGCATCTGTTGGCTCAGCTTCTTACCTTCGCTGCTGACGAGCGTGGTGAACACCTGCGGGCGCCCTGCGTCGACCGCCGTCCACACCAGGAGGTGGCCCTTGCTAGCGTCGCCCGGGGAGAGCGCGATGCCGCCCAGCGCGCGCGCGCGGTAGGTGATGACGTTGGGGTCGCTGGCGGCGCCGTCCGTCTTCAAGGAGCGCACGCTGAGCACGGCGCGCACCGGATCGAAGCGGCCGTCGGGCGCGGGGGTGGTGCGCCGGGTGTAGGGGGCCGTGTCGTCGAAATAGGTAAGCCAGCTGACCAAATGGCCGCTCGGGGTGGGGAGCGCCGCGACGTCGCTCAGCGGATCCGCGCTGGCGACAGGGCGGCTCGCGAGCAGGTTCGGCGGTGATTCGAGCGCCCAGGCTTCGCCCGCGGGGCGATACTCGAGCTCCGTCTTCTTGAGCGCCACCGAGAAGAGCGGCGCCGGGTTGTCGCTGCCCGCTGCCACCGCGAAGCAGGCGGCGCCGGGGCAGGTGAGGCCCCAGGCGAGGTTGATTCCGCTTGGATATTCTCTGGTGCGCAGCGGCTCGCTCGCGACCAGGTCGAGCTGCGCGCTGAACTGCACGAAGGTGGGGAGCAGATCCGCGTCCTCACATGGGCCGCCCTTGGGGCAGGACTCTGCCAGCGTCAGCGCGGCGACGCCGCCCTGGCTGGCGACCAGCTCAGGGATGGTGTCCGCCGGGCCGGCCACCCGGAGCCGCGCGCGCTTCTCGGGCTCGAGCCGCGCGTCGAGGCGGGCGATGTCGAGCCAGCGCGCGCCCTCTTCGGCGCGCCCCGGTGTGTCCCACACCACGTAGGCCGGGCCCAGGCCGCCCGGCGGCGCGAGCAAGTCGACCAGCGCTTGCTCACCGGCGGTGGGCAGCGCGGCCTTGGGGGCGATGAGCACCTTCCCCGAGGCGTCGGTCAGCGTCAGGTGGACTCGCGCCTCCAAGTCGCTGCGGTCAGACCAAGCGGCGACCAGGCCAGCGCTGGTGACCACCAAGTCAAGATCCAGCTCCGCCCCGGCGGTGTCAGCCAAGGTGATGGCCTTGCCCTTCAACGCGCCGCGCTCGTCAATCAGCGCGAGCATCACGGGGCCGCTCACGCGCCCCGGCGCCGACGCGGCGGCGGTGGGCGCCTCCACCCAGGCCACCGCGACGCCGCCCGCGAACGGCACCGCCTGCCACGCGCGCGCGCGCTGGGTGAACGGCGCTGGGCTCGCTGGGCTGGTGCCGTCCCCGAGCTCCGCGGCGTAGAGCGACGCCTGGCCGCTGCCGCGCGCGGCCCACACGGCGACCGCGCCGCGTGCGGTGGGCGCGCCGCTCAGCCACAGGACCGCGGCGTCAGTCTGGGTGACGGTGAATGGGCCCGCTAAGAGCGAGCCGTCTTCACGGAGGGCGATGGCGCCGACGCGCTCACCCGACGCCGTTCGCTCCGTGAACAGCGCGGCGTAGCCGCTCGTCTTGAACACCCCGCCCTGCCCGGCCGGCTTCACCACCGCGAGCCCAAGCTCGCTCGGCGCGCCATCAAACTGATGTCCGTCGCCGCGCGGCGCGCCACGCTCGTCGAAGGCGCGCGTATGCCAGCTCACCTTACCAGCTCCCGGCGCGGCCCACAGCGCGATGGCGCCGCGACCGCCCGCGCCCATGTACGGGCCGTAGGTGCCCTCTGGCGCCTGAGCGAAGACGTGAGAGGGGAGGCCGCGCGGCGCTGCTTCGGCTTCATCGGCGCCCGTGGCGCCGCGGCGCTTGGGCGTCTCGGCGTCGCTCTGGGAGCCGCCTGAGCCGCCACAGGCGGTGAGCGTGACGGCAAGGCAGCAAGCGGCGGTCAGTCGGTTCCGGAGCGGGCGAGACACGCGGCGCAACCTAGCACGGCGAGCGGTGACCGTTCGTCGCGCTCAAATCACAGGTAGACCGCGCGCCACGCAGCGGTGCGGCGTGTTCGGCTCCACCCGCTCAGGGTCCTCAGCGGTGGCCGTCGCCTCGCTCGCCATACGTGTAGGGCACAGCGCCAGGGCCGGGCCTTGGGCGAAGATCGTGGTAGAAATGCTGTGTGTCTAGGACCTCCGTTGCGCGCAATCGGCCTGCGCCACCTCCTTTCGATAGCCTCCATGCCGACCTGGGGCGTGAGGTGAGCGATCGATGGCGTGAGCCGTGTGAAGCAGCATTCGAGTTCATCTTGAAGCGGTCGCCAACGCAGCTGGCTCGGCTCATCGACGCGGGTGGACTGACGCCAGGTGATCTGACCTTCGCGGCGGAGATCCTTGGGAGGTCTGCAGAATCGGCGCTGGTGCGCGACGCCCTTGTGCCGCTGCTCCAACACAGGGAGGCGGTCGTGCGGGAGGGCGCGATCTATGGGTTGGCGCGGCATTTGGATCCGAGCACCATCGCTGAGCTGCGGCGTATCGCCGAAGCGGATCTGAGCGCCGCGGTTCGCGGCGCGGCAAGGGACGCCACGGATCTGTGAGTAGGGTGGTGCTCCGATTTGCGAGGCGGCTCGCCAATTGGGAGGAAGAGCTGCCCGCCGAGGAGCTGCAGGTGCGCGAGTTCAAGGCTCGGGATGGCGGTCCAGACCTCAGGCCATCGGTGTACGAGATCGAGCGCACTGAGGAGCGCGTGCAGATCTACGCTGAGCACGCGCATCGCATTGAGCCGCCACGTCGCGCGTTGGCGATTCGCTTGGCTGTCGCTGAGAGGGAGCTCAAAGAGACGCCTGGCGATACGCCTTTTGAGCTCACTCGCGAGCGGCACCGTGAGATCGCGCTGCAAGGTACAGAGGAGCTAATGAGCCTGATTCGCGAGGCGGACGGCGCTCCCAAGCAGATCATCGAAAGAAGCGAGGTGCAGGAATACGTCAGGGGGAAGCTCGCTGCCTCGGACACCGAGTGGAGCACCGTCGCGACGGCGCCCGAGGCGAAGCGGTGGCTCGTTGATATCGCGGAAGCGCTGCGCAGCGCGCGGCGTTGAGTCTCAGCCCCGCATGGTGTCGCCTCGCTTCGCTCCCGCTGCGCCCATGCCGCGACGTCTCGCTGGCCGTTAGGATGCACCTGTGGCGCCCAGCGCTTCACTTCAGCACGCGCCTGTGACGCTCAGCTGTTCATTTGAGGATGCGCTCGGCTCTTCGCTTTAGGATGCACCCGTGACCCTCGCTCAGCGCTTGATGCTCGCGATCACCGTGCTCACCATCGCGGTGACGGCGACGCTCGGCTTCGCGGTGCGTGAGGCCTGGCGGAGCACGGAGGAGGAGCGCTTCCGGGAGCAGTTTCAGGAGGCCGTGGCGCGCCTGGATGAGCAGCTGAGCGCTGAGGTGGCGCGCCTGCCGGAGCTGGTTGAGCTCTTGTGCCGTCACGACCCGACCTTGGACAGCACCCTGATTGACCTCTCCACGGGGCGGCTCGACTCCGGGCGGCGGCTCGCCGTCAGCGTCAGGGTAGCTGACTTGCAGCGGACGCTCGGGGTGGAGGAGCTGGTCTTGCTCACGAGTGAGGGCGAGGTGCTCGGCGCGGTGCACCAGGCGCTGGTGACCGGGAGCAAGGCGCCTGAGCTCGCGGCGCAGGTGGCGCGGCCGCAGCAGGGGGCTGAGCTCCGCCCCGTGGCCGGCGGCCCCCTGGCGCTTCAGGCGCACTGCACGCGCAGCCGCGGCCGGGTGTGGGTCGGGGTGTACGCCGCGCGCCACCTGACTCGGCTGCTGGAGGACGTGGGGCGGAGCCACGGTGTGACGATCCGCCAGGCGACGGACAGCGCCCCTGACCCCAATGTATTGTCAGCTGAGCTGACTGTGAAGGGGCTCGGCGACGCGCGCTTCGTGGCGACGCGCTCGCGGGTGCCGCTCTCCGCCTCCCTGGAGCGGCTGGATCTCACCCTGGGGGTGATCGGTGGCGGCACCCTGGCCGGCGCGCTCCTCATCGCTTACTTGCTCGCGCGGGGCCTGGCGCGCCCCATCTCCGATCTCTCCGCGGAGGCGCGCCGCGTGGTGGAGGGTCAGCCGCGCCCCGTGCGAGGGCGCGGCGGGCGTGAGCTGGTTGAGCTGGCCGACGCCTTCAATCAAGCCATCCAAGATCTGGCCGCCTTGCGGCGCCGGCTCGCCGCCACGGAGCGCATCGCGGCGCGGCGTGAGGTCGCACGTCAGGTCGCTCACGAGATCAAGAACCCGCTGGCGCCGATCCGCGCGGCGGTGGAGACGCTCCGGCGCCTGCGCGCGCGCGGTGACGCCGCCTTCGACGACTACTTCGACGAGGCGACGACGACCGTGTTAGGCGAGGTGAAGCGGATCAACACCATCGTCACCGAGTTCACGCGCTTCGCGCGGCTCCCCCCGCCGAACCCCGCGCCGATGGACGTGGCGCAGGCGGTGCGTCAGGTGGTCGGCCTACATACAGAGCACGATGAGGCGGGCGTCGTGATCGAGCTCTCGGTGGAGCCTTGCCCCACGCTAGTGGCCGATCGCGATCAGCTGGTGCAGGTGATGACCAACCTGCTGCAGAACGCCGTGGACGCTTGCCGCGCGGAACCCAAGCCGCGGGTCGCCGTGTGGGTGCGCCCGCTGGGGCACACCCACGTGGAGATCGGGGTGGCGGACAACGGCCCAGGCTTCGCGCCGGAGGTGCGTGACCGGCTGTTCGAGCCCTACGTCACCACCAAGGCGCACGGCACGGGGCTCGGCCTCGCCATCGTCCAGCGCATCGTGATGGAGCACGGCGGGGACCTGTACGCTGAGGCGGGCTCACCGGGGGCGGTGCTGCGCTTCCAGCTGCCCATCCACGGCCCCACCTTGCTGCCTGAGCCGCCGCCCTCGAGTCGCGGCTGACCCCTGCACATCTGCTCCCCGCTGCGCTCCTCCTGGCGCCCGAGGTCGGCGATTCTGAGCCTCCCGTACGGGTGTTTGAGGCTGAACCGCGTAGCTCGGGCGGCGCCCGTGCGCTGCCTCTGCGGCTGCGCCTGGCCGCGCGGCGCCGCCGATCAGGGGCCCTGGGGCGCGGTGAGCTTTCGGTTCTGGGGCAACCTGGTCAATACTCACCGCGACGCGCCTCAGGCGCTTGAAGGGCGCTGAGCGTCGGTGAGCCGCCGCCCGGCGCGCGATTGGAAACGACATCCTCGATGACACTCTCTCAGCGTCAGCTTTTCGGACATGCGATCGTGGTGGTGGCGGCGGCGCTGGCCGTCCTGGTGGGGAAGGACAACACCCTGCTGATCGCCTTGATCGCCGGCGTCGGTGGCCTGGCTGGCGTGCTCTACGCCAGCTCTGCGAGCGGCCCCAAGCTCGACGGCGTGCGCACGGCGCTCCGACGCGCGGCGGCCGGCAAGGTGGTCGCCACGCCGGAGGGCGCGCCCGCTGAAGTGGCCGCGCTGTATGAAGAGATCGCGCTGCTCGCTGAAGAGCAGGGGGACGGCCGCGCGCGGCTGCGCCAGGTGGAGACCGAGGCGGATGAGCGCACCCGGAGCCTGCGCGTGGAGCTCGATGAAGCCGCCCGGAAACTACGCGAGCAGGGCGATGAGCTGACGACGCTGCGCGCTCAGCGCGCTGAAGATCCTGAGCGGGTGGCGGAGCTTGAGGCGGAGCTCGCGGCAGCCACCGCTGAGCACGCGAGCGACGCGGCGCGCATGGCGGAGGCAGCGGCCGCGGCGGAGACGCTGTCGGGCGCCGTCGCGATGCTCTCGGAGGGCGTCGCACACCAGCTTCAGTCAAGTGAGCTGACCGCAGCCCACATCAAGGAGATGACCTCGAACCTCCGGGAGATCGCGCAGCACGTGGAGGTGCTGGCGGGCAGCGCGGAGGAGAGCAGCTCATCCATCCTGGAGATGACGGCCACCAACGACGAGGTGGCGGAGAACATCGGGGAGCTTGGCACCAGCGTGCGTGAGACGGTCGCCTCGATCGAGGAGATGGCCTACTCCATCAAGGAGGTGGCAAAGAACGTCGACGCGCTCTCGCTCACCGCAGAGGAGACCAGCTCCAGCATGAACGAGATGGATGTCTCCATCGATCAGGTGCAGTCGAACGCCAACGAGACGGCGCGGCTCTCAGAGGAGGTGGCGCAGGACGCTGAGCGCGGCGCGGAGTCCATCCTCAAGACCATTGGCGAGATTTACCGCATCAAGGAGAGCAGCCAGGAGGCGGTGGCGGTGATCTCAAACCTTGGCTCGCGCATCGACGCCATCGGGCAAATCCTCAATGTGATCGATGAGGTGGCCGAGCAGACGAACCTGCTGGCGCTGAACGCCGCCATCATCGCGGCGCAGGCGGGCGAGCACGGCAAGGGCTTTGCGGTGGTGGCCGACGAGATCAAGGACTTGGCGGAGCGCGCCGGCGCTAGCACGAAGGAAATCGCCGATCTTATCAAGACTATCCAGGCGGAGAGCAAGAACGCCATCCAGGCGGTGGAGCGCGGCGCGCAGAACGTCGATCGCGGCGTGGAGGTGAGCAACGAGGCGGAGCGCGCGCTGAAGAAGATCCTTGAGAGCTCTCAGAAGAGCACCAACATGGTGCGCGCCATCGCGCGCGCCACGGTGGAGCAGGCGAAGGGCAGCAAGCAGGTGACGGACGCCATCGGTCGCATCGCGGAGACGGTGCAGCAGATCGCCGCCGCCACGGCGCAGCAAGCGCGCGGCTCGGAGCTCATCATGAAGAGCGGCGAGAAGATGCGCACCATCAGCCTGCAAGTGGAGCGCTCAAGCCAGGAGCAGACGCGCGGCGGCCGGCAGATCACTCAGGCGATCGAGAACATCAGCAACATGGTGAACCAGCTGAACACCTCGCACCGTCAGCAGGCGCGCGGCTCGGAGGGCGCGCTGGCGGCGGCGACGCAGATTGAAGAGGCCGCGCGTCGTCAGGACGTGGCGCTGAGTGAGCTGGTTGGTGGTGCGTCCCAGCTCAAGCGCCAGCTGAAGGGGCAGGCGTGAGCGGCGCGGGGCGAGGCGCAGGGAGGTCGCCTGGCGCTCCGTCCCAGGCAGCTCCAGCTGACTCCCAGGTAGGTAAGGCTCCTGACCATAAGCCAGCCACCTCCGGCAGCACTGGCAGCTCACCTGACGAAGCGCGGCCGCCGTGGAGGCTGATCGTCGCTGGGGTGGGGGCGGTGGCGGCCATCGTGGGGATCTCGCTGGTGTCGCCGAGCGAGCAGCGCGCTGAGCCGAGCGCGACCGATGAGCTCACCCAGGAGGCCTTCCGCGCGCGCTTCATGCACCACTGGTTCCCACCTGAGGCGGGTGAGGCGGAGCTCGCCGCGGACGCCGCGCTGCTGGTCGGCTTGAAGCGCGGCGACACCCTCGATGGCGGCTGGACGGTGCGCGGCGTGCGCCTCGCCGAGCAAACCATCCGCGTGGAGCTCATCCAGGACTACGCCGTCTACAGCATCGTGTTGGCCATGTCGGGGCGGACGGAGGCGCCGCCGGTGCGCACCGAGCGCTACCAGCTGACTGAGGAGGGCCGGCGCCCGGCGCCCTCCGCGTTCGAGGGGCTCGATCTGCAGAAGCCGCTCGCCGATCTGGAGAAGCGCATCCGCGAGCGCGAGGCGACGGTGCCAGTGCCTCAAGGGCTGAAGCCCCCTTCGTAGTAAGGGCCGCCACCGCCTCTCGGGTTTTTGGGGGTTGGTCCAAACGGCGCGGCGCCTCGCGGCGCTGCAGTCCCTGTGCCGTGCCGGGCGTCTCGAGGCGACACACGGCGCCGAGCGACCACGCACGCGCTTGCTTCGCGTGCGCTCACGTGGTGAACCAGGGCCATGAAGGAACTCATCAAGCCCTTGGTTGAGCGCGCTGACTTGAGCCCGGAGCAGGCGGAGAAGGCCGCGACGGTGGTGCGCGATTTCCTGTCAGAGAAGCTGCCTGAGGCCATCCGCGGCCCGGTGCTCAGCGCCATCTCCGGGGAGTCCATAGACAGCGCAGCTGACCAAGCCAAGCAGCTGCTTGGTAAGCTATTCTGATAAGTTCACAACATCAGCTCACTGGGGGGCGCGGGGGTGCTCTTCGAGAGGTGGGTCATGGCCTCCGTGAGGCCCTCGAGCGTGAGGTGGAACATGGGGAACACCGCGCGGATGGCCTTGCAGGTGCCGCCGCCCCAGTAGCGCGGCGGATCCGGGTTGAGCCAACAGCTGCGATCGAAGCGGCGCGCGAGGTGCATGAACCAGTCGAGGCCGTTCGGGCCGCCGAGCCCCGCGCCGTACAGGGTGGAGCCCCAGGGCCCGCTGCCGAGCAGCTCACCCGGGGCCATGGCGGCGTCCCCCACCAAGATCACCTTCCAGCGCGCGTTCAGCGAGTCCACCAGCTCCGGCACGGAGACGGGCTCCATCAGCGTGTCGCTGGTGAACACCCGGCCGTAAATCGCGTTGTGGAAGTAATAGGCCTTTACCTCACGGAAATGTGAGGCGCGCTTGGCGGCGCTGAACAGCTGGCTCACCGTCTGCGCGAAGGGGTCCATGGAGCCGCCCACGTCCATCAAGAGCAGCACCCGCACGTTGCTCTTCTTGGGGCGCCGGAGCACCACCTCGAGCTCACCGAAGTTCTTCGCAGTGGCATCGATGGTGGCCTCAATGTCGAGCTCCTCCTCGCGACCATCGCGGCTGAACTGCCGCAGCTTCCTCAGCGCCACCTCAATCTGCCGGACGTCGAGCACCAGATCAGAGCGGTAAGGGCGGTACTTCCTGGCGTCCGCCATGCCCATCGCGCCCTTGCCGCCGCCGCCTTGGCTGCCGCGCGCGCGCATGCTGATGCCGGAGGGGTGCTCGCCGCCGGTGCCGAAGGGGCTGGTGCCGCCGGTGCCGATCCACTTGCTGCCGCCCTCGTGGCGCTCCTTCTGCTCCTTGAGCCGCTCCTCAAGCAGGCGCCGCAGCTCCTCAGTGGAGAGCTCCTGCAAGGCGGCGCGCTGCTCATCGGTCAGGGCCGCGAGCTGCTTGGGATCTTTGAGCCACTCCTCCAGCTGCGAGGCGAGCTCACTCGGCGCGATCACCACGCCCTTGAAGTGCGCCAGGAAGGCCTCATCGAAGCGATCGAGATCGGTCTCCGTGTGCACCATCAGCGATCGCGCGAGGTAGTAGAAGCCGTCCAGGCTGTGCTGGTGGAGGCCCAGGCGGAGCGCCTTGGCCAGCTCCACGGCCTCCTGCGCGCCGACTCGCAGGCGCCGCGCGCGCAGCTCGTACAAGAAGGGGACGATGAGGTTGCTCATGGTGACTGACTATTTGCTCGGGGTGGCCAGTGAGTGGCTCAGGGCGGCGCGTGGCTCAGCGCGGTCAGTGGCTCCAATGGCTCAGCGGTGAGTGGCTCAGCGCGTTCTAGTGGCTCCAGTGGCTCAGCGCGGTCAGTGGTTCAGCGCCGCGCCGCAGCGGTCGTTGCCGGGGGTGCTCACGAGCACCTCATACTCGCCGACGCCCAGATGAAACGGCACCATCACCGCGCCGTCGAAGCGGCCCTCGGCGTCCGCCGCCAGGGACTGGAGCACGTAGATGGCGCCGGAGCTGGACTTCAGCCCAATGTCCACGCGGACCCCAGCGCAGGAGGCGCCTCGTGCGGTCACCTGACCTTGTACGCTGAGCGGGTGGCCGCGGCGCGCCTCGGGCTTGGGCAGCTGCACCTCGAGCTCAGGGATGGGGCGCTGATCGGGCGCCTCGCCTGGCGGTGGATCGGAGAGTAAGGAGGAGAGCGGCGAGGGGCTCGGCGAGCTAGGGGGCGAGGCTGGGTCGCCGGCTTGGGGATACACGCTGCTCATGGAGCCGGAGGAGCCGCCCGGCTCGTCGCCTGGAGCGCCTGGGTCCCCGCCGCCGGGGCTCGTGCTGGCGTGGCTCGCCATGTCGGTGCCGCGCTCGCTGCCGGCGGGCCAGTCGTAAGGATCAGCGGGCGGCTGATGCGTGAGCTTGGAGGTGTCCTCCTCGAGCTCCATGCGCGCCGCGGCACCACCGAGATCGATGCGGTGCCACACGTGGCCATCATACACCTCCACCCAGGCGTGCGCCTCGTTGCGCACCATGCGCGCCGGGACGCCCACGGCGTGCGCGGTGATGACGAAGGCATAGGCGCGGTGACGACACACGCCCTTCTTCCCCAGCGCAAGATCGAGGTAGAGCTGCGCGCCGTAAGACTGTGGCTTGTCGCCGCTCGGCGCGAAGCTCCGGAAGTAGGCGACCAGCGCCTTGACCCGCTCCTTCGGCGTCTGCGCGCGGCTCACACCGATCTGCGTGGCGACCTCCATCGCCGCTGGGCGGATGGAAGCGGGCAGGCGCGGGACGCTGCTGGCGAGCGCGCTGTCACCCACGTCGGCGAGCGCGCCGCTGAACGCCGCGCGAGGGACGGCGATCTGCATCACCAGCCGCACGCGCGCGCGCGCTTGCGCGCGGATGAACCAGTTGTCGGCGCTGTCCCTGAGCAGCTCGAGCGTCGCCGGCGGCTGCGTCTCCAGCTTGATCACGCGGGCCATGGGGCCCGGTGAGGGGATGCGCACGGGGACATTCGCCTCAAGATCCACCGTCATGTCGGCGAAGAACTGATCGTCGAAGCGGCCGACTTCGCCGCCCACCTCAAGCGGCGTGAGCGCCTTCTGGTTCACCACCAGCTCGAGGTCGTCACTCACGCTGTCGTAAGCGTAGAGCCGCTTGAAGGGCGTGACGGCAGGGATGAAGGGGTCATCGTAGCTGACTACATCTGGCCGTGTGGTGTCTGGGTCCACCCGGTAGCTGGCGTCGACGCTCTCCGGCGTGGAGCTGCCGCCGTAGGCCTTCTCCAGCGGGGAGGTGGGGCGTGAGACGTCCGGCGCGATGGCGAGCCCGCTCGATGTCTGCAGCGCCGCTGGCAGTGAGCTGCCCATCGCCGTGGTGCCGAGCAGCGCGTCCTCCCCCGGGCTCGGCTCGAAGTACTCGTGCGGTGTGGGCTGCGCCGCGGCGGGCCCCGTGATGAGCAGCGCGAGCACGGCGGCGGCCTGCGTCGCCCAGCGCGAGGCGGGGCGCGCTGTTAGAGCGTAGCGGCGCGAAATCACGCTGGGCAGGCTAGCACCGCCACGTCACCGACGCCGCGAGGGCGTGGAGCAGGCGCCGTTTATCACCGCCACGGCGTCCAAATCGAACACCGTGCTGGTGAGGTCCGCGCGATCCGTGATTTTGACGAAGCGCGCCTGCGTGAGGCCAAGGTCCGCGAGATCGTAAGCGTCCCCGCCGGCCTCGGCTGGGTCCGTCGGGCTCAGGCTGTTGGTGTCGGCGTTGGCGTACACCGGGCTCACCCCGGCGCAGGCGCCCCAAGGCGGCTCGGTGGCGGTGCAAGGGAACTCGAACCACTGCTCGCCGTCTTCGCTGACGGCCACGGTGGCCGGCTCCGCGAACACGCCGCCTGAGTGCTCAAAGGCGTTCTCGAACACCAAGAGGTCCGGCCCGGGGCCGTCCACCACGGTGTCCCCCAGCTCCAAGATCACCCAGCCTCCGAGCCCGAGGGAGGTGACGTCGAGCGAGCCCTGGCAGCACCCGCCTCCGCGCGGTGGCCCCAGCACCGGCGATGGGAAGCTAGCCTGACCATGGGTCTGCCCAACGCCGAACTCGTGGCTCACGGCGCGTACGGCGAACGGTGTTGAGCCGTCACACCCGGCAGCCCCGCCTATCCCCTGAGCCCCCCCAACCCCCAAACCTGCGACCCCCCCATGCGCCGCGCCCCCACCCGCCGCGCCTGAAGCCCCACCTGCCTGCCCCGCGCTCCCGCCCAGCGCGCCAGCCCCCGCGCTGCCACCCACGCTTCCGTCAGGCGCACTGTCTGAGCCGCAGCCCACGACCACGGGGAGCGCCCCCAGCGAGAGCGCCCACACGAGCGCTGATGAAGCGAGCCTCACGGAGATACGTGGCCTAGTCGAGGTGGAGAGCCCTGGGAGTCGCCACCCGTAGAGCGCCCAACGAATTAGATTCCGCATAGAAAATATAGGTGCCGACGGGCTCAGTTGCAGGTCAAGGCGCAGCCCTCTTCAGCGCCTGGGCCGTCGCAGTTGCACACGCCGTCACAGGTGGCGTTGATGGCGCCGGTGCGGAAGAACTGATCTTGCATCTCGTTCGCTGGGGTGAGCACCCGCACGCGGTCGTGTGGATCGCAGCCGTCGGTGGCTGGCGTGTTCGTGAGCGGCTCCGGGGCCAGGCCAAAGTCGAACTCCACCAGGGCCGAGCCCTCCGTGATGGGGCCGCTCGCCGACTCGATGCCCCAGGTGGCACGCGGCAGCTCACCGCCGCTCGAGAGCAGGTTCTTGGCGCCGATGCTGCGCGCCATCAGCTGCGCCGCGTAGGTGCTCACCTGATGATCCCCGAGGGCGGAGTGGATCAGCACGCGGTGCGGCGGGGTGCCTGGCAGGGTGTCGCTCGCCAGGTAGTTGATGTAGCCGCTCGGCTCCGTCTGGTCCCACAGCATCTGGATCAGCCCGAGCACGAGCTGGATGTCGAGCCCCGTCTCGGTCGCGGTCTGCAGGATGAAGCCATAGCCTGCCCAATCCACGCTGCGGTTTAACAGCAGATTATAGGGGAAGCCCGTCTCTCCCAGCAGCCCGCGCGTGACGTCCGTGGAGATGCTCATGTAGACGGCGCCCATGATGCCGCCCTGGCTGTCCCCGCGGTAAGCGCGGAGGCTTGTGTCCACCGCCCCCGGCGGTAGTAAGACGCGCGCCCCATCTTGGATGCCGTCGCGCGCGACGCGCCCCATCATCATGCGCATCGCGGTCAGCTGGTTGACGTGGCCTTGGTGCTGCCGCGCGACGAAGCTTGGCAGCAAGTGCGGGTCGCCGCCCAGCGCGTTGATGGCGAGCGGCACGTCGTTCTCGGAGAAGCCGAACAGCTCGGTGGCGAAGGCGAGCCACCCGTAGTCGTTGGCGATCGCCGCGAGGTAGCCGTCTTGACCCTCCGTCTTACGACCGAAGAGCCCGTGCCCATTCTGGAGTAGTCCTAGTGGCTGACCATTATCAACGGCGTGGGGGATGTGCACCAAGACATCGAACTCCATCATCCCGTTCTGCCCGACGCGGCCTGAGCTGTCCCTCTGGAGCGCGGCTGGCTCCGGATCGTCGCCGTCGTAGTCGCGTGTGTGGTTCAGGAACAGCGGGGTCCTCATGGTGAGCGTCACCCGGTGCTTGATGTGGGGGTTGGGGTCGTCCACCACGGACTTCACGACGAATTCAGGGCCATCTTCCCCGACCGCTTCGAGCGCGAGATCGCGCATGCGGATGAGCTGGCCCGTGGTGCCCTCGCGGCTGGCGGTGGTGTAGTCCCAAGCGAGCAGCAGATCGTCCTTCGCGACGCCCGCCGACGCTAGCTCACCGAACAGTTTGGCGTAGTGCTCGCGGCGGAGCATGACCGACGGCTCGCTCGACTCGGTGCCGTCGCGCAGCGCTTGGAAGGCTGGGCTCGGCTCGATCGGCGCGCCGTCGTAGTCGCGCAGCCCACGCAGCGCCACGATGTAGCGCGTGCCGTGCTTCAGGTGCACCGCGGGGCGGAGCATGAAGGCGCGCTCGTCGTCCAGGTCGTTGAGCCCGTTGAACCGCGTGGAGTGATCCACATCCACCCAGTGTGGGATGCGGCGCCCCGTGTCCGCCTCAATCAAGAAGGTGCGCGCGTCATCTGCGAGCGACTCGGGGATGGACTCCGGGGTGGGGAAGCCGTCTGGCGAGACATGATAGAAGTAGGCCATGGGCGCCTGCCCAGGGGAGAAGCCGTCTAGGTTGTCCCACAGCGCAGGATCCATCGAGGGGCCGTAGGCGAAGCGCGGCAGCGTCCTTTTGCCGAACTTCACGCGCTTGCCTGAGGGCGTGCCGGTGTCATCCACCAGGTACACGTCGCTCGGGAATGGGAAGCCGCAGTGCGTGCTGATGGGGTCGCAGTCTTGGCCGAGCAGGGGCGGCGCGTCGGGGTCGATGTGACCACCGGTGCCGCCGGTGCCGCCTACGCCGCCCACCCCAGCGGTGCCACCTGTGCCGCCTGAGCCCGCGGGGTCGTCATCGCCACCGCAGGAAGCCGTAGCGGCGGCTGTGAAGGCCAAGAACAGCGAGGTGAGGGTGAGACGTCGCATCAGTTGTTCCTTGAGGCGCGCGGTGCGCCGCTCTGTCACGTAGCTGGTCGAGGCGTATAAGCTACTGGATCTTGAGGCGCCTGGCATATCAGCTTGGGCGCCCGGCGTGCTCGCGTTGGGCGCTCACGGGCGCGCCCAGGGCGGCGCTGGGTTGACGGGGCCCGTTCGTCTTGCGACTGAGTTCGCGCGTGAACTTGCTGCTGCTGCACCAAGAGGAGCTGTCTCATGATGGGCGGCGCGCGCACATCACGGGGCGGCGGGCGGAGCATGTGCGGCGGGTTCACCGGGCCAGCGTGGGGCGTCAGCTTCGGGTGGGTGTGGTAGATGGCCCGCTGGGTGAGGGGCGGGTGGAGGCGCTGGACGCCGCGGGGGTGTCGCTCTCGCTCAACTTGAGCGCGTCGCCCCCGGCGGACTTGGGGCTGCACCTGGTGCTCGCCTTACCGCGCCCCAAGGTGCTGGGCCGGCTGCTGCGCGATGTGGCCTGCCTGGGCGTGAAGCAAATCACCCTGATGAACGCTGCGCGGGTTGAGCGAAGCTACTGGCAAAATCACCGCCTGGCGCCGGCGTATGTCCGCGAGCAGCTGCTCCTCGGCCTGGAGCAAGCCAAGGACACCCTGCTGCCGCGCGTGGCGATCGCGCGGGGGTTTCGCCCCTTCGTGGAGGACCAGCTGAGCCACGCGGCGGGGCGCCGGCTGCTCTTGCATCCAAGCCTTGGAGCGCCTCGTCTCACCCCCCTCCCTGACTACGCCACCTTGGTGGTCGGCCCCGAAGGCGGCTTCATCCCCTTCGAGCTCGCTTTGCTCGAGGCGAGCGGCTTCATCCCGGTCAGCCTGGGTCCCCGTATTTTGCGCGTGGAAACAGTTGTGCCGGTCGCCCTAGGGCGCCTGCGCCCAGCGCTGTGAGCCAGGAGCGGCCCCGCGGCTCACATCGCGACGCGCGCCCCGCTAGCCACCTTCAGATTCCGTCCTTGGCGCCGCGCAAAGTCACGCAGATACTAGCGCCAACTTGACCGCACCCGGCTCCCCCAGCGCCAGCGCTCGTGGTAAGCCCAGCGCCTCGCGTGTCCCGCGCCGGCGCGGGAGGGTGGTGCTCATCTTGTGCCTCGCGGCGGTGGTGTTCCACCTGGGGGTGCTGGTGCTTCGGCACGAGCCGCGCTGGGTGGCTTGGTGGTCTGATCTTGGCTGGACTTGGGTGAGCCTGCTGGCCGCGGCCAAGTGCTTTGACACCGCGTCGCGCAAGCGCGGCTCAGAGCGCCGCGGCTGGCTGTGCTTTGGGGGGGCGGCCTTGGCGTGGATGCTCGGCATGCTCGTCTGGGACTACCTTGAGCTGGTCAGCGGGAAGATGGCGCCCTTCCCGCACCTGAGCGACGCGCTGTTCATCTTGAGCAGCCCGATGTTCGTCGCCGCGTTTTGGTACCAGCAGCGCGCGGTGCCGAGCGCGCCACTCACCATCAAGCAGGTGGGTGACTTGGGGGTGACGCTCAGCGTGTGCCTGATGGCGTGCGCCATGATCCTCTATCGCCCAGCGTCGCTCGCGGGGGAGTCCCTCACCTACATCGCGGTCGCGGTGGCCTACCCCATCCTGCGTTTGTGCGCGCTGATGTTCGGCCTCACCTGCCTCTGGCAGCATCGCTGGGGCACGCGTCAGCGGGTGGTGACGCTCCAGCTCGTCAGCGTGGCGGTGCTCGCGGTGGTGGACATCCTCTATGGCCACTCGCTGCTGACGCACACCTACCAGACGGGGCACGTCATCGACGTCGTGTGGTTGGTCGCCTTCTGTGTGCTGATTTGGGCAGCCTACGAGGCAGACTGGCTGGAGGAGAGCGTCCCCTCGCAGCGCCCTGAGCTGTCCTCCTGGGACGCGCTCATCCCCTCCACGGGGGTGCTCGGGCTGACGGGCGTCGCCTTCATCTACCACGACCAATGGACAGCTGATCTGATGCCGCTGTTCGTCACCGCGGGCGTGATGTTGGCGCTCTTCATGGGGATGCGTGCGTGGGGCAACGCGGAGCTCTTGCGCTCCTTGGTGCGTGAGGTGCGCCGCGAGGAGGCGCGCCTCAGGGCGCTGCTCGACGACGCGCCGATCGGCATCGCCTACATTCAAGACGGCGGCCGCGTGGTGATCTGTAATCGGCGCCTTGGTCAGCTCACGAACGGCGGCAGCACGGATCTGCTGCGCGGTGAAGAGTGGGTCGGCGCTGGCGTGGCGGAGCAAATCCGTGGCGCCATGGTGCGCCGTGAGCGCAGCGTGACGGAGCACACCCTCGCCGCGCCTGAGCCAGGTCAGGCGGGCGCGCGCGAGCACCTCCCAAGCGAGCTCCAGCGTCACATCCAGCTGAGCGTGGCTCCCTTAGAGAAGGGCGGCGCGTTGGTCTTGGTAGCTGACGGCACGGAGCAGCACATGCTGCTCAAGCAGCTGGTGGAGGTGCAGAAAATGGAGGCTGTGGGGGGCCTCGCGGGCGGCCTCGCGCACGACTTCAACAACCTGCTCACCGCCATGCTCGCTGGGGTGTCGCTGGCGCGCCTGAAGACGCGCTCCACGGAGGTGGACTCGCACCTGGAGCACGTGGAGCAGTCCATGTGGCAGGCCGCGGAGCTGACGCAGCGGCTGCTCACCTTATCCAGGCGGCGGGAGGCGCGCATGGGTCCGATGCGCCCCGCGGAGGTGCTGCGCCGGGTCGCGACGCTGCTTGAGCGGAGCATCCCAGAGACGATCCACATTCAAGTGGACGTGGAGGATGAGCCGCTCTGCATCCTCGGCGACAGTGGTCAGCTTGAGCAGGCGCTCATCAACCTGGCGCTCAACGCTCGGGACGCCATGCCTGACGGCGGCCAGCTGGAGCTGAAGATGCGCGTCACCGAGCTCACCGCGGCGAGCGTGCGCACTCAGCCCGGCGCGTTCGTGGTGCTCAGCGTGACGGACACCGGCGAGGGGATCCCGAGCGAGCTCCAGTCTCGCGTGTTCGAGCCCTTCTTCACCACCAAGGCGGCGGGGGAGGGCACCGGGCTCGGCCTCGCGATGGTCTACGCCAGCATGAAGGAGCAGGGCGGCTGGGCGACTGTCTCCAGCCTCCCTGGGCGCGGCGCCACCGTGTCGCTCTACCTCCCGGCGCGCGAGGCGAGCGCCGCTGAGCTCGTCGTCCGGCGCCCAGACAATTTACCACGTGGGAATGAGCGGGTGCTGGTGGTGGATGATCGCGACGCGCCGCTGATGGCCGCCAAGGCGGTGCTCGAGGCCTGCGGTTACAGCGTCACCTTGGCGTGGTCGGGGGCGGAGGCGCTTGAGCGGGCGTCGCGCGCCGTGCCGGCCTTTGACCTCATCCTGACGGACGCGGTGATGCCTGGCATCGGGGGGCGGCGGCTGATGGCCGAGCTCAAGGCGCGGAAGATCCCGACGCCGGTCATCTTGGTGACAGGCTATGAGGTGGACCCTCACACCGAGTCCGATGGCTTCGCCGCGGTGCTCGCGAAGCCTTATGACGCGCCAGAGCTGGCGCGCGTGGTGCGCTGCGTGCTCAATGAAGCCTCCGCCATGAAGCCCGCCGCCAGCGCAGAGTAGCGGGGGGTGCGCCCTAGAGCGCACGCAAGAGCTGGTGCGCCAGAATTGAAGAACACTGTGAATTTGTTCAGATTCACCCTTGAGTCCACGTGCTATCTGTTGGAGATGCGCTCTCCATTTTACCTCGCCCTCTTGGGGCTGCCGCTGGGCCTGCTCGTGGCCTGTGACGATCCCGCTGCCGCTGCTCCCCCGGAGCGGGCGGAGGTGACGCAGGAGGCACCGAAGGTGGAGGCGCCAGCCACCGCGGCCACCGAAGACAAGGCCCCTGACGATCCGGTCGCGGAGCCAGCTGAGCCAGTCGCCGAGCCGCCTGCCAGCGCCGCTCAGGCTGAGCCAGCGGACGCTCCCAAGCCAGCGCATGTGGCGGGCCCAGCCAACAAGCTCGCGAACGGCGGGACGGACAAGCCAGTAGAGGACACGAAGGGCGCGGAGGCCGCGAGCGACACCTACGGCGCTTGGCTCCAGGCGGGCTCCAAGTTCACCGCGGGTGAGCCCGCGGCGGTGACGGCGGTGCTCGCGGCGCGCGGCGGGTTCAAGTGCAACGACAAGTACCCTTACAAGTTCACCTTGGACCCAGCGCCGAGCGGCGTCAGCTACCCCTCCACCGTTGTCAGTGGGATGGCGGTGTCTGACAAGCGCTCCACCATGAGCATCCCCTTCACGCCCACTGAGAAGGGCGCAAAGACGATCAGCGGGACCTTGGCATTTTCAGTCTGTGACGCAGACAAATGCTTGATTGAGAAGCAGAAGCTCAGCGTCACGGTCAACGTGATGTGAAGCGCTCAGGGGGGATGTTGTGGCGGATCCACGTGTGAAGGGGGTTGCGTTCCGATCGCTCGTGCGGTCGCTGGAGACCTTGAAAGGTGAGGCCGCGGTGCGCGCGGCCTACCGCGCCATGCCAGCGCACGTCGCGAGCGCCTTGCAGTATGGCGAGCTGGTGGCCACGGGCTGGTACCCTATTGAGTGGTATCGCGCTGTGATCGCAGCGGTGGTGCGTGAGGCCCCCGCGCGTGATCTCGGCGCACAGTCCATCCGCGACGACATGAACGGCCCCTACCGGGTGCTGCTCCGGCTGCTGCGTCCGGAGACGCTGCTCTCCATCGCCCCCAAGATCTTCGACCGCTACTACGACACCGGCCGGCTCGTCATCCACGAGACGCGGCGCGGCTACATCCGCGGCACCTTCGAGGGCTGCATCGGGTGGGACAGCAGCATGTGGCAAGAGGTGCTCGGCTCGTGTTTAGAGGTGGTGCACCTCGCCGGCGGCACCAACGTGCGCGCCCGCACCGTGACCGGCGGCAAAGACGACGACGACGCCTGCGAGATCGAGGTGTTCTGGAGCTGAGCCGCCCACCGCGCACTGGTGAGTTGCCCTGTCTATCGCCCCAGCGCCACGCGGTGACTGGGCTCACCGCGACTTGGTGAGCCGCCCTGTCTATTGCCTCCGCGCCACGCGGCGACTGAGCCTCCCTGCCGATTAAGCGGCGTCAGCGCCACGCGGTGACTGAGCCGCTTCGGGTTTTGGGGGTTTGCCTGCACCGCGCTCCAGCACGCTGAAGTGCTGTGCCCCAGGTGCCCCCCCAATCGCCCCGCGCCACCCCGCAGCCCCCTGCGCGGCGAACTGCGTGCGGCCTTGGTCAGCTACCTTGTCAATGCCTTGAAGGGCTCACAGTCAGGCGAAGCGAAGTCCTCGTCAATGACGAGCGCCTCTCCATCTCCCGTGGTGGGCTCTGCTCGTGGGACCCAACACACGATGCTGAGGTCGCCCTCGAAGTGGCCTGAGAAGGAGGCGGGAGTCGCCTCCACGTCGCCCACGATCTTACCCTTGGAGATAGTGGCGCGAAGCGAGCCGCTCGTCGCCCAATCAAGGACCTGATTGGACTCATGGAGATTCAGGATCCCCGCTCCAGTCTTGGTCGCTTCCCTGGACAGCGGCACGTCGACCTCCCCGCTAGCCGCCTGCTCCGCGGTGAGCCGCACGAGCGTCGCCCACGTCACTCCTTGAGCGGTGCCGGTTATGCCGAGTTCAAGGACAGGCTCCGCGCCAAAGTATAGGTCGAGCACCGCGGGAGTGATGCTCTCAAAGCGTTGGTCTAGCACGGCTTAATTCTGATGGACATTGCACTGCGAATGATGTTGTCATCCTCGTTGAACTCAGTGACCACTTTTCCCGTGTCAATATGCCCAGAAATCCAATAGTCTCCGTAGCTTAGATGGGGCACCGTGGCCCACAAGGTGTCAGTGAACTGGTTGCCGGTGTTCACACTTGCCGTTCCCGTAAACAACGGTATGCCGGTCACGCCCGGGCGACGACGAGCGAGGGCGTCGCCGCGAGTAGAGGGAGGGTCCTGGTGGTGGTCACGGGAGGGGCCCCTTTCTTAGAATTCGCCGGAAGCTGGTGTGCCTGAGGGGATGGTAGCAGGTAGTGGGCGGGCGGCAACGCACGTGGATGTGCGCGGCAGCGTGTCGCATGTTGGATCGCGTATTGGCCAGGAATTCAGGCGAATTTGGCTGGCGAGAGGCGTTGTTAGTGCTGGACGTGAGCGTGTGAAGGACGCATGGCGACCAGAACGCGCATGCTCGCGTTGTGGGATATTGAAGTTTTGAACTTGACTTTCGGTGCCGATATTCGTCGCCGTGCCTGTTGTTGGATGTGAGCCCAAGCGCTCAGGTGGTGCGCCTGCTGCAGCTCGGCGGGCTGAGATGCGAGGCGGCCCCCAAGATCGTCGGGGTGCCCGATAGACAGATCGTGCATGAGCTCATGCACGCTTCGTTCAATCGCGCGCCTAGGCGCGCTCCGTTGGCCGCGTGAAAGCGCGCCGCGCGGCGCGGCACGGAACCTGCTCATGGCGCGGCATGTCGTCTCGCGGTGTGGTTCCGTTGCCTCGCGGTTGCGTGGTTTCTCGTGCTGGAGTGCCTTGCGTCGTGGTGCCTCGCGGTGCGCCTCGCGGCGACGCGCTTCGTGGAGGGCTCGCGGTTTGGCTGCTTGCGCTGAGCGGGCTCGCGATGGGATGCAGCACGGCCGAGGCCGTGGAGAGCGGTGCCCAACCCCCAAAAATCCAGGCGACCGATGGGGCCGCGCTGAGCACGGATGGAGTGACGCTCAGCGAGGCGTCGCGGCGCTTCATCGAGACGGAGGCGTTCGAGGCGGCTGGCTCGCGCGCTGAGCTCAGGTTGCCAGCGCGGGTGGTGTTTCGTGACGGCGCGGTGTCGAACGTCGGTGCGCCGCTCGCGGGGCGCGTGCTTGAGGTGCATGTGCAGGTGGGGGATCGCGTGGCGCAGGGCGCTCCGCTCGTCACCCTGGGGAGCCCTGACGCCGCCTCGGCTCGCGCGTCGCTCACGGCGGCTCGCGCGTCGCTCACGGCGGCTCGCGCCGCCGAACAGCGCGCGGTGTCGATGCTTGAGCAGGGGGTGGGGACTGAGCGTGAGCGGCTCGACGCGGGGCTGCGCGTGGCGGAGCTCAGCGCGGAGCTAGCGCGAGCCAGGGCCACCGTCTCGCTGGTCGGCGCGGGCAGCGGCAGCAGCGTGGTGGTGCGAGCCGCGATGGACGGCACCATAGTCAGCCGAACTGTCACTGTGGGCGCGGCGGTGGCGGACGCCGAAGAGCTGCTGGTGCTGGGCGATCCGAGCGCGCTGTGGGTCCAGGCGGACGTCTCCGAGCGTGACCTGTCTTTGATCCAGGTGGGGCAAGCAACAACGCTCAGGGTGCCGGCGGTGCGAGAGCCGCTCAAGGGGGAGGTGGTGAGCGTCGGCGCGGTGGTGGACGCCGCGCGGCGCACGGCGCCGGTGCGCATCGCGCTGACGGAGCCTCCACAGGTGCTGCGCCCCGGGATGTTTGGTGACGTGCGCGTCTCGGTTGAGGTGGAGGGTGGCAGCGTGCCGACGCGTGCGGTGCTGATCAAAGATGGGCGCGACTACGTGGTGTACGTCGCCTCGGGCGAGGGCTTCCAGCGTCGCGCGGTGCGCCCGGGCGTGACCCTGAGCGGGCAGGTGCAGATCTTGGAGGGGATTTCAGCGGGGGAACAGGTGGTGGTGGCGGGCGCGCTCTTGCTCGACGCTGAGGCGGATCAGCTGCTGTGAACGCCACCCTAGCTTTGCTGTACGGGAAATAGTGAGAGGGCGTTCATGTTAGCTGCGCTCCTGAGGCTGTGCGCCGAGCGGCGCGTGGCGACCTTGCTCGTGACCTTCGTCATTGGCGTCTTTGGCGTGCGCGCCTACCTGAAGACGCCGGTGGAGGCCTTCCCCGACGTGACCAACCTGCAGGTCAACGTCATCGCGCAGCAGCCTGGGCTCGCCCCGCCTGAGATTGAGCGACAGATCACCATCCCGCTTGAGCGCGAGCTGAACGGCCTGCCGAAGCTGGTCTCGATGCGCAGCGAGAGCCTGTTCGGGCTGTCGTTAGTATACCTGACGTTTGAGGATGGCGCGGATCCGTTCAAGTCGCGCGTCTTAGTGTCGGAGCGCATCGGCGGCGCGTCCTTGCCAGATGGCGTGCAGGCCGAGCTTGGCCCCGACGCGACGCCGCTCGGGCAGATTTACCAGTATCACCTGAGGAGCCCGCGTCACTCGCTCAGCGAGCTGCGCTCGGAGCAGGAGTGGGTGATCGCGCCGGCGCTCCGCCGCGTGGAGGGCGTGGCGGACGTGGTCACCCGCGGCGGCTTCCTGAAGGAGCTGCACGTGGAGGTGGATCCTACGCGGCTCGTCGCCTTCGACCTGACGCTCGAGCAGGTAGAGGAGGCGATCACGCGGTCGAATCGCAACGCGGGCGGTGGGGTACTGCCGCGCGGCGAACAGCAGCTCGTGGTGCGCGGCGTGGGGGCGATGAGCAGTAGCGCTGACCTTAGCTCGGTGGTGCTCAAGCACCACGAGGGCACACCGGTCACGTTGGCTGACGTCGCGCGCGTGGTGCAGTCACACACGCCGCGTCAGGGCACCGTCGGTTACGACCTGGAGGACGAGGCGGTGGCGGGCGCGGTGTTCATGCGCCGCGGCTCGAATCCATCGGACGTGCTCGAGGGCGTGCACCGCCTGGTGGAGGAGCTGAACGGCGGCGACCTCCCGGAGGGCATGCAGGTTGTCCCGCTCTACGACCGCAGCGAGTTGGTCAGTCAGACGCTCCAGACGGTGCACAAGAACCTGCTTGAGGCGGCGCTCTTGGTGGTGGGGGTGGTGTGGCTGTTCATTCGCAGCCTCAAGGGCTCGCTGATCGTCGCGAGCGTGATCCCGCTGTCGCTCTTGGTGGCGTTCATTGGGCTGTCGGCGATTGGGCTGCCCGCGAACCTGATCTCGATGGGCGCGATTGACTTTGGGATCTTGGTGGACGGCGGGGTCATCTTGGTGGAGAGCGTGATCCACCGCCTGCGCGCGGAGCAGCCGAAGACGCGCGCTGAGATGCTGAGCTTGCTGGTGCGCGCTGGGCTCGAGGTCGCGCGCCCCACCTTCTTCGCGATGACCATCATCATCGCCGCGCTGCTCCCGGTGCTCACCCTGGAGCGGGTGGAGGGGCGCATCTTCCGGCCGCTCGGGCTCACCTATGGCTTTGCGCTGATCGGGGCGATGGTGCTCGCCTTCACCGTGGTGCCCGCCTTGTGCGCCTTGGTGATGCGCGTGAAGGACGGGCAGGCTGAGGAGCCGCGCACCCTGGTCAAGCTACGCTCAGTTTACCTGACGAGCGTCGAGTGGCTGCTGCGGCGGCGCGTGCTCGGCGCCGCGCTCGGCCTCGCGCTGTTCACCGCGGCGGGCGTCACCGCGGCGCGCCTCGGCAGTGAGTTCTTACCTGAGCTGGACGAGGGTGACATCCTCGTCTTCGTGGAGATGCCCACGAGCATCTCGCTCATGCGTGGCCAGGAGCTGCTGAGTGAGGCGCGCCGGCTGGCGCTCACGGTGCCTGAGGTGCAGGGCGTGGAGACGCGCCAGGGCCGCCCGGAGGACGGCACCGACAACGAGAGCGTGAACATGGCGGTGATGCCGGTGCGCCTCAAGCCGCGCGCTGAGTGGGGCGCGCCGGACAAGGCGGCGATTGAAGCGGAGCTGAGGCGCCGCTTGGAGGTGATCCCTGGAGCGCGCTTCAACTTCTCTCAACCCATGAAGGACAGCGTGGAGGAGGCCATCAGCGGGGTGCGCGGTAAGGTGGTGCTCAAGATCTTCGGGACGGATTTGGAGCTGATGCGGCAGGCGCTGCAAGAGGCGCTGGAGGTGATCGGGCGCATCCCGGGCGTGACCGATTTGTCGCTCTATCGCGATCGCAGCGTGCCCCAGCTGGAGATAGTGGCGGATCGCCCCGCGCTGGCGCGCGCGGGGATCGACATGAGCACGCTGCAAGACACCTTGGAGACGTCGCTGGCGGGGCGCGTGGTGACGGAGATCTGGGAGGGGGAGCGCGCGGTGCCGGTGCGGCTCCGGCTGCCGCGCGAGGCGCGGGAAGATCTCACGCGCATCGGCGAGCTCTCAGTGACGGCGCCGAGCGGCGCGCGCGTCCCGTTGGCCGACTTGACGACGATTCAGGTGGTGCCCGGGCGCGCCTCGATCAACCGCGAGGCGAACTCACGCTCGCTGGCCTTGAAGTTCAACGTGGAGGGTCGCGACATGGGGTCGGTGGTGAAGGAGGCGATGAGCGCGGTCAAAGCCGACGTGGCGATCCCCGAGGGGTACCGCGTGACCTGGGGCGGCGAGTTCGAGAACCAACACCGGGCGATGAGCCGCCTAGCGGTGGTGGTGCCGCTCTCCCTCGCGGTGGTGTTCACGCTCTTGGTGATGGCGCTCGGGTCTGTGCGCAGCGCGCTGGTGGTGATGTGCGTAATACCGCTGTCCTTGACGGGCGGCGTGTTCGCCCTGGCGCTCACCGGGATCAACCTTTCTGTCAGTGCAGCTGTCGGGTTCATCGCGCTCCTGGGCCAGGTGTCGCTCGCGGCGCTGCTCGTGGTGGGCGCGGTGGACGAGCGGCGTCGCGCGGGGGACGCGATGCACACGGCGATCCTCGAGGGAGCGGGCCAGCGCTTCCGCGCGGTGCTGATGCTCGCGGCGCTGGCCATGCTGGGCCTGCTCCCGATGGCGATCTCCACCGGCGTCGGGAGCGAGACGCAGCGACCCTTCGCGGTGGTGTTGATCGGCGGCATGGTGACCACGCTCGGCGTGGTGCTGCTGATACTGCCGCTCGTGTACCGCACGCTTCAGCGGCAAGGTGGGTCGCCGGCGGGTGATGGTGGCGCTGAGGTGGCTGGCGCTCAAGTTGTTGGCGCTGAGCAGGAAGCTAGCCACGCTAGCCATGCGAGCGAGGTGGCGTCATGAGCTGGCTTAAAGTCAGCGGGACGAATCAAATGGCTCTCGCGGGCCTGGCGCTGCTCGTCGCTGTGGCGCTCGCGCCACCAGCCAGGGCGCAGACGCCCAGCGCTGCGCCTCCCGACGCCGAGACGTCAGGTAATAGGACGAAAGCGCCCGGCGCCGCGCCTCCTAAAACGTCGGCCGCTAATCCCCCAGGTGCCTCCTCAGCGCAGCGCATCACGCTGCGGCGCGCCCTTGGGCTCGCCGCGAGTCGCTCCCCGCGCCTAGCCACGGCGCGCTCGGAGGTGCCCGTGGCGCAGGCTGAGCTCAGCTCCGCGGAGGCGCGGCCTAACCCCACCATCAGCTACGGTGGCGCGTTCCACGTCACCGGGAGTGATCCGGTGGACGGCACCCAGCACCAGCTGTTCGTTGAGCAGCCGCTGTGGACGAGCGGTCAGGTGAAAGGACGACGTGCGGCGGCCATCGCGGGCGTCGCGGCGGCGCGCGCGGAGGTGCTCCACGCGGAGCACGAGCTGATGTCGGAGGTGCGGCGCGCCTTCGTTGAGCTGCTCGCGGCGCAGGCGCGCGCCGAGGTGCTGCGCAAGGCGCAGGGCGAGCTCGCCAGAGCTGCGCGGGTGGTCGCCGGGCGAGCGCGCGCAGGGGAGCTGCGGCAGTATGACGTGGCGCGCACCGAGGTGGAGGTGAGCCTGATGGAGACCGAGCTGGCTCACGCGGAGGCCGAGCGGGCGGACGCGGCGGTGCGCCTCGCGGTGCTGCTCGGCGCGCCCACGCTCGATCTGCGGGTTGAAGGCTCGCTCTCGCCGCTTCGGCTCGACGTGGTGGCGCTCGCCACCCAGCGCAGCGCAGCGAGCCACCCTCGAGTGCTCGCCGCGAAGGAGCGTGAGCGCGCGGCCTCGAGCGGCGTGCGCGCGGCGGACGCGTCGGCGCGCGTCGTGCCGAGCGTCGGCGCGGGCGCGCTGGTGAGCACCCATGGCTACGGCGCGGCGGCGCTCGTGAGCGTGTCGACCCCGCTGCCGCTGTTCGACACCGCCCTGGGGCCACGGCGCCGGGCGCGCGCCGAGCACCAACGTGAGCTCTTAGCGCGCCGCGAGGCGGAGCTGAGCACCCAAGGGGAGATCCACCGCGCTCGTCTGCTCCTCGAAGGTCGCCGCGCGGCGCTCGCGCGCTTCGATAGCTCGGTGAGCGCGAAGCTGCCTGAGCTCCGGCGCATGGCGGAGGCGTCGTACCTGGGCGGTCAGACCAGCATCGGGGAGCTGCTCGACGCGCTGTCGGCGACGCGCGAGCTCGCGCTCGCCCGCGTTGAGCATCGCCTGCGGGTTAAGCTCGCGGAGGTGGAGCTGCTGGCGGCCGTGGGCCGCGTGCGTGAGTACCTGTGAGGCCGTCATGAGCAGCTTCGGCTCCTTGGTAGCGCCTCGCGCGCGTCGCGCCTATGCCGTGGGCTCGGCGCGCGGCGTGGGCTGCCTGGCACTGGGGCGCTCTTCCTAGCGCTGAGCGCACTTTTAAGTAAGTTAAAATGACCACCCCTGCTGCCGATCAGATCTCCACCGCGCACCGCCGCTTCGCGAAGGCGGCGCTGGCCATCTACGTCGCGGTCGCGACGATCGCCGTGGGGCTCTTGGTGGCGGGGCTGGTCACTGACCGGACCCACGATGAAGATCAGCTGAAGCACCAGCTCCTGCTCGAGACGCGCGTCCGCTCCCGCTTGCTCGCTGAGCACCTGGGCGGCCTCACGGCGGAGCTCGAGCGCCTGGCGCGGCGCGCGGAGGTGGACTTCAGTGACGAGACGCTGGGCCCCGAGCGCGCGCTGCTCGACGTGGCGCACGGTGAGAGCGCGCTGTTCGATCTTGGCATCGCCATCGTGGATGGTGAGGGCAAGGTGCTGTGGGCGGAGCCGCGGGAATTTTTGCCTCGCGGAAACGAGCTGGGGGACAGCCTCTGGTTTCAGTCGCTGAAGCGCTCCCACCTCATTCAGGTGGTGCCGGTGGAGCCAGAGGCGCAGGACGCCGCGCTCTTCTTGGTAGCCCCCGTGGTGCGCGCCGGGGAGTTCACGGGGGCGCTGGTGGGCGGGCTCGATCTCGCGCACTCGCGCGCCGGCCTGCGGCTGGTGAGTCAGCCAGACGTCCTGATGATCCTCGCGACCCAGGCGGGCGACGTCGTCTACCCCTCGGTGCCGCCCCCGTTCGCCCAGCGCCCTGCGTGGCGGGAGCTGTTCGCGGAGGAGCCGCGCTTCGGTCTCCATGAGCTCGATCTGGGCCAACGCTCCGCGGTGGTGGCCTCCTCGCCGCTCCCGGGGGGCGAGCTGGTGCTGCTCGCCTTCGTGCCGGAGGACGCGCTGTTCGCGGCCATCAGTCAGCGCTTCACCTCGCGCCTGATGCTCGGGGTGGTCCTCGCGGTGTTGCCGCTCGCGTTGCTCGTAGGGCTCCTGCTGCGGCTCTTGCGGCAGCTTGGCCCGGCGACGCGCCGCGCCGTGGCGGAGGAGCGCCTGCGCCGCACGGGGGAGGCGGTGAACGTCGTCGCGCACGAGGTGAGGAACTCACTGAACGGCCTGAAGATGGGCCTCGACCTCGTGCTCCGGACCCCCAAGGAGCCGAGCCCGCGGGTCGTCAGCCAGCTGCACGCTGAGATCGATCGCTTGGGCAATTTTGCGCGGCAGCTGATGCTGTTCGCTAAAGAGCCGAAGCCAACGCTCAGGAAGACTGACATGGGCGCGCTGCTTGATGAGTCGCTCAAGTGGCTGCGAGAGACCTGCGTGGAGCTGGGCGTGGAGCTCCGGGTGACGCGCCCAGAGGGCCCGCTGACGCTTGAGGTTGATCCAGACATGATCCGGATCATCATCTCCAACTTGGTGCTGAACGCCATCGACGCGGTCACCACGCAAGACGATGGGCCCCTCGAGATAGATGTGCGAATCGAGCTTGGGGATTCTAAGTTTGGCGTGTTGGTGGAGGACAGCGGGCCAGGCGTCGCGCCGAGCATTCGGGCGGATCTGTTCGAGCCGTTCATGAGCGGCAAGCCCTCAGGGGTGGGCATCGGCCTCTCCACCTCACGCCGCATCGCGCGCGCGCATGGGGGCGACTTATGCCTCATGCCAAGTGACCGCGGCGCGCGCTTCGAGCTTCAGCTACCGTTCGGGGCAAGATGAGGGCCGCGGTGTTGGTGGTGGATGATGAGCGCAGCTTCCGCGTGATGGCGGAGGAGGCGCTGTCAGGCGAGGGGCTCACGGTGCGCACCGCCGCGAATCTGGCGCTGGCGCGCCGAGCGCTCGCGCGCGAGACGCCTGACGTGATGATCCTCGATCGTCGGCTACCGGACGGCGACGGCATCGAGCTCTTGTCAGAGCTCACAGGCGGCCCCGTCACCATCATGGTGACGGCCTACGGCGACATCGACAGCGCGATCCAGGCGCTGCGCGCCGGCGCCGCCGAGTACCTGACCAAGCCGCTGCTCGTGGCAGATCTGATCGTGAAGGTGGAGCGCGCGCTGGAGCGGCGCGGCTTGAACGATCGCCTCGCGTTGGCGGAGAGCGCGCTCGTCCGGCCGCCGATCGCAGCCAGCGCGAGCCCCGCGTACCAAGCAGTTGAGCGGCAGCTGACGCAGGTGTCCGCTAGCCCGCTCACGCCGGTGCTGATCACGGGGCCCTCCGGCGCGGGCAAGCAGCGCGCCGCCGAGCTGCTGCACGGCCTCACCTACCGGGGGCAGGAGGGCGCGCCCTTCGTCGAGCTCAACTGCGCCGCGCTCCCGGCGGAGCTGGTGGAGAGCGAGCTGTTCGGCCATGAGCGCGGCGCCTTCACCGACGCCAAGACCACGCGCCGCGGTTTAGCTGAGCTGGCTAGCGGCGGCACCTTGTTCCTGGATGAGGTGACGGAGCTGCCCGAGCGCGCTCAGGCGAAGCTGCTGAAGTTCCTAGACACCATGACGCTCCGCCGCGTCGGCGGTGAGCGGCCCATCGAGGTCTCGCTCCGGGTGGTGGCCGCGAGCAACCAAGACGTCCCCCAAGCGGTGCGCGCTGGTGATTTCCGTGCGGATTTGTATCATCGCCTGAGTGTGTTCACCGTGGCGATGCCGCGCCTGTGCGACCGGAGGTGCGACATCATCCCGCTCGCGGAGTCGTTCGTGGACTTCTTCGCGGGGCGCTTGAAGAAGCGTACCCGGGGGCTCACGAAGGCCGCCCAGGAGCGCCTGCTCCGCTACGACTTCCCCGGCAACGTGCGGGAGCTGCGCAACATCATGGAGCGCGCCGTGATCCTCGCGAGCGGCGCCGAGGTGGGCGCCGCTGACGTGCTGCTGGGTGAGGCGCCGCCAGTGACTGGCTCCCAGGAGTCTTTCTTCAGCGTGCAGCGCCTGGATGGCAAACCCCCACCCCCCCTGGCTGAGGTCGAGAACGCGTATCTGCAGCGGGTGCTCGCCTACGCGGAGGGGAGGCGGGTGGAGGCCGCGCGCTTGCTCGGGATTTCTTACCCCGCCTTCTTACGGCGGCTGCGAGAGCTCGGGCTCGACACCGACGGCTGATAGGCGGCGCTCGGTGGCGTCATGACCGGCGCTCGGTGGCGTCATGACCGGCGCTGGGGCCGGTTAGAGCGCCGTGAATCGCGCGTCCTCCTCGTGAGCCCTTGCGCTGGTTCACGAACACCCCTCAGGATGGCCCCTGTGGTTCGTGTAGGCACAGGGCGTCGAGCGGGCAGGGCGTCGAGCGGGCGTCGAGCGGGCAGGGCGTCGAGCGGGCGTCGAGCGGTGAGGTCCCTTGTTTGGTTGGGCGTGGCGGGGCTCGTGCTCGCCTGGCTGCTCACGCCAGCCTTCGCGTGGGCACAAGCGCCGAGCGCTGCGCCCTCCGCGCTGGTGCCAGATTCGCCCAGCGCTGAGCCGCCCGTGGACTTAGATCGCCTCGAGGCGGACGGTCACCTCCCCTTACCACCGCCGCCTCCGCCGCCACCACCACCGCCGCCGAGTGAGCAGCCGGAGCCGGAGCCCGAGCCTGAGCCTGAGCTGGGGCCACCCCCGGCGCCACCGCCGGCGCCCTCGGCGTCCGCAGAGCCACCACCCCCCACGCCGGCGCAGGTCACCATCAAGGGGACCTCGGTGTTTCAGGTGCGGGTGCCGCGGGCCGGTAAAGAGCCCGCGCAGCGCGCGCAGCTGGCGACTAAGGTGCTCGACACGGGGTTCAAGTCGCACACCGCGCGAGATATCCGCACGGAGAAGCGCCCGGAGGGTGTGCTCGTGTTCTTCGCGGCGGAGCCCGTGATCTTGCTGACGGAGGCGGACGCGCGCGCCGCCGGTGAGGAGAGCCTTGAGGTCTACGTGGCGGGTGTCGCCGAGCGAGCTCGTCAGGTGCTCGAACAAGAGCAGCGGCGCAGCCAAGTCGCGACCACCGTCTTCAGCTTCTCGCTGGTGGTGTTCTTCGGGCTGATCGCCATCTACCTCTTGCGTAAGACGGGCGAGTTCCTGACTAAAGCGCGCGGTTGGCTGGAGAAGAACCACGAGCGGGTGCCGGCGATTCGCCTGCAAGACATCGAGATCGTCACGCCCGCGCTGTTTCGCTCAACGCTCGAGCTGGCGCTCTCGCTGATCCGGCGCCTGGCGCAGATAGGCATCATCTACACCTGGCTCGTGGTGGCGCTCTCGCTGTTTGAGCGCACGCGCGGCTACACCGAGAAGCTCACCGGCTTCGTGCTCACGCCGCTCTCTGCCTTGATGACGCGGGTGGCCACCTCCTTGCCGCTCTTGCTCGTCGCCATCACAGCGGCGCTCGCGGTGGCGCTCTTGGTGCGCTTCGTGGGGCTCTTCTTTGAGAGCGTGGAGCGGGGCGAGAGTGAGCTTGAGTGGCTGCAGCCCGATCTGGCGCGGCCCACCAGCATCTTGATCCGCGCCGGCATCGTGGTGGCGACGCTCGCCTTCGCGGCGCCGGTGGTGACGGGCGACCCGGACGGCGCGCTCTCGAAGGCGGGCGCGGTGGCGGTGGCGGCGCTCTCGCTCTCGGCGGTGCCGGTGCTCTCCTCCGCGGCGGCGGGCACCATCACGGTGTTTGGGCGCCGGCTCCGGGTGGGGGATTTTGTGGAGTTCGGGAGCGAGACGGGGCGCGTGGTGAAGATCACCCTGCTCGACGTGGAGCTCGAAGACAGCGCGTCGGTGCGCTCCCGCGTGCCGCACTTGCTCACCTTGGTGAAGCCGCTTCGGCTGCTTGGGTCGCGGCCCCGAGTGATGATGGAGATCACGCTCGCTCCGGGCGCGTCGCGAGACGAGGCGCTCAAGTTGCTCGACAGCGCCGCGACCCGCATCGGGATTGAGCCCAAGGTGGAGCTGCTCGACGTGAGCGGTGGCGGCGCGCGGTATCGTGTGTCGGTCTCCGCGCGCTCGCCGGGGGACGCGCACCGCCTGCGCTGTGAGGTGGCGGATGCCTTGGAGAAGGCGAACCTTCCCTTGGGGGGCAGCGCGTGAGCGGCATCTGGCTGCTGCTCGGCCTCTTGGTGCTGGCCTACACCGGCAGCATGCTGGTGGGCGGTCGCGCGCTGCGCGGCTACGGCTTGCCCTCCGGGGTGGAGTTCGTGCTGCTCGGCTTCGTGTTTGGTCCGCACCTGCTCGATTTGGCGCCGCGTGAGCTCGTGCTGAGCTTCGAGCCGCTGCTCTTGGCGGCGCTCGGCTGGCTCGGGGTGGGCCTGGGGGTGGATTACGGCGTGGTGGGGGAGCGGCGGACGTATCGCGGCAGCGTGGCGATTGGGGTGGGGACGTCGCTCGTGGTGGCCGGCTTCGTGTTCACGGTGATCTACCTGGTCGGCAGCCAGATCGCGGGGCCGCACCAGGCGGGGCTCATCCCGCTCGCGCTGGTGCTCGCCGTCTGCCTCTCGGAGACGACGCGCCACGCGGTGCGCTGGGTGGTGGAGCGCTACGGCGCCGATGGGCCCGTCTCCCATTTGCTCGCGGATATTTCCGATACAGATGACGCCCTGCCGCTGCTGGCGACGGCCGTGGTGCTGGCGATGGCGCCGCGCGCGCTGCCGTGGGACTTCGCCGTCACCATCGGCGTCACCCTGGGCATCGGCGTGCTGCTCGGCCTCATCACGGCGCTCCTGCTCGGGCGTGAGTTCCGGCGCGACGAGACCTGGGGCCTGATGCTCGGCGCCGCGGTGCTTGGCATCGGGCTCGCGGCGCGCCTCGAGCTCTCGCCGATGGCGATGATGTTCACCTTCGGGGTGACGCTGGTCGGCACCACCAAGCACCGCAAGGCGCTGCGCGAGATGGTGGGGGCGACGGAGCGCCCGGTGCTGCTCCCGATGCTGGTGGTCGCGGGGACGCTGATTGACCTCGAGATGACCTGGCAGATGGGCGTCCTCATCGCCCTGGGCTTGGTCGCCCGCTTGGTGATGCGGGTGGTGGCGGGGTTCGGGCTGCTCGCGGTGTCCAAGCCGAGCCGCGTGGTGGGGCCGTGGATCGGCCTGACCACGTGTTCGTCAGGAGCACTGTCAATCGCGGTGGGCATCCTGTTCTATATTTATTTCCCAGGGGAAATAGGTGAGGCGGGGCTGCTGGCCGCCACGGTGAGCGCCCTGGTAGGCGAGCTGATCGGCCCGGCGTCGCTCCGGCGCGGCCTGCACGCGGCGGGGGAGATCCGCGAGGCCTCGCTCGCCATCGACGAGGCGCCGCCGCGGCGCTCTCGCACCTCGGGGGTCACGGAGGAGCCACCCGAGGAGCCCAGCGCCCCGCAGCAGCCCAGCGTGGCGATCGAAGGAGAGGAGCGGTCATGAGCGGCGGACACTCGTCAGCGGCGCCCAAGGGGCCGATCGCCCGCGTCATCCAGGCGGTGGCGCTCTTGGTGGCGGTGGGGCTCACCTACGGCGCCACCCGCGCGCTCCCCGAGGTGAACAGCAGCGTCGCCGTGATCGCCGCGGTGGGCTTGCTCCTGTTGGCGGGGACGCTGCTGTCCGAGCTGCTCGAGCCGATCGGCCCGCCGCACTTGTCAGCTTACCTGTTCGCTGGGATCTTGGCGGGCCCTTACGTGCTGCACCTGGTGGATCACGACACCGTGAACCGCCTGAGCCCGATCAACACCCTGGCGCTGGCGTTGATCGCCCTCGCTGGTGGCGCCGAGCTGAAGGCTGACCTCTTACGCCGCACCGCCAAGAGCCTCGGCTACGCGACGCTGACGCAGGCGGTGATCGTCCTGGTGGTGTCCACGGCGGTGTTCATCGCCTGCGCGCCGTACGTGCCGTTCGCCCGTGAGCTGCCGTTCGGGCCGCTGTTCGGCCTCGCGCTTTTATGGGGCATTCTGTCGGTGACGCGCAGCCCCTCGGCGTGCCTCGGCATCTTGGCGCAGACGCGCGCGAAGGGGCCGATCGCGGAGTTCTCGCTGGCGTTCATCATGGCCTCCGACGTGGTGGTGGTGGTGATGCTCGCCATCGGCATGATGATCGCGCGCCCGCTGATCTTGCCCGGCGCCGAGTTCAGCGCGGACGCGTTCTCCGCGCTGGGTCACGAGATCTTCGGGAGCATCGCGCTGGGGACCACGCTCGGGGTGGTGCTCGCCGCGTACATTCGCCTGGTGGGGCGCCAGCTGCTGCTCGTGCTGTTGGCGCTCGGCTTCGGCTTCACGGAGGCGCTCCGCTACATCCACTTCGATCCGCTGCTCACCTTCCTCTCGGCGGGCTTCTTCGTGCAGAACTTCTCGCAGCAGGGCGGCAAGCTGCTCACGGCGGTGGAGCGCGCGGGCGGCATCGTCTACGTGGTGTTCTTCGCGACCGCCGGGGCGCACCTGGCGCTCCCGCTCTTGGCCGACATGTGGCCGGTGGCGCTCACCTTGGCGGGCGCGCGGGCGCTGGCCACCTGGGGTGCGGCGCGCGCAGGCAGCCGGCTGGCGCGGGACATCCCCAGCGTCAAGAAGTGGGGTTGGTCCAGCTTGGTGTCTCAGGCGGGGCTCGCGCTGGGCGTCGCCACCATGATTCAGCGCACCTTCCCGTCGGTGGGGGAGGGCTTCGCGGCGCTCGCGGTGGCGATGGTGGCCATCAACGAGTGCGTCGGCCCCGTGCTGTTCAAGTTCGCGCTCGACAAGAGCGGCGAGAGCCGCACGGACGAAGCGCCCCGCGTCGACTCCGACTTCAACGAAGAGGAGCCGCCTCAAGTCGCGGCCCCGGAGCCCGCCGGGCCAGACACCGCGTAAGAACCACAAGGAACAGCGCTGATGGCCGTCAAGAAGTCTGACCTCTACTCCTCAATCTGGGCCTCCTGTGACGAACTCCGTGGAGGTATGATGGGGCTCGGGCCATGACCGACGAGGCGCCACTCGATCAGCTTGCCACCCTGCTCCTGCACACCCATGAGGGGCTCCAGCGCCACGCAGCGCGCCAGATCGACGGCGCGCTGGTCGCGCGAAACTGGCTGTTTGGCTGGTACATTGAGGAGTTCGAGCGGGCGGGCGCCACGCGCGCTGAGGTGTACGGCAAGGGAGTGATGAAAGACCTGGCCACTCGCCTGAAGGCGCGGGGGATGCGGGGCTGTTCCGAGCGCAACCTGCTGAAGTTCCGCCAGTTCTACCTGGCTCATCCCGAGGTGCTTCGCGTCCTGGAGATTCGGCCGACAGCGTCGGCGGAATCTTCAACGCCTGAGATCGCACCGACAGCGTCGGTGACATCTCCCACGCTAACGCTCGGCCCCCAGCTCATTGCGTCGCTGGTGAACGCCTTCCCGCTCGGCTGGTCCCACTATCTGGAGCTGCTGACCATCGACCATGCCGATGAGCGACGCTTCTACAGAACCAGTGGGCGGTACGCGAGCTGCGGAGGCAGATCGACAGCTCGCTCTACGAGCGCCTTGCACTCTCGCGCGACAAGGACGAGATCCGGCGCCTGGCTACGGAGGGGCAGGTGGTGGCCCACGCCGCCGATCTGGTCAAGAACCCGCTCGTACTGGAGTTTCTCGACCTGGACGAGCACCCCCAGTACTCCGAAGACGACCTCGAGTCGGCCATCATCGACAAACTCCAGGCGTTCCTGCTGGAGCTGGGCAAGGGCTTTCTGTTCGAGGCTCGGCAGAAGCGGTTCACCTTCGACAACGACCACTTCCGCATCGACCTGGTGTTCTACAACCGCCTGCTGCGCTGCTACGTGCTCATCGATCTCAAGCGCGGCAGGCTCGCGCACCAGGATCTCGGGCAGATGCAGATGTACGTCCACTACTACGACCGGCACGTCAAGCTAACGGACGAGCTACCGACTGTGGGCATCGTGCTCTGCCACGATAAGAGCGACGCGCTCGTCGAGCTGACGCTGCCCGAGGGCGAGAACATCTTCGCTTCCAAGTACCAGTTGTACCTGCCCTCCAAGGAGGAGCTAAAGGCGCGTCTGGAGGAGATCACCCGCAGCCTGGAGGGCGGCCATGGCGAGCGGTGAAGCCGAGGAGGACGCGCTCCTCGCCAGCGTCCAAGCCTTCATCGAGACCACGCGTGTTTGTCCATGCGTCGAGCCCCAGCGCATCGAGTCGCAAAATACAGGAGCCCTGACTACCTAGAGATCAGGGCCCAGGGGTTTGGGGGTTGGACGGCACCGCGCTTTGGGGCAACCTGCGAAGGAGCGCCTGCGTGGCGCCTAGCACGAGCGTAAGAACCACAAGGACCCGCGCTGATGGCCGTCAAGAAGTCTGACCTTTACTCCTCAATCTGGGCCTCCTGCGATGAGCTCCGTGGTGGCATGGATGCCAGCGGTGTGTGTCAATGGAGTTGTCTACCCCATTCATGAGGATGCTGTCCTAGCGA
>CAYQAC010000001.1:105660-106390 GCA_964415255.1 uncultured Polyangiaceae bacterium | reverse complement strand
AGGAGAACCCCGACATTGAGCAGATCAGCATTGAGGGTCACACGGACTCGAAGGGCGCTGCTGCTTACAACAAGGCGCTGAGCGGTCGCCGAGCAGCGTCTGTGGTGCGTTGGCTAGCGAAGAACGGGGTGGCTCAGAGCCGCTTGGCTTCGAAGGGCTTCGGTCAGGAGAAGCCGATCGACACGAACGACACGGAAGAGGGTCGCCAGAACAACCGGCGCGTGGAGTTCCACATCGTCAAGGTGAAGGCCGGTTCCAAGCTGAAGGTGGAGGAGCGATGAACAGGCAAATGAAGCTCAGAGGGTCAGTGGTCCGCGGCGGGGTGTTACTCACCGCGCTGACCACCTTGGGTGGGGTGCTGCTCGCCGGGGCCGCTACGGCGGCGCCGATTGAGAAGCGGCTCGAGGTCGATCAACGCGGGGACTTCGTGATGATCGGCAACACGCTCGGCTACGACTGCCGTACCGCGACACCGAACCCAGTGGTCGGCACCGTGGGCACCTGCTCGAGCATCACTGGGTTCCTCACGCTACAGGACAGTGGGCCTGACGTGTTCTGGCGTTCGCAGGATCCGAACGCCACCTCAGCCACGGCGTCCACCGCCATCACGCCAGCCAACGCGCGCAGCACGGCTATCCTCCAGGTGCCGAACGGCGCCGCCATCTCCCACGCGCTGCTCTACTGGGCGGCGAAGGGTGCGCCGGATGACACCGCGATGTTCGAGCGCCCC
>CAYQAC010000001.1:69956-105650 GCA_964415255.1 uncultured Polyangiaceae bacterium | reverse complement strand
CATATCATGAACAATGGAGAGGGAGCATGGCCGCCGGCGCGCCGGCCACGCTGCACCGTCTGCGGCAGGCTGTGGCGAAAATCGAAGGACAGCAGACGCTCGTCGATGCCTCGCATCCTTTGCTGCGGCTCGGGGTGGCGGAGGGTGCGCCGGATGACACTGCGATGTTCGAGCGCCCCGGTGGCTTCTCGGAGGAGGTGACCGCCGTCCGCACCCTGACGGAGGGCAACTACTACCAGTCGGTGGCGGACGTGACCGCCTTGGTGGCCGCGCATGGCTCGGGTGCCTACCGAGTCGGCGGCTTCAACGTGACGGATTTTCGCAACCAGACCGATGAGGTGAACTTCGCGGCCTGGACGCTGGTGGTGCTCTTCCGTCACCCCGCTCATCCCACGCGGAACCTGGTGGTGTTCGACGGGCTGCACCTCGTGTCGAATGGCAACCCGGCGAACGCCCAGCTAGACGGCTTCTTGGTCCCCAACGCAGGCTTCGACGCCAAGCTGGGCGTGGTGGCTTACGAGGGGGATGGTGAGATCGACGGCGACTCGCTGCTGTTCGGCACCGCGCCGCTCGGCAACGCGGACCGCCTGACCGACGGGGTGGGCACGCTGACGAACTTCTTCAACAGCTCACGCACCGCAGCGGGGAGCGCCGTCAGCGTGGTGGGCGACTTGCCGCAGCTGACCGGCGGCCTCCGAAGCATGGGCGGCTACGATCTCGACATCGTCGACATCACGGGCCGCGTCACGCGTGGCCAGACGGCGGCTGACATCCGCGCGTCCAGCACTCAGGACACCTACTACTTGGGCGCCTTCGTCACTTCGATCTCCACCTACAAGCCAGACTTCACGTTCTCCACCAAGACGGTGACGGACCTGAACGGCGGCAACGTGCGCCGCGGCGACATCCTCGAGTACACCATCGATGTCAGGAACGCTGGCAATGACGCCGCCATCAACGTTCGGATGTCTGACGTGCTCCCGGTGGGCGTCACCTACGTCCCAGGCTCCATCGAGGTGGTGACGGGGCCGAACGCCGGAGCCAAGACGGACCCGGCGGACAGCGACCAGGGCGAGTATGACGCCGCCACGCGCACCGTGACCGTTCGTGTCGGTACCGGTGCCAACGGCACCACCGGGGGCCGGCTCGCGATCAACGAGCGTAGCAGCGTGCGCTTCCGCGTGAGGGTCAACGACGACGCCACGGGGACGCTCTCGAACCAGGCCTTCGTCACCTTCGAGGGCGATCAAGGCGCCCCTGAAGACACCCAGCCCACGGACGGCTCAGGGGACCCTGGCTCCCAGCCGACCGACGTGGACATCGCTGAGTGTGACACGGACGCAGACTGCCCCCGGTCGCACCCTCACTGCGCGACGACTCACGTCCCCGTCGTGTGCGTGGAGTGCCTGACGGACGCGCACTGCCCGGCCAGTGAACCGTCATGTAACCTGACTTCGTTTGAGTGCGAGTGCCCAACCGGCGCAGGCACCTGTGGCGGCACAGGCGGCGCGGGTGGGACCGGCGGTGCCGCAGGTGCTGCGGGTGCCGCAGGTACCGCAGGTACCGCAGGTACCGCAGGCGCAGGTGGCGTCGCAGGCTCAGGTGGTGCCGCGGGCAGCGGCGGCGTGGGCGGCTCGCTGGCAGGCGCTGGTGGCATCGGTGGTGCGGGCGGCATCGCGGGTGCTGGCGGTTCGCTGGCAGGCGCTGGCGGCTCACTGGCAGGCGCTGGCGGCTCACTGGCAGGCGCTGGCGGCTCGCTGGCAGGCGCCGGTGGTGTCGGCGGAGCCGCGGCGAGCGGTGGCACCGCAGGCGCGGCAGCCTCGGGCGGCACAGCGGGAGCTGCGGCGACCGGTGGCGTCCCTGGCTTCTCCATTGAGGGTGGGGGCTGCTCTTGCGCGGTGCCCGCAGGGGAGTCGAAGCAGGCGCCGTTCGCCTTGGCGTTGGGGGCTCTCGGGCTCACCGCGCTGTGGCGCCGTCGCCGCCGCTCCTGAGCGCGTTGATGAAGGGGCGCGGCGCGTGAAGCGCGCTGCGCCCCGGCGCCCACAGAGTAGAGCATGCGTGAAGCGCGCTGCGCCCGGCGCTCACAGAGTAGAGCGGCGTGAAGCGCGCTGCGCCCCGGCGCTCACAGAGTAGAGCATGCGTGAAGCGCGCTCTGCCCCGGCGCTCACCGAGTAGAGCGGCGTGACTTGACGTGGGGGGAGCCTTGACGCCGCCTTGAAGCGCGGTGCCCAACCCCCAGGCCCCCCTTGCTCGGCGCCCAGTCGTTGGTCGAGCGCGCCTGCAATGCAGCCTATTCAGTCCGGGGTTTAGGGGAGAGTGGCCCCGGTAGCGTGGTAGGTCAGGGCGATGACCTTGGTGTTACTCCTCGCGGTCACGCTCGTCATCGGAGGCCTCGGGGCGGTCGTCCTGTTCTTCGTCATCAGGAGCGCCTCGAACCCGCTCCGTTACGGCAGCGTCAGCGGCGGGCTGATGGAAGGCCGCGTGGTGCACACCTATGGGGAGTTCCCGACGCTCCCGAAGGCCCTCGTGAAGCAGACGTTCCGGGTGGTCGCGGTTCAGGCGGACACGCAGGCAGCGGTCGGGCTTGAGCTTGCCGCGAGTGGCCCCGCGTACTTGAGCGCGATGCCGATTCGGCTCACGCCGGATGAGGCGTCACAAGTGGCGGCTTGGCTCGAGCAGGCGGTGGCTGGCGCTCCCGGTGCACCTCCCGGCGGCGGGTGGCTTGGCTATGAGCGCTTTGGGCTCGGCGCGAGCGTGAGCGGCCACTTCGGCACCATCGAGGTATCCGTCAGCGCGCGTCACTACAAGCTCCACGTCGTGCGCCTAGCGCACCCCACGCACAGCATTGGGATCGCGCTCCGCGGCACCGTGAACGTGCTGAGCACGCAAATAGTCGGCGCAGCTGTTGAGCCGGGCACAGCTCACGCGCTCGCCGCGTGCCTGCGTCACGCAGCGGGCGAAGCTACTTCACGCCGTGGCGCTGCAGCAGCTTGATCAAATAGGAGCGATCCATCCGGGCGTTGCGCGCCGCGTGGGTGACGTTGCCCCGCGACTTCTCGAACAGGTGGCGCACGTACTGCGCCTCGAAGTCTTGCAGCACCAAGCCCCGCGCGTCTTTGTAGGGTAGGTCGAGCACCCGGTCGAAGCTCGCGGGGTTGGACCGCACCTCGTCGTGCTCAAACAGCTCCTGCGCCTCGCCCATGGCGAGCGTCGCCTCCACCCAGTTACGTAGCTCGCGCACGTTGCCGGGCCAAGAGTGGCGCCGCAGCTCGCTCAGCACGTGCTCAGGCGCCACCTCTTCTGTGCGCCCGACGTGGCCCGCCTCGCGCAGGAAGTGCCCGATGAGCAGCGGCAGGTCGTCGAGCCGCTCACGCAGCGGGGGCAACCTCAGCACCACCACCCCCACCCGGTAGTACAAATCCATACGGAAACTACCGACGTTGACCTCTTCACGTAGGTCGCGGTTGGTGGCGCACAGCACCCGCACGTCCACGCTGACCTCCTGACGGCCGCCCACGCGGGTGAAGCGCCGCCGCTCCAGCGCGCCCAAGAGCTGCGGCTGCAGATCGAGCGGGAGCTCGCCGATTTCGTCGAGGAACAGCGTGCCGCCACTGGCGCGCTCGAAGGCGCCGATGTGCTGCCGCTCAGCCCCCGTGAAGGCGCCTCGCTCGTGGCCGAACAGCTCGCTCGCGACCAGGTTGGGCGCCAGCGCGCCGCAGTCCACGGTGACGAAGGGCCCTTGGCTCCGATCGCTCTCGTCGTGCAGGGCGCGCGCCACGAGCTCCTTGCCGGTGCCCGACTCGCCGATCACCAGCACCGGCACCTGCGCGCGCGCCACCCGCTGCACCTTGGCCATCACGCGGCGCATCGCCTCGTTTTGCCCGAACAGATCGCCGAGGTGGTTCTGGGTGTGGACCTCCACCAGCGCCGAGGTGCCGTCCACCACCTTGAGGCTCGTGCGCCCCAGCTTGAGGGTGGTGCCCGGAGGGATCACGCCTTGGCGCAGCCGCACGCCACCGACGAAGGTGCCGTTGGTGGAGCCGAGGTCGGTGAGGTGAATGCCGTCTTCACCTTGCCGGAGCTCCAGGTGGTACCCGGAGACGGTCGGATCTGTCAGCTCAAGGTCGTTGTTGGCCGCGGTGCCGACCGTGAGCTCTTCTGAGTCGGCGTCGACACGAAGGCCAGCGTCCGCTCCTTCAATGACCTCGACCGCCAGCGTCTCGATTTCGAGCTGCTTGGAGCGCTCCAGGCGGGAGGTGGCGTTGATACTCACGGGACCCGTATATCACGCGCGCCCACTGTTGGCGCTTGCCTACAGTCGTGGTCTCGAGGCGACCCCGCCGCGTCCAGCGTCCCACCTCTAACTGCATGAAATGATTCATGAATCTGTCTAATCGCGATCGCGGAAGCTGACCGGCCCGTGAGCCTCTCGGTGGATCCGCACCGGCACGCGGCTTGCTCTGCTTCGCCTGATGGAACCCCAGAGCGACACGGCTCGCGATCTCCCGGCACTGCTCAGCCCGCACTTGTTTTTGCTGACGCCAGGTCAGAGCAGTGAGGAGGGCCTCAGTGAAGAGGGCACGCGCCAGGTGAAGGCAACGCTCAGCAGCTTGAGTCGTCGCACGGTGCTGGTCCCGAAGCGGGTGGTCGCGAGCGCCGTGCCCCGCGTTGAAGCCACGGCTCGGCTCGTGGGGCCTGTCTACGGGCTGGACCTGCTCCCAGTCGAGGTCGATGAGCGGCTCGTGATCGGCGACTCCACCGCGCCGCTGCGCGCCTTGGTGCGAGAGCTCGAAGGCTCCAGGGAGCCCATGGTTCTGAGAGAGGGTCTCGAGGACCTCTCGCTCGAACATGGCGAGCTTGCCGGCGCGCTCGAGCGCCTCAGCTTCGCTCGCCGTCGCGCTCAAGCCGAGCGCTAGCAGGAGGGCAGGGTTCATGATGGTTTGCTCCGGGGTTGCAGAGGCGACCAGAGGCGTCATGCCGTAGGTCGCGGGTAGGTTCGTCAGGGCGACGTTGATGAGGCGGCTGATGCGCCGCTCGGGCCCGACCTCGAAGGCCGGCGAGAAGTAGCGCCACTCCTTCTCCGAGAGCGCCTTGGAGGCTGCGCTTGTCCAGCGGACGTCCACCGCCCAGAGCGCGCCGTCGCGCACCTCGAGGCGGAACCAGCCGGCGGCGCGGTGCTCGAGCGCGGGGTCACCCGCTCCGGGCGCCACCATCGCGTGGGCGTAGTCGAGCGGCAGCTCGTTGCCGTGCTTCTCGAAGTCGGCCATCACCGACTCGGCAGCCTTGCTGTCGAACAGGAACCGGCCCTTGGAGGTCTCGACCCAGCCGGACGGCCAGATCATGAACTCCGTGGGCGGGCTCCCATCGTCTCGCAGAGCGAGGATGTAAGCCATGCAGACCTCCTCAGGTCATGATGGTGCGGCGCCGCGGGAGGGCGGCGCTCGCGGTGGTCAGGCAGGCTTCAGGCCTGCGGGTGAGCCGGGTGCTCGGGGGCTCGCTCGGTGTCGGGCGGGAGGTCGAGCGCGGGGGTGAAGCTCGCTTCGGTGTCCCCGGAGTCGATGCTCAGCGTCATCGGCACGCCAAGCGTCTTCAGTCGCTCAAAGTCTACTCGCGCGGCCGGCGCGTTCCCTGAGCCGCCATGGTAGCGGAGCAGGAAGTCGGAGTTGGCCCATGGCTCTTCCCCGTCATCCACGAAGAAGCTCGTCTCAACCTCGCTGCTCCGGAAGAGCAGTAGGTGTTGTTCTTCGCGGCCAGACTTCCACTCCGCTCCGGCTCGATCAAAGTCGACGCCCAGTACGCGCGCAACCTCGCTCACCGCTTCTTCTGCGGGGCGCCCGAACCTGAACCAGATTTCCGACGTTTCACCCATGGTCTTCTCACTGGCCAGGTGCGATTGAAGTCAAGCCCAAGGATGCGAATGAAGCGGGCCGTGCTCTCAATGTCTCTCCCTGAGTCCCTGTTCGATCTCCGGATCTTGTTGACGACTTCCCTTGCCTCATCAAGGGTGGCCCCGACGATCCGCAAGTCAAGCACGATCTGATCCGCCTGAAGCTGTGCCTCGTACCCGTCTCTTGCCCACCGAGAGATCTTTGACGAGTTCGGGGTCTTGAACTCAACCCGCTGGTCGTTGACGTGAGTATCCCAGCTCTTGACCTTGTACCCCTCGCGCACAGGCTGTGCCGCCACCCGGTTGCCCTCCGATGCGAGGTCGAGCGCTATGTCACGCTCCTTGCCATAGCCGTGGGGTGCCCCTCCCTCGTCTATCGATCCCTCGCCAACCCTTGGTTTCTCGTGCCACGCTAGCTCCCCATCGCTGGGCAAGATCGGCTCGTCGATCACGTGAAGGGGAAGCTCACGGTTCCGCGTTGCTAGTCGCTTCTCGGCTAGTCGCCGGACCTTCTCCGGAAAGACGGTCAGGTCGGGGTCGTACAGGTCCGGGCTGTGTGGTCTTCCGAAGCCAGGCTGAGCCTGGAAGCCCGGAGGTGGCTGGCGCACCCCACCGACGGCACGCCGCTTGGCGTCCGCCTCCCGAAGGTTGCGGATGGTGCTCCGGCAGGTGGTGACGGGCGCGCTCGAGGTCGAGCTGATGGCATGCTGGCTGTGCGAGGCGACCGCTGGGCGACGTCGCATCCCCAGCGAGCGCACGATGCCACGCGGGTTAGGGCCGAACACCGTGATCGCGTTGGCTCGTGAGCAGGGGGTGTGGCGCGTGGCCGTGGTGATCGACGGTCGCAGCTGAGCGCTATTGATTAGTTATCCTGACTTAGCTGTGATCGGCGCCTGAGCCGTGGCCAGGCAGTGCCCACGCTGGGCGTTTGGTTTTGGGGGTTTGGCACCGCGCTCGCTGAGTCGGCTGCCCACCAGCCGCCCTCGCCCAAGCCACCGCTTGTCGCCCTAGGTGCCGCCGCGCCGCCCCCTACTGCCACCGCAGCTCAAACACCTGCACCGGGCGGTCCCTCCCCGTGAGGTTCTGCTCCCCTAGCGCCGTGAGCAAGGAGGTGTCGCTCGTGCGCTCGGCCGTGGCGCTCGCGACCAATACCTGATTCGGCCTGGCGACTGACTCGAGGCGCGCGGCCACGTTCACCACGTCGCCGATCACGGTGTACTCCATGCGCTTGTCGCTGCCGATGTTGCCGACGATGGCCTCACCCGAGTTGATGCCAACGCCGAGGCGAATTTCAACGCCGTAGCGATCCTTCCAGTCGAGGTTCGCGGTCTCAAGGAAGTGCATCATGTCCTCCGCTGCGAGCAGCGCTCGGTCAGCGTGATCTTCCTGAGCCACCGGCGCGCCCCACACCGCCATGATGCAGTCGCCGATGAACTTATCGACGGTGCCCTGGTGGCGGAACACGATCTCGGTGAGCACGCTGAAGAGATCGTTCAAGAGCTTCACCACCTCCTCGGCGCTCTTGCTCTCTGCGAGCGGCGTGAACGCGACGACGTCCGCGAACAGCACGGAGACCTCGCGCCGCTGTCCCCCGAGGGCCAGGGAGTGCTCCCCGCGCACGATGGACTCCACCAGCTCCGCGCTGAGGAAGCGCCCAAGATCGCCGCGCAGCTTGGCGTCTTGCGCGATTTGTAGCTCGCTCGCCTCGAGCTCCTCGGCCATGTGGTGGATGGAGCGAGACAGCTGGCCGAGCTCGTCCCCGCGCTGGTCTGGCGGGGCTAGGCGGCGCCAGGCGCGCTGCGCGATGTGGCTGGTCTGCGCCACGAGGCGCTGGATGGGGTGCGCCAGGGCGGTGCCGCCCGCGAGCCCCAGCGCGAGCGCCACCAGCGCCGCCGCGGTGCTCACCAAGATGCCGCGCTGTCGCATGCGGGTGAGGCTCTGATAGGCCTCCGCTTGGGGGCGCCACACCGCCGCCGTCCAGCCCACGTCGGGCACCGTCTCGAGGCCGCCCACCCAAGCCTCGCCCTCTGCCTGAAACTCCTCCACCACGCCGACCCGCGTGAGGCCCGCGCGGTGCTGGCTGAGCGGCGCCCACACCGGCAGCACGCTGGCGTCCACGCCGGGGCCGAGCCCCGTGCCGTGCTCGGCGATCACCTGACGGTCGCGATCCACCAACAGCAGCCGCGCGCTGGCGCCCTCAAAGCGCATTTCCGCTAGGATTTGAAGCTGCTCGCGCAGCGCCGTGAGGTCGACCCGCGCGGTGACGTAGGCGCGGGCCCCCTGAGCGCCGCCGGGCGCCTGCGGCACCGGGACCACCAGGATGGGCTCGCCGCCCAGGACCGCGAAGGCGACCCCATGCTCGTCCGCCGCCTTGCGTAGGGCCTCGCTCGACTCAGGCGGCGCCGCGCCGCCCTTCTCTTGTGAGAGCGGCGTGCTCACCTTGGCGCTCGGCACCTCCAGGCGCACGCCGCTCAGATCGTGGCTGGTCTCCAGCACCGGCGCGAGCGCACCCTGGAGCAGCGCGGGGTCCGCTGCGGCGCGTGAGACGACGAGGGCGATGGTGCGCAGATCGCGCTCACCGCGCTCCAGGCTGCGCGTGGTGAGCCCGGTGACCTCAGCGACCACCGCGGTCTGCAGCTGGCGCTCGCTGCTCTGCACCGCCTCGCGGTTGACCGACAGCAGCAGCTGGCTCGCGAGCGCGGTCGGCACCAGCGCCACCACGGCGAGCAGCAGCGCGAGCTTGAGGCTGAGGGAGACGCCGCCCCGCCGCTTCGTGGGTGCGCCCACGGCGCGAGGCTGCGGCGCGAGCCCGGCCGACGCATCGTCAGGTGGGCTCACGGGCGCGCTCCCATGGGGGTCACTCATCGGACTTCGCGTCTTCGGCGCCGCCGTCACGCCAGCCGCGCTCGCCGAGCTCGGTCCGCTTCAAGATCTGGAACTCGACGCGGCGGTTCTTGGCGCGCCCCTCCGCGGTGGTGTTCGGCTCGATCGGTCGCCGCGGACCGAAGCCGCGCGCCTCCAGGCGCCGCTCGTCCACGCCTTGCTCCACCAGGTGCCTCAGCACCGCCGCGGCCCGCTGGCGTGACAGCGTGAGGTTCTTGTTCAGCTGCCCCACGTTGTCGGTGTGGCCGTCCACCGCCACCCGAGCGATGTCCGGGTGGCCTTGCAGCACGTCCGCCACCTGCTTCAAGAGCGGGAAGCTCTCCGGGAGGATCACGTGGCTGCCGGTGGCGAAGCGCACCTGCTCCAAGATCACGATTTGCTTGCCCTCCACGCGCACGGAGGGCGGGCAGCCGTGCAGCTTCGGGTCCTCATGCTTCGGGCCTGCTTCACCTGGGCAGGCATCCTCACTGTCGATGATGCCGTCGCCGTCGGTGTCGAGCGGGCAGCCGTTCAACTTCGGATCGAGGTTGGTGACGCCAGGGGTGTCGGGGCAGGCGTCCAGCGCGTCCTCCACGCCGTCTTGATCGCGATCGGGAGGGCAGCCGGGCTTCGCCCCTTGGGGGCTGCGCTCACCGGGGGTGTCAGGGCAGGCGTCCTCTGCGTCCAGCACGCCGTCCAAATCGCGATCGTCAGCCACCGCGGCGAGCGCGGGGTGCATGCGCTCCGCGTCATCGAGCGCTGCTGCGCGGCGCGCCTCATCCTGCCCGCACGCGACCCGCTCAGGCGCCGAGCCGCCTGGCGCCCAGGTGACGTTCAGCAGCGCGCGGTACTGTGGCGTGCCGATGGCGCGGCTCAGGCCGGGCCCGAGCGCCGCGCCGGCGTGTAGATCGGGGATGATTTCATAGCGCCCGCCGAGGAGCACTTCCACGGCGGTGCCGATCTCCGAGAAGGCGCGCGTGCGCCCATTGGCTGCGGTCGCTAACGCGAGCTCAGGCCCCGCCGACCAGCGCTCGCCAACCCACCAAACACCCGCGGTGCTGATGAGCTCGCTCCCCGCCGTGTGCTGTAGTCCTGAGCCCGCGGGTTGTCGCTTGCGCCCCACGTGGGCGGCGAACTGAATCGAGTCGAGACGCCCCCCCACCGTCACGTAGGGCTCATAACGCACCTCACCTGTGGAGGTGTACGCGTCGTCATCACCCGTAGGCGCCCACACGCGCACCCCGAGCGCCGCCGCGATGGGGCCATCCAGGACGCGCAGCTGCGCGCCCAGGCGCACGTCATTCAAGGTGGCTTCTTCTGGGGCAGTCAGCGACGGCGCCTCGCTCGGGCTCTGCCCTCCTTGGCTCAGCGTTGCGGGCAAGTTGACGTCGAGTACGAGCCGCTCGAAGAGCGCTAGGCTCACCCCGAGGTGCGCCGTGAGCTGATGATCCACGACCAGCCTTGAGCTGTCCGAGCCGACCAGCTCAAGCGGTCGCCGCGCGTAGCTCAGGGTCGCACCGAAGCTGGGTAAGAGGTGCCCCCCCGAGTGTGGCGCAACGCTTGCAAATCCAGTCTGGCCGGCAGGCGCCGGTTCATACCGATCGAGGGCGAGGTCACTTTGAGCGGCGCTCGGCTTCGTTGAGAGTAGAGTCAGGGCGAGCCCGAGAGCGAGCAGCCACGGCTTGAGCCGCAACCCGGCGAGACACTTAGTCATCATGAGTATTCGTAGTAAGCAGCGCACCGAGTGGATCCGCGCGGTCGCGTGGGACGTTGGCAGCGTGAGCCCCCAAGGCGCCTCTCCAGCACAGGAGCGCACCGTATACCCCAGCCAGGGCCTCGGCGCAGGTCGCCGGCCAGGGCGCGGTAGGTCACAGTCCCTCGCGCTGGGGGCCTTGGTTGGGGGTTTGGCATGGCTCAGTATGGGAAGCACTGGGTATGCCAAGCCCAAGACGCCAGGTTACCCCGAGCGCGTCATCCAGTGGACAGTGAGTGAGGACGAGACCTGCGGTGACATCGCGGTGGCCCTGTACGGCGCGGCGCGCCACGCCCACCTCATTGAGCGCTACTCCGGGGTCCAATGTCGAGGCGGCAGCCTGGTGCTCAAGACGGGCATGACCCTGGTCGTCCCAGCGGAGGTCACCAGCCTGGCGACGGCGCACGTGCAGTCCGTTAAGCCTGAGGTGCGCGCCAAGCCGCCGGGCGGCGGCTGGGAGACGGCCGCGCCGGGGATGTCGCTGCACCAGCGCTACAGCGTGAACACACGAGAGGAGGCGCGCGCCGACATCCGCTTCATCGATCGTACGCGCATCTTCCTCTCGGAGCGCACCCTGGTGGTGATCTACGGCACCGCGCGGCAGAGCCAGGTGGCGCGCTCCAAGGAGCTGACGGTGGAGCTCGAGTCGGGCGAGCTGCAGGCGGGGCTCGCCGCCATCGCCGGCAAGCAGGTGGAGATCGGCGTCGCAGGAGGTGGTCAGGTGTCCGCCGCGAGCCGCGACGCCGTGGTGCGCAAGAACAGCGAGAAGCGCCGCACCACCGTGAGCGTCTTTGATGGTCAGGCGAACGTTCATTCTGGGGGCGCTCGCGTGACGGTGCCGAAGGATCACGGCTCCGCCTTCGTCGATCAGAAGGCGCCGAGCGCGCCGGCGCCGCTGCCGCCGCCGCCCAGCTACCGCGAGGCCACCTCGCCCATCGTGGTGCTGGCCCCGACGGGCCAGGGCGGGCTGATCCGCGGCGCCTGGTCTGAGGTGCCGCGGGCCTCGGCTTACCGCGTTGAGCTCAGCGCGGATCCTGAGTTCCACGAGATCTTAGTGCGCGAGGAGGTGGGCGCCGAGATTCGTAATTTCCGTGCAGAAAATATGCCGGTGGGGCGCTACTACCTCCGGGTGCGCGCCATCGACGTGGATGATTTCCTCGGCATCGCGAGCGTGACGCGGCCGGTGAGCGTGGTCGCGGTGAGGGGCGGGCAGGGCCTGGGGCTCTCAGGTGAGCTCTCGGTCCATCGCTACCAGAGCGTGGGCTTCGAGGTGCCCAAGGGGATGCAGGTCAGTTTAGATGACGGGCCGTTCCTGGCGGCGCCCAAGGCGATCGATTTCGGTATCGTCACGCCCCAGGTGCTTCGGTTTCGGGGGGTTGGGGAGGAGCAGGAGCTCTCCGTGAAGGTGACCTACACCACCCCGGAGGTGGGGCTCGTCGTCGTGCGGCTCGCTGACGGTGGCTTCGAGGTGAGCGCGCGCTTCAGTGGGATCGAGGCGGAGGCGGTCAGCTCCCGCGTCAAGCCGCGCGCGCGGGTCATCTCGGCTGTCCGCGGTGGGCGTGAGCTGGGCGTGGAGTTGCCGAGCGCCCCCTTCAACCCGGGTGATGGCGGCGCCTTCGTGGCGCGGCTCCCAGCGATGTCCGCCGATCACCTGGCGCTGGTGCTGGTGGATGACCGCGGTCGTCGCCTGGGTGAGGCGACCTGGGACGCGCCTGGCGCGGCGCCGCTGCTTCAGCTGGTGGAGCCGGACCCAAAGCTCGGGGTGAGCCTCCCGCTGCGCCCCATGCACCCAGCGCTCGGCACGCGCCTGATGTCGCCTGCGCGGCGCGCTCACGCGGCGGTGTCAGGTGGCATGACTAGCGGCGGCGTGGGGCAGCTGTGGGGTGAGGTGAGCGGCAGCACGGGTCGCGGGGAGTCTTGGCCGCAGCTCGGCTTCGACGCGCTGTTGCCCTCGAACGCGCTGCGCGACGGCGACGGCGAGCGGGTGGACAACGCTGCTTGGCTCGGCGCCTCGCTCGAGCTGTTCGCCCCGTTCGAGGGCGATGGCTCGTTCGGGCTCGGCGCGCGCGTGGGGGTGCCCACGGACGACCGGAGCCACGAGAGCGCTGAGCTCGCGCTGAGCCTGGGGCACGACGTGGGGAAGCTGTACTGGCTCACCAACTTGGGGGTGCGCCTGCCCCTGGTGGAGGCGTATCCGCACGGAGACATGAAGGCGTTCTGGCTGTTCGGCGCTGGCTATGAGGTGGCGCGGCTGATGCGGCTCTACGCCCAGCTGGATGTGCAGCTCTTGGTCGGCGATGAGGCGGAGGTGCCCTCCGGGCTCGCGCCGCGGGGCGGCTTGGGCGCGGGCGTGGAGCTCGGCGCGGAGCTGTTCGTGAACTTGGGCGCGCGCGTGGCGCCGACGAGTGAGCTCGATAGCCCGCTGCTGGTGCAGCTGGGGGCCGGCTACCGTGGCTTCTGAGCCGCCGCGCGCTGGGGAGCCAGCGGAGCCGCCGCCCGAGGATGAGCGCGCCTCGGAGGGGCGCGCGGCGACGATGGCGGCGCCGAGCCTCGGCTTCGAGATGACGCTCGCGCCGCCGTCAGTCGCTCCCCTAGCGCTGGGCAGCGAGGTCCAGGGCCGCTCAGCGCCGCCGCCCACCGCGAACCGGCCGTCTCAGCGGGTCACCATGCCGTTTGCGGAGGGGCCAGGCGCGCATTCAGGGGCCCCGGGCGCTGGCCCCCCCACACCGTCAGCGCCGCCGACCATCCCGCCGTACCCCGGCTCAGTCAGGGTGCCTGTCGGGAGCCTCAGCCCAGCCAGGGTGCCAGATTTGAGCGGCGTGCCCCAGGTCGTCAGCTCAGCTGACGCAAGCCTCCCAGGACGCGGCGGCTCAGCTGTGGCCCCAGGCGGGGACGCCAGCCCCGAGCCCGGCGAGTGGGGCGGCTACTCTTCAGTGCCGCCCGCGCCACCTGAGCCGGGCGGCTTCGGCGGCTTCTCCTCGGCGCCAGCGGAGGCGTTTCGCCCGCGCGTGTCCCGCGTGCCGACCCAGCGCTCGCCGCGCACAGCGCCGCTCAGCGTGCGTGGCGCCGATCGCTCCGATCCGCTCTTGGGGCGGTGCCTCGCGGATAAGTACACGCTCACGGGGGTGCTGGGTGAGGGCGCCATGGGCGTCGTGTATCGCGGCGTGCACGAGACCTTGGGCACACCCATCGCGGTGAAGGTGATGCGCCGCAATGTGGCAGGCGATGAGGTGTATCGCCGGCGCTTCGCGCGGGAGGCCCGCGCCGCCTCCTTGCTGGCGCACCCGAACGCGGTGCGCGTGCTCGACTACGGGGACGACGCGGGGCTGCCTTACATCGTCATGGAGTTCGTGGAGGGCCAAGACCTCGACGGTTGGCTCCACTCGCTGGGCTCGCTGCCGCCCATTTCCTTGGTCCAGCTGCTCGGCGATCAAATCTTGAGCGCGCTCAGCGCGGCGCACGCCCACGGCATCGTGCACCGCGATCTCAAGCCGGAGAACGTGATGCTCACCCAGCTCCAGGGCGGTGAGCTGCTCGCCAAGGTGAGCGATTTTGGCCTCGCCCACGTGGAAGATCCTCGCGACAACCAGCCGACGCTCACCCAGCGCGACGCGGTCGCCGGGACACCCGCCTACATGAGCCCTGAGCAGTGCCGCTCACTGGCCGTGGGCCCCTCGACGGATCTTTACGCGTTCGGCTGCCTGCTCACCGTGCTGCTCCAGGGGCACCCGCCCTTCGATGGCACCTCACCGATTGACGTGATCTCCAAGCAGATGTTCGCTGAGCCGCCGGCCCTGACGCGGGCGAGCGGTGGTGAGCCGGTGCCGCCGCTGCTCGAGCGGCTGCGGCTCGATCTGCTGGCGAAGAAGGCGCACAAGCGACCCCAGAGCGCCGAGGAGACGCGCGCGCGGCTGGCCCAGGCGGTGAGCCCCGAGGCGAACCGGCGCCTCACGCCAGACCGCAAGGGGGAGGTGCCCCTCGGCGCGCGCGGCGAGCGGATGCTCGAGGGGACGCTGCCCATCCAGCCGGCGCCTGACCTCGAGCCGGAGGAGCTGAGCGTTGAGCAGGTGACCTTACCAGGTGGGATGGAGGTGGACGCCACCCTGCGGGTGGGCCTGGCCTCTCAAGGGGTGCGCCTGGGCGGGTTCTCGGAGCAAGGTCAGGTGCCCGTCCTGTTGGCGGCGCCCGACGCCGCCAGCGCCGCCTCTTGGCTCAGCGGGTGCTCGGGTCGGGCGGTGGTGGTGCACTTGCCGAGCGCGCCGACCGCGAGCATCAACGCGCTGATCGCCGCCGGCGCGCGTGAGGTGGTGGCGGGTAAGGTGGAGGCTGGGAGCCTCGCCCGGCGGCTGCGCCGCGCCACCCGGCGCTCACGAGGCTGAGGGCCTCTGAGCACAACCCAGGGTGAGCCGCTCAGCGTGCTCGGGGCCTGCTGTGCCGTGGGGGGGACTCAGGCGCTACCAACCCCCCCCCAAAAAAAACGAGCGTATTGTCAGGTTAGCTGATGATTCAGCGCGCGGTGGCCGCGGTCGCTGCCACCTGGGCGGAGGTGCGCCCGAAGCGGCGCTCCTTGGTGGCGTACTGGCGGACGCAGTCAATCAAGAGGTCTTCTTTGAAGTCAGGCCACATGACGGGGAGGAACATCAGCTCGGCGTAGGCCGCCTCGAACAGCAGGAAGTCGCTGAGGCGCGCCTCACCGCCGGTGCGGATCAAGAGGTCCACGTCGGGCAGCGACTGCGTCGTCATTTCCTTGTGGAAAAATGACTCGTCGATCTCCTCGGGGAGCACCAGGCCGGCGCGCGCGCGGACGGCCAAGGCGCGCGCCGCGTTGACGATGTCTTGCCGGCCGCCGTAGCTGAGGGCCAGGCTCAGCGTCATGCGCTCGCCGTCGGCGCAGTAGTCAATGACGTGCTCCACCGCGCGGCGCGTGTGGGTGGGCAGGTCTTCCACCTCCCCCACCACGTTGACGCGGATGCCCTGCTCACGCAGCTCCGCCTTCTCGCTCTCCGCGAACTCCACCAAGAGCCGCATCAGCGCCTCCACCTCAAGGCTGGGGCGCTGCCAGTTGGCGTTGCTGAACGCGTAGAGCGTGAGGTACTCGATGCCCTGCTCACGGCAGGTGCGCACGGCCTCACGGACGGCGGTGGCGCCCTCCGCGTGACCCTCAGCGCGCTCCAAGCCTCGGGCCTCCGCCCAGCGGCCGTTGCCGTCCATGATGATGGCGACGTGGCGCGGACGAACAGATGGATCGAACAGGGGGGTGACGACTTTCATGATGCCTTGATGCTTGCGACCCGGCGCGGCCTGGCGCCGCGGCCCAGAGCGAGGAGGACGCGCCGCCTCGCGGATGATGGCCCTCACACTAGGAGGGCTCCAAGGAAGGCTCGGTGGCTCTTGAGCCAGCGAACTCACCCAGCTTGACGCGGAACCTCACGCCCCTGTGTGGAGGTTTGAAGGAGAAGCCCAGGTGGCCAGAGGATCAGGGTTTGGGGGTTGGGCACCGAAATAGCTCAGTAATTACAAATACTTACAAGCCACAAGCGATGCGGCGCGGTGGCCAGTCACCGCCTGGCTTGTGCTCAGGTGGCGGCACGCGGCGGCGTTCGAGCGCCGTTCGAGCGGCCCTCGGCGGCGCTTGGAGCACGCGCGGCGGCGCCTTGCTCAGCCCCGCGCGATGCTGTCCTTCACCTGGCGCGCGACGTCGCGTAGCCCGGCGTGCGGCAAGCGCATCCGAAACTCCACCGTGGGCGGGCCGGGCTCCGTGAGCTCCACCAGCCCGCTGTGTGCCTCGGCCACCGCCCGCACGATGCCGAGCCCGAGCCCGGTGCCGCCCCTATCTTCCCGTGTGGTAATGAAGCGCGCGAACACGCGGCGCCGGAGCTGCCGCGGGATCTCTCCGGTGTTCTGCACCACCAGCTCCACCTGCTCGCGCTGGCGCTCGAGCCGCACGTGGATCTCGCTGTCGCTCGGCGAGTGCACCAGGGCGTTTTGGATCAGGTTGCTCACCGCCCGGCTCAGCCAGGCCTGATCGCCGCGCACCTTCGCCTCCTTGGACAGCGTGGTCTTCACGCGGGCGTCAGCGCCGAGCGCGGTGATCGCGGCGGTGACCAGCTCGCTCATGTCCACCACCTCCTCGTCGATCGCGCTGCGCGCCTCGATCTGAGCGAGGTTCAAGAGGTCGCGCAGCAGGCGCTCGATGCGATCGGTCGCCTCGCGGATGCGCCGCACGAAGCGGCGCGCCTCCTCGGGCTCCTCGAGCGCGCCCTCTTCGTCCAGCACCTCCGCGCTGGCGCGGATGGCGGCCACGGGGTTCTTCAGCTCGTGGCTCAGATCGGCAGCGAAGGTCTCCACGAAGGGCCGCCCCTCCAGCTGGCGGCGCATGGAGTCGATCGAGCGCGTGAGCTTGGTCACCTCGCGCCCGAAGGCGGGCGGCGGCGCCGCGGTGCGCTCCCCACGGCTCACGCGCTCGCTGAACTCGGTGAGCGCCACGATGGGGCGCGCGATGGTGTGGCCGATCCACGCAGCGGCGACCGCGGCGGCGGCCCCGAGCACCAAGCTGATGACCAGCACGGGCGGTGCGAAGTCCGCCAGCATGCGCTGGATGACCACGCTCGGCTTCACGATCCGCACGTAGCCCACCAGCTCGGCCTCGCTCTTGAGCGCGCGATCCATGTGGACGGTGCCGGGCTCCTCCGCCTGGCTCCGTGAATCCGCAGGGAACTGGAGCACGCCCCGCGCGTCGAGGATCTCGAGCCGCACCTCGCCCCCCCGCGCTCGCTCGCTCTCCAGCCGCTCCACCACGCCACGGAGCCCGGTGCCGGTGCGCCGCATGTCGCCCTCCAGCATGCTGGCGGCGAGCGCCGCTTCGTCCTCCGCCGCCTGCGTCGCGAACCGCACCGCGCGCGCCTCCACGCGATCGATCACCATCAACCCGAGGCCGAAGGCGAAGCTGCCGACGATGGCGGCCAGCGCCAGGAACACCTGCATGCGCACCGACATGCCGCGGCTGAGGCTCTTCACCAGCCGGCTGGTGACGAACGCGACGAACAGGATGAGCCCGATGGTCGTCGCCGCGACGATGATCAGGCGCAGCATGAGCCTCGGCTCGCGCGCTCAGCGCGAGCCCTCCCCGACGCGGTAGCCCACGCCGCGCACCGTCTCGATCAAGCTCGGCTCACCGCCGGCCTCCGCCAGCTTGCGGCGCAGGGATTTCACGTGGGAATCCACCGTGCGGTCGGTGATCGCGAAGCCGTCGCCCCACACGCGGTCGATCAGCTGAGCGCGGGTGTAGACGCGCCCGGGGCTCTCAAGCAGCGAAGCCAGCAAGTCGAACTCGACCCGCGTGAGGTGATCTACAGGTGCGCCGCTCACCTCCACGCGGCGCGTGGCCTCGTCCACCTTGAGCGGCAGCGGGCCGCTCGGCGCGGGCGCGGCGGTGCGGTGGCGCCGGAGCACGGCGCGCACTCGCGCCACCACCTCGCGCGGCGAGAAGGGCTTGGGCACGTAGTCGTCCGCGCCCGTCTCCAGCGCCGCCACCCGATCGGCCTCGCCGTCGCGGCTGCTCAGCACGATGATGGGCGTCAGGTCCCCTGCCTGACGGCGGCGCCCGATCAGGTCGAAGCCGCTGCCGTCTGGCAGCATCAGGTCGAGCAGCACCAGATCGACCTGGGTGGTTTGAGTGACCTGCTCCGCGGCGGCGATGGTGGCGCAGGTGGTCACCTCGAAGCCGTGCCGCCGGAGCGCGTAGCTCACCGACTCGCTGATCGCCGGCTCGTCCTCCACCACGAGCACGCGGGAGACCGCGCTCGTCACGGCCCCCTCGTGCGGTGGGCCAAGATAGTCTGCGTAGCTGTCTTGAGTGGGGCGCCCAGCGCTGGAGCAGCGGGGGACCTGACTGAGCCGCTCGGCGCTCGCCTAGAGCGCTCAGCGAAACGCACGCACCACCTCCGGCGTGATGCGTGACAGCCGCTCGTAGTGATCCACGGTGGGGAGGGTGCCGGCGAAGTGCAGCACGAGGCCCCCGGGGCGCACCTCCAAGTGCCCCGCGAAGCCGAGGTGCGCCAGGTGCTGGCGCGCCCCGAGCGGCAGCGCGCGCTGGGCCTCGCTGGGCGACGCCGCCAAGGTCGTCATGTGCTCGTCCCAGTCAGGGTCCCCCAGCGTCACCGTGGGCATCTTGGCGTTCTCGAGGAAGCTCACTCGGGTGTTGAAGTGCTCACCGCCGCGCGCCGCCACCCGGAGCGTGAAGCGCGGATCCACACAGAAGGCGAGCACGGTGCGCGCGAGCGGCTCGCTGTCCTCCAGCGCTATCCAGGGCTCAGCCAGGGTGATCTGGCTGGTCCCGAGCGTGAAGGAGGCGGCGTTGTAGTAGACAGTGCCGCTCACCATGGTGTCGTAGGGCTCCCAGGCCTGAAACCAAGCGAGGTTGGGGTGAGCCTGGAACACCAGGCCGCGGCTGGCCGCCCAGCGGGCGATGTACTCGGAGCCTTCCGGCAGCGTGGCCATGGGCGGCACTTTAGAGCGGCGATTCGTTTGCCGCCAGACGGACCAGGGAAACCGGCGGGCGGCCGCGCTTGACGCGTGGAGCGCCTCAAGGCAACACGGGAGGGTGTCTTCACCCGATCGGCGCACCCTCACCTCCTCGTTCGTTGAGCTCGGCTGGCAGGGCCGCCCTGGTGGGGGCGGCCGGGCGGGTTTGAGGCGGGGGCTTTGGCGCTCAGGTGGGCTGCTGGCGCTGTGCTTGGGGCTCGTGGCGTGCGGTGGGGATGCTCAAGAGCCGGCGGAGACGGGCGGCGTGACGGCCGAAGAGGAGGGCAAGGCCGCGCGGCTGCTCGAGCGCGCGAAGCGCGAGGGTTCGGAGGAGCGGCTGCGGCTCGTGATTGAGCGCTTCAGCGGGACGGAGGCCGAGGCGGAGGCGCGGCTCGTGCTGGGTGAGCTGTTGGTGAAGGACGCCGCGCAGGCGCTCAAGAGCGGGGAGATCGACCGCGCCGACGAGCGCGCGATGGAGGCTAAAATTTACGGGGACCTGGCGGTGACGGATCGCGCGCAGGCGCTGCTCGACCAGGTGGACGACCAGCGCGCCGAGCGCGTGAGCAAGGACGCCGTGGAGAGCGCTTCCGCGGGGAAGTGCGCCAGCGCCTTGAAGCGCGTGGGCGGCACCGTGGGGCAGAAGGCGCGGGCACGCTACCGCACTCAGGTGCACGCGGCGTCGCGCGACGCGATCGTGAAGTGCCTGGCCGAGAAGATTGAGGAGGAGGTCAGCGCGCGGAACATCGAGGGCGCGCGCTCCCTGCTGGAGACGACGGACGTCAAGCTGGGCCTCGATAAAGAGGGCCAGACGGCGATCCAGCTCGTGCTCATGAAGCACATCGTGCGGCAGAGCCTCACCACGGTGGAGCCCATGTTGGCGCGCTTCGAGTGGGAGCCGGCGATCCAGGAGATTGACCGGCTCCGCGCGGACGACACGCTCGGCAAAGAGGAGCACCAGGCCGCCTTCGCCCTGGTGCAGGACGCCATCCTCGCCTATTTGGTACGGCGCGCTGACGAGGCGCTGGCCGCGAAGCGCCCCAGCGAGATCCACCAAGAGCTCACGCGCGTGGAGAAGCTCGCGCGCTGGCAGCAGACGCCCGCTGAGCTCACGCGCCCCTACGCCTTGCTAGAGGTGGCGATCGCCTGTGAGCAGGCGAGCTGCAAGTGGGTGAAGCCGAAGCTGCGCTGGTCTTGGGGGAGGGCGACGCTAGCTCAGCCGAGCGATCCGCTCCAGCTCACGGACCAGTTCACGAGCCACGCCCAGCGCGTGTGGGTAATCGCCGAGGCGAAGGGCACCCAGCTGATCGCCTTGGAAGATCCTGGGAGCATGCAGGGTGCGGAGCTTGTCGGCGCGGCGCGCGGCTGGGCCCAAAGTGATCTGCTGAAGAGCAGCGACACCGAGCTGTGGCTGCCCCCGGTTGAGCAGCTGCCGGGGACGCGCGTGTGGGCGCCGCTGCGCTCGCCGAAGAAGGATTACCACCTGGGAACGGTGCGCGAGGTGGTGGGCAGCTCGCAGGTGGTGGTGAAGCGCATGGCGGACGATGAGCCCGTCACCGTCGCCATCAAAGATCTGCGCGTGGGCACGCTGAAGACCGGCCTCAAGGTGATGGCGTTCTGTGTGGACCAGCTGACGCCTGAGCGCGCCCAGATCGAGCGCGTGGTCACCTCCGCGGGGGGCGTCCCCAAGGTCAACGTGATCTGCGATCGGGAGCGCAAGGAGCGGGTGGAGGTCGCGGGGGCGCTCACCACACAAGCCACCTGGCTCCCACCGCGGCGGCCATGAGCGGCTCAAAAACGCTGATGCTCTTGCGCCACGCCAAGAGCAGCTGGCAGGACCTGACGTCCGACCATGAGCGTCCCTTGAATGGCCGCGGGGAGCGCGACGCGCGGCGCCTGGGGCATTTGCTCCAAGGGCTTGAGCACCCAGAGCTGATCATCGGCTCGAACGCGCGCCGCGTGAGGCAAACGCTCGACGGCTTGCTGTCGGGGGCGGACTATGGCGGGGACGTGTTGCTCACGCCGCGCCTGTACCTGACTGGGCCTCGTGAGTACCTGGCGGAGCTCCAGGGCGCCGCGGCGAGCGAGGCCTCGCGGGTGATGCTGGTGGGGCACAACCCCACGCTGGAGGAGCTGCTCGCGGCGCTCACGGGCGTTGGGCTGGAGCCGTTCCCGATGGGGACGTTCGTGGTGCTCAGTTCCACCGCGCAGTGCTGGGACCAGCTGCTTGAGGTCGGGGCGACGCGGGTGGCGGTGTACCACGCTCGTGAGTTACCAGACTCAGGTTGAGGCGAGGCGCACCAGGGGTGGCCGCCGCCGCTGGCGGCCGCTCGCCGCCAGCCCGCGTTCGCGCGACAACCGGAGCCCATGAGCGCCGAACTCACGCGCCATGTCGCGTCTCCCAATCCATCCCTGGCTCCTCCTGTCCCTCACCCTGAGCTGCGCCCCGGGCGCTTATGTCAGTGAACATAACGAACCCGCTGAGGCAGGGTTAGTCAGTGATGCTGACGTGAGCGCTGAGCGCTCGCTGGACGCCGCAGCTCTGCCCCCGCGCGAGGCGGGGCACGCTCCCCGGTTCACGGCGCCGTCAAGGGTGACCGATGCGCTCCGCTTGGCGGGCCTGAGCCGCCTGCCGAGCCTAGGTGAGCCCGCGGCGCCGTGGTTTGGCTTCGCGATGGGCGTGCGTGAGCTCGCGGTGTTCGACGTGATGAGCGGCGCGCGGCTCGGTGGCTACCCGCTCGCGGTGGACGTGCTGCAGCTCGAGTGGCTCGCTGAGCGCTGCGTGCTGGCGGCGCGGATCAGCGAGGGGGCAGATGAGCGGGTGCTCGGCTTCACGCTCGCGGCGCGCGCTGGGGAGCTAGAGCTCAGCCTGGAGTACGCGAGCGAGCCACGGCGGGGCCCGGCTCAGCTCGTGCGCGTGGGGAGCACTGACGGGGGTGAGGCGCTGTGGCTGGCTCACGACGCGGTCATCGGCTGGCAGGCGCTGGATGAGGCGCTGGAGCCGACTGGGCCCAGCTGGCCTGGGCCGGCGCCGGACAGCGCAGTGAAGCTGACGAGCTCCTGGGTCGGGGTGCAGCTGGGCCGCGGCGCGGGGGCGACGCTCGGGGTGGTCGATCTCTCGCTCACGGCGCCTGCGCTCACGCGGGTGGCGATGCCCCACCTGGTGGGGCTCGCCGCGAAGGGTGACGACCTGTGGCTGTGGTTCGAGCCGCCCGGCGGTGAGCCGGCGCTTGAGCGCCGCCGCGTCGCCGACCTCACGCTGCTGAGCCGGCGGACCCTGCCGCGGATCAGCGCGCTCAGCGCGCTGGCGGCGACGCGGGGAGGCGTGGTGGCACAGGTGACGCGGGGAGGCGCGCCCTGGTTGATGTATTTCCAGGCAGAAAATGACGCTGAGATCCTGGAGTGGGGGCGCGCGCTGGGTGGGGGGCCCTCAGCGCAGGGCGCGCAGGCGCCGCAGGGGCTGGTGGTGGAGGGGCCTCGCGTTTGGTTAGCGGGCGCTGGCGGCGTGACCCTGGTGACGCTACCGGACCTCACGCCGGCGCCTGGCTTCCACGGGGAGGGGCTGATGGCGCCGCTCAGCGTGCCAGCGCCCGGCGCCGCGCGTTGCCTGAAGCCGTGAGCGGCTCAGTCGCACTTGAGGAGCGGCGTCACCGGGTGGAAGCTGCGCTCCTTTGTGGGGGCGCAGGCGTTGTCAGTCAGGCAGGCGAACTGGTTGGCGCCGCTCTGGGCCCGACGGAAGCACGACTCACCCGCGGCGCAGGCGCTGGGGCAGTCACCCAGCGTGGCGCGCGGCATGCTGGTGCGCTCGTAGCAAGATTGCCCCGCGGGGCAGCCGCCGCAGCTCGCCGCGGGCAGCGCTGGGAGTGAGTCCAGATCCAGCAAGGCGGTGTTGAGGGTGGCCTCGATTTCCACGACGGTTTGGTTCAGCTTGTTCGCGCTCTGCCCCTCCGCGGCGCAGAGGAACTTGCTCCGGCCACAGGCGCTGAAGCTCTCGCAGTCGAAGGCCTCTGGTGCGGCGGCGGCCAGCTGGTCGTCACCGAACAGCACCTTGCCGCCCACCATCACCAGCCGCACCTCGCGCGGCGTGGCCGCCACCACGGAGTCGAACGGCGCCTCCGCGCTGCCGCCGATCACCACCAAATCTGCCTTGAAGCCCTGCTCCACCCGGCCGAGCACGCCCTCCAAGCCGAGCACCTGGGCGGCGTTCATGGTGACCATGCGCACCAGCTCCTCACTAGACAGGGTACCGCCCCAATGATCCCGGCTGTGCAGGAACGCGACCCGCAGCTCATCGAGCAGGTTCTGGCTGCCGCCCATCGACCAATCCGGCCCGAGCGCCACGGTGACCCCGGCGCTCAAGGCGGTGGGGATGTCCGTCGTCCTACCGTAGAGCGCGAGGTTGCTGGCGGGTGACCAAATCAGCTTCATGTCTGCGGTGGCCATCGCGGTGAACTCCGCGGCGGTGAACGCGGTCCCGTGGGTGATCGCCGTCTGGTAGCTCATCAAGCAGCCGTCAGGGTTAGTCACCGTGTTCAGCGTGCTCCACTCATTGTGAGCTGCGCTGTCTACCCCCTCGCCCACGTGGATGAGGTAAGCGTGGGTGTCTTGGTCTTCGTAGTTGGCGCACACGCCGTTGGCGCTTGAGGCGCTCGGCGGGAACAGCGCGCTCGTCTGGATACGATCGCCGACCAAGCCGTTTTGGCTGATGTCGATCGAGCGCGAGAGGCTGCCGTAGCAAGCGTAGCCGGTGCCGGGCAGGCCCACGATGGAGGTGGTGCCGGCGATCAGCCCCTTCAGCTCACCCCACTTGTTCATCTCGCAGTTCACCTTGCCCTCCGTGGAGCCCACGCTCGGCGGGCACCACACGGGCTTGCCCTGGCTGGCGTTCTCGAGGCACTGCTTGTAGTCGAGCATCAGCGCGTACTCGCGCTCCTTCGGCCAATCATTGTGGTTCCGATAGCGGCACACGGAGTCGACGCAGTCACAGGCGCCGCTGGTGCAATAACGCGAGCCGGCGACGCAGTCCTCCGTGCTGCTGCAGCTCGCGGGCAGCGTCGGGGACCAATGGCCTCCGTCGAAGATGTCGAACAAGATGTGATTGTGGGTGTCGATCAGCCCCGGCAGGATGAGGCCACCGGTGTTGATGCGGGTGGCGCCGGCGGCTTCCGCCTCGCAGCTCTCCGCCGCGCACACGATCTCATCGCCCTCCACCAGCACCTGACCGCTGAAGACATCAGTGGGGCTGACGATGAGCCCCGAGAGCAAGACGCGGTCCTCCGCGCCGTCTTCCATCGTGGCGTCGGGCCCCACTGGCACCCCCGCGATGCCGCCGGAGCCGCCCCCACCGGAGCCGCCGCCGCCCGCGCCGCCCGCGCCCGAGCCGGCGTTGCCCGAGCCGCCTGTGGCGCCGGAGCCCGCCGCGCCGTTGCCTCCCTGACCCGCGGTGCCCGCGGCTCCGCCGTCGCCGCCCTGAGCGCCGCTGCTGCCATCGTCAGTGGTCTTGTCTTGAGCGCAGGCGGTGGCGGCCAAGGCGAGTAAAGGCAGGAGCCATGACCAAGGGTGGCCACCGGCGCTTCGTGAGCCGAGGCGCCGCTCGCTTCTTTGCCTCGGCGCATCGCGGTGGTGAGCGTGGTGGGCCTCAGGGCCGCGCTCGTCCTGTGAGCTGAGGGGTGACTCGGCGCGAGGTGTGTGAGGGGCGAGGGGGCGCAACATGAGAGGATAGCCGAGATGGTCGACCTCGGGGCCGCGACGCGTGAGGACACCCACTTGCTACCGAGCGCGTCGTCAGCGCGCACGCTGCTGACCGGTCGCTTCGCGGTGGGGTGGAGGGCACCTCGCGGGGGACTTTGGCGCTGAGGCTCGCGTTGGCGGATCGGATTTTGGGGGTTGGGCGGACAAGCGCTGGAGCTGCTGGGGAGGCCACTTAGCGCGGTGCCAAACCCCAAAAAACCATGAGCCATGCGCTGGCGCATCATGGGCTGCTCGGATGGGCTGCTCTATGGGCCGAGGGCGGTCTGAGGGCAGAACGCTGGGCACCTGTGCGGTAGGTTCAGCTTTCGTCCCTCTGGCGTTCAGACCCACCGGGCGGTATTGGTAGCGCTTCGCATGCAAGCACTGCCGCCGAAGAAGCAGGTCGCGTTGGCGCTCCTCGAGCGCTCCTCCGTCTTCATCCACCTGGACCCGCGGCTTGATGTGGTGCGGGTGCCGCTCGGCTTCAAGAAGCAGCCGCAGCTGGTGCTTCAAGTCGGGCTCAACATGCCGGTGCCGATCCGCGACTTGGAGGTGGACGATGAGGCCATCAGCTGCACGCTGAGCTTCAACCGCACGCCGCACTTCTGCTTCTTGCCTTGGGCGGCCATCTACGCGCTGGTGGGGGAAGACGGTCGCGGCATGGTGTGGCCAGACGACGTCCCGCGGGAGGTCTCGGAGCAGCACGCACAGAAGGCGCAGCCCGCAGAGAAGCGGTCCCACCTCCGGGCGGTGCCCTCCGAGCCCGCCGCGCCCGCCGCGGCTCAGGCACCCGCCGCGCCAGCGGCATCCGCGCCCAAGGCACCTGCGGCATCGGTGCCCAAGGCGCCGGCGTTGCGCGCGGTGCCCAGTGCACCTGACGAAGCGGCCTCGAGCAGCGTGGCGTCAAGCGGCAGCTCAGCGGATGACAGGGCAACTGACGTGGCGCCAAGCGCCGCTGAGGCGGGGAGTAGTCAGGGAGGCGAACTGAAGGCCACCGAGGCGCCTGGGAAGAAGGCTCCTAGGCGAAGGGCGTCGAAGGCAGCAGCTTCAGCGGACGCCGCGAAGGCTCCCAAGGCGAGGACCTCGCGGCGCAAGACGGAGGCTCTACAGGGTGACGCTCTTCAGGGCGAGGCTGCTCACGGCGAGGCTCTTCAGGGCGATGCGAAGCCTGCGAGCCCCAAGCGTCGCCGGGCAGCGGCCAAGCCGAGTGAGGGCGCCGAGGGTCAGCCCAAGAAGGCGGCGAAGGCGCCCCGCAAGGCCACGAAGGCTGGCATCAAGGAGGCCACGCCCAGCAAGGCGAAGGTGTCTAAGAAGGCACCCCAAGCTCAAGCCAGTGAGGCGCAGCCGGCGCCCGTCGCCGAGCCTCAGCCAAACAAGACAGCTCCCCAGACGGATAGCGCCACCACGAAGCTCAGCGCCGAGCCCACCTTCCAAGCGATGGTTGATCAGGTGCTCGAGCAGAAGGCCGCCAAGCACACGCTCCGAGAGAAGAACGCGCGCACCATCAAGGAGACGCGCGAAGCCAAGAAGAAGCGCCCGCTGCCGCCGTACCTGCGCGTCGTGAAGTAGCGAGGCGCAGCGCCTCGGAGGTGCCGGCCCTGAGGCTGAGCGTGGAGCTAGGTGCGAGCACTTGGTTGTGCGCGCGGCGCGTTCCGTGCGCATTCGCGCACGTGTGATGAACGCCCCCCTCGTGCTAGCGTGCAGCCATGGCACGCACCGCTCCCGTCCCGAACATCCCGGCGCCGCCAGGCATGAACCCCGGCACCTTCGTTGCCGGTGGGGGAGGTGATGGAGGAGGGGGGCGTGGTCGTGGTGGAAGTGGGTCTGGTGGCTCGTCGGCCGCAGCAGCGACGTGGGGAGGACCCCAGAGGGGCGGATCTGTCGCACCCATCTGTCGCACCCAGAGAAGCTAAGCGAACTGCCACCTAAGCGGTGAAGGCTTGACGGGCGCTGGAGTGCCCGCGTATCTTCACAGATCATGCGCCGTTGCGTCTGCTCTCCGAGTTCGAGAGTTCGTCGTCATGTGGCCTGGGGAGCGCTAGTCGCTGGAGCGCTGCTCGGCGTCGCTGCGCCCGCGCAGGCTGAGACTTACTACGGCCCAGAGCTCCGCGAGGTCACGCGTCAGAGCGTGGATGTCATGCGGATGCACACGCACGTGATGAAGAACCAGCTCGCGCTGGATGAGGCGCCGTTCTTCTTCGAGATGACGATCCGCAGCACCCCGGCGACGTTCCAAGTCCCGGATGGCCGCACCGCCAAGGTGGGCCTCACACGCTGGGGCTTGTCGGCTGGCGGAGGCTTCGGGCAGCCCACCACGGGCGTCGCTGCCTTCGCTGGGGTGCAGGGTGACTACGTGCTCACGACGGCGTTCCCAGAAGCCTTCAAGAAGGCGGAGGTCGTATTCGGCACAGCGCAGGTCGTGCTCTATGGCGGCGTCGCGGTGCACGGCTTCCAACTCAGCGGGGGCCTCTACCTCGACGCAGGGGTGCAGGGCGTGTCAGAGGATGGGTACTTGATGGCGCCCGATCATCAGCCGGAGAGGTACCGGCCAGGTTCGCCGATGGGTCAGGGCGCGGAGGGAGCGCAGTCCGGGCGCTCCGCGTACTTCTTCAGCTTCACTCAAGCGGAGGGGCTGACGCTCGGTGGTGCGTTGGGCCAGGCCAAGCAAGATGTGGAGGCCGCGGCGAGCGAGGGCAAGCAAGTGCTGGCCGCGCTGAGAGCTGAGCTCGCGCCCGCGCGGCTCATCGACCGCTTCGAACTGAGAGAGGCTCTCGGCGTGCCTGGGGTTGGGCTCGATCGCTACGCTGAGGGCGTAGACTACTATGGCGATCGCTACGCGAGCCTGAAGGACGCGGCCAACCGAGCGGCAGCAGGCCTCCCCACGGAAGGGGTGATAGAGTCCATCCCCGCGAACACGCAGTTGCCGGTGTTCGTCGAGGACATCGCGGCCTTGGGCTTCCGGCTACGGGTGGTCACGGAGGTCCAACCGACAGTGCGCTTTCGCTCGGCGGAGGTGGGCTATCAGTACCTCGGAGAGGAGGTGAAGATTGGCCTCCAAGCGCAGACCTTCCGACGCGCTGAGGCGCTGACCGGCAGCGGTGAAGTGTACGCGGCGGTTCGACCAGAGGCTTTCAAGTACGCTAGCATCTTTGCGATACCGTGGATCACGATCTCTTATAGCTACAACACGCCTGACGCGACCACCTTCTTGCCTATCCCGAACGCACATGTGTTTGGCGTTCAATGGGTCTACGGCCCGCCGGAGATGGGGCGCCCGCTCATCCCGCTCATCCCACGAGGTGAACAGTGAACCTAACTATCCGCCAGGGGATCCTGGCGCTGGGGCTGCTCGCGATGCTGAGCTGTCGGGATGGCACGCTCAAGGGGGAGGCCTCTCAGGAGTCGTTCGGGCACTTCTTCGACCCTGAGGCTGCCATCTTGATGCCGCTCTCCCCGGTGCGCGCCCCACAGAAGCTCCGCGCGTTCGCGCTGCCAGCGCGAGGAGGCGAGACCTTGATCTTGGCGCAGATGGAGGCGCTGGATTTCAATGCGTCCAAGCTCCCAGAGGGAGCCTCGCTCGCTGCGTTCCTCTCGTCGACTGGGCAAGTCCGTCGAGTGCCGAGCGGGCCTGAGACGAACAACAAGCTCTTCGTCTCTCGGTTCCCGCCGCACGCCGTCCCATTGGACCGCGGCGTGCTGGTGACTACGTGCACCCCGGAGGAGAACCACGATCTCGTGCCGATGGATGGGACGGCCCCGGTGAGCCTCCAACTTGGAGACATCGGCTACTGCAGCACGAGCAACCCCTTCGGAGCGCTGAGGGGTGCTGCGCTTGGCGATCGATTCATCGTGGGGAGGCTGCACCCAACCGAGCTAAGTGTCGTGGTCTACACCCTGAGCGGAACCACCGCTGAGGTCGCTTCGTCGTTCGGCGTGCCCAACACGGGCCTCAATGCGCTGCTGTGGATCGAGGAGATCGCCGCCGGGGTGGTCGCTTGGGCAGGCATCGCGAACGCCAACCCCGCTGAGGGGACGCCCGAGCGCTGGGTGTACGGTCGCAGCGATCGAGACACGCCGCTCATGGTGCCGACGAGCGCTGGAACCACCCGGCCACGAACGGCGAAGGATGAGGGTGGCATTCGCCGTGAGCCCGATGGGTCGCTCTCAATCCTGTACTCTTACGCGCCGCTTCACCGCTGGGACGTCGAAGGGGACGGCTCCCTGCGCGCCATCGGCGACGCGCTCGCCATGCCGCCGTTCGGCGGCTTCATCCCCTTCGCGTACGGCGGCGCGCTCTCGCTCGAGATGCTCGTTAATCCACGCGATAGCTCGCTCGTCACGCCAGGGCGCGCGAGCGCGCGCGTCTTGGGGCCGCTGGGCCTTGAGCTCGTGGGGGTGCGCCGAACCCCGTGCGTGGATGACGCGACCTGCGACGCGCTCGGTGAGAGCTTCCCGCTCGCCCTGATCGGACCCAAGGAGGCGCGGCAGGTCGTCTACGCATTTTGGGCGTGGAAACTGGGAGAGCAAGACACGCGGGCCGGAGGCGTCACCCCTCACTTGGCGACTATAGTCAGTGTCCCTGCTGTTGATGAGCCGCCGCCGATCGGGGCTGGTGGCAACGGGGGCGCCGGAGGAGCCGGAGGAACGGGCGCCGGCGGAGCTGGAGGAGCGGGCGCCGGTGGAGCTGGCGGCAGCGGCGGCGCGCCAGAGCGTTGCCCGGCTCCCTGCCAAGGCTGCAACGCCGCTGGGGAGTGCTTCGAGATGGTCACGAACAGCGGCGTCGTCGATCTCGCCCTCGGCTCGACGGGGCTCTTCTGGACGGGTGGTAACGGCAGGCCGAGCTGGCTCGCGGTGGGCGCGAGCGCTCCTGTCGAGGTTGGGGGTGCTTACGGTAGTTCGTCTTCGGATCGCGTCCTCGTCGCTGGGGACGCGCTCTACTGGACCCAGGCGCAGGGCCTGAGCTGGACGACCACCAGCGCGCTCAGTACTCACACCTCCATCTCCGCCTACACGTTCTGGTTCGATGCCCACGGTGAGCAGGTCATGCTGGGGCAGACCAACGGGACCTCACCCGTGGCCCTGGCGAGCCGTTACCTCCCTGCCTTGAACGAGATGGAAATCCTGGCGTGCACCGCCGGCGGGTCGGCGGGCATCGTGGATCCAGCGGGCACCTCGGTGCTCATCGCTTCAGGCTCCGAGGTGCTGCGCTACGCCTTGGGCGCGCCCAGGCCATCGTGTGGCACCACGCCTTCGCCGAGCACCTCACTGACGTCTGGGCTCTCAGGGGTGCTCTTCGAGCGGCTCTACCGCGGGGAGACGCGGATCTTCGCGTTTGGCCGCGACACGGAGGGGATGCACGCCTTCGAGCTGTTCGAGGGCGCTGCGCCCGTCGAGCTGGGCATGGCGCGCTCGGCCGCCGCCGCCGTGCACGACGACACGCTCTACTTCGTCTCGCCCAACACGGAGGGCAGACTTGAGAACGCCGCCTTCCGCGTCCTAGCCGCCGCCCCGGGGGCTTCAGCGCCTCTCCCGACGGTGGCTTACCTCTCGTCGTTCTCCGGTGTGCTCTCGGCGCTCGCGGTGGACAGCACCCAGATCGTGTGGGGCTCGCCGAGCGGCGGCGTGGCGCGCGTCGCCCGCTGAGCGGCTCAGCTCAGCAGGCGCTGGCCGTCAGTACACATGACCACGGGGTCTGGCCAGCGCCACGCCCTATTAGTCAATAAACCTGCCAGTACGCCAGGCGCTGCCCCGTTAGTCAGTGCATCTGCCGACAAGGCCCTCGCAGGGCGCGGCGCCGTTAGTCAGTGCATCTGCTGACTCGTGCAGCTCAGCCCCCGGCGCCTGCGGCGCCCGCTGAGCCCCCTGTTCCGGCGCTGCCTGCGGTGCCTGGGGCACCCGCTGTGGAGCCGCCGGTGCCCGCCGTGGAGCCGCCTGCGCCGCCTGCGGCTCCTGCTTCACCACCGGCGCCCGCGCTGCCTCCGGCTTCACCACCGGCGCCTGCTGTGGAGCCGCCTGCGCCCGCGGTGCTACCACCCGCGCCCGCTGTGGAGCCGCCGGTGCCTGCCGTGGAGCCACCTGCGCCGCCACCGCCTGCGCCGCCACCGCCTGAGCCACCCAGGCTCAGGGTGTCTTCACACTGGAAGCGCGAGCTGTCGCCGCGCATACAGCTGTAACCCGCTGGGCAACCGAAGAAGCTGCAGTCCCCGCTGTGACACAGCTGGTCCGCGCCGCAGGTGCGGTTCGCGCCGCAGTCGCTGGGGCGTGAGCACTCGGGGGTGGTGGTGACGCAGCGTCCGTCGGTGTCACAGCGCGTGCCGTTTGGGCAGTTGCAGCTGGGCACTGGGTTGGCGTTGGGGTCCTCTGGGTAAAGTGGGCAGCCGCCCAGAGCAAAAGCCGTCACCACCAAGCCACTCATCAGCCAATTGCGCGTCATGGAGCCTCCCACCGGCGCCGAGCCGGCGCCTGCACCGAGCCTAGCAAGCGTCGTGCCTCAGACAAGCGACGCCCCGGAGCGCTCGCTGGGCGGGCGCGTTTCGCAGCACTCGTAGCCGCGTGGGCGGCGGGTAGGGCGGTTAGATCAGGGGGTTGGGCAGGGCACTTCAATGGGGTGCGGCGCCTGCCTGGGCTGAAGGAGCGGCCATTCTGCTGTGGAGCTGCGAGCACCTGAGGTGTGGAGCGTGGTTCACGCGCGGCGCGTGATGAGACTTGACGGTGGACAGGGCGCCTGGGTCGTGGCGGGTAGCGCGGTGCCCAACCCCCCCAAAAAAACAGGCAGCGGCTCGGGGTTAGTGGGTCAGGAGCCGGGCGAACGTCCTGGATTGCTCAGGGGGAGCGGCTCGCGCCGCGATCTGCGCTAAGTTCTCGCCTTGCTTCGCGGGACAAGGTTTAGTTCCGTGCTTTGGTGCCTGCTCGCGGGCTCCCCTGCGCCGCTGTGCGGCAGAACTCTCCTGACCTTCGATGGACGTTAGCTGCTCGCGGTGCGGAACCGAGTATGAGTTCGATGATGCCTTGGTCTCCGACCGAGGCACGACGGTCAAGTGCACCCACTGCGGGCACCAGTTCAAGGTGCACCCGGCGAGCGGCGGGCTAGGGCCTGAGCGCTGGGTGGTGCGCACCACCCTCGGGCGTGAGCTCGTGTACACCTCGCTGCGCGATCTGCAGAAGGGGATCAGCCAGCGGCAGATCGGCCCAGAGGATTTGCTCTCGCGTGGCGGCTCACCGCCGCGGCCGCTGTCGTCCATCGCTGAGCTTGAGCCGTTCTTCAAGCGCATCGCCACCATCCCCCCGCCAGGTGGTAAGCGCTCCACCTCGAGCGGGCTCGGCAGCCCCCCAGCGGCTCCGAGCGCGCCCCCACCCGCGGCTCCGCGCGCGCATCAGTCCTCGCCCCCGCCGAAGCCCAAGAAGCCGCCCGTCCCAGGTAAACGCGTGGACTCGCCCGCCTTTGAGGTGGAGCCCGAGCCGCCGACGATCCCGAGGAATCCTATCCCGCGGCTTGAGGAGCCTAGAGGGCATCAGGGGCGCGCGTTGAGCCCGCCCACCAGCGCGCTGTCGGAGCCGCAGCGGCTCTCGTACCCAGAGCAACACCTCAAGCTGCCGCGCGACGTGAAGATCCATGAGTCGGTGGATCACACACCGACGCCCGCTGACGTCACCTACGGCGAGGGCGTGGATTCATCGCGCGGCTCAGTGGTGGCGCCTCACGCGCGGCGCCAGACCTCACGTTGGATCGTGGGGTTGGTGCTCGTGGGGGGGCTGGTGCTGGCGTCGGCCACCATCGGTCGTGACTACCTGACCCAGAGCCGTGGCAAGGCAGGTGCGCGCCAGGAGGACGCGCGGGTGCTTGGCTTCGTGAGCGCGGGGGATCGCGCGCTGGCTGACGGCGATTTTGAGGGGGCGAAGGAGCAGTACGACAAGGCGAGCGCGCTCGCTGAGCAAGACGCGAGCGTCCTGGTGGCGCAGGCGCGGCTCGAGGCGGCGCGCGCGGACATCGTGTGGCTGAAGCTCCGGCTGTTGGATCCGAAGGCTGACGAGGTGATCCAGACGACGCATCAGGAGCTCGCTGGGCGCGTGCGTCGGGCGCTCGCGACGGCGGCCGCGGCGGAGGCGGTGGCGCCGGAGGACGCGAGCGTGATCCGCGCACGGGTGGACGCGCTGCGGCTCCAGGGTGAGATCCAGAAGGCGCGCGCTCACGTCGCGCCGATCGCCACCACCGTGGGTCAGGCGGAGACGGCCTACGTCGTCGCGGCGCTCGACTTGGCGGAGAAGGAGCCGAGCTGGAGCTCGGTCATCGAGCGCTTGCGAGTGGCCGTCGCGGCGGAGACGGGGCCGGGCAGGGCCAGCGCGGCGCTGGTGTACGCGCTGACGCGCAGCGGGGCGCTGCCCGCCGCCAAGCAGGAGCTCGAGAAGATCGCCGCGGCGGTGCGGCCGCACCCCTTGGTGAACCAGCTGCGTGAGTTCGTGCGGCGCCACGAGCAGGCGGCTGACGCGGGCGCGGACGAGCTGTTGACGATGGACCCGAGCAACCTGCCTGTGATCAGCGAGGGGCCCATCGCGGGTTCACCTGTGCCGGTGGCGGGGGATTTGCCAGCGGGGGACTTCCGCACGTTGCTCACCCAGGCCAGCGCGGCCCTGCGCGCAGGTGAGCTCGACAAGGCTGAGCGGCTCTACCGCGGGGTGCTGGCGAAGCAGCCGGGCAACACCGAGGCGCTGGCCGGGCTCGGGGATATTTCCGCACGGAGAAAAGATCCAGCCGCCGCGAAGGAGGCCTACGATCAGGTGCTGGAGCAGAACCCGAACTACCTGCCCGCGCTGCTGGGTAAGGCGGATCAGAGCTGGGCCGCGGGGGACCACGCCGCGGCGGTGCGGCTCTACCAGCGCGTGCTGGAGGGCGCCGGCCCAGGGACGGACTACGGTCAGCGCGCGGCGGCCCGCCTCGCCGAGCACCGGCGCATGGGCTCGTCAAAGGACGCCGGCGCCGCGCCGGTGGAGACCAGCGAGCCAGCGCCTAAGCCCGCGCCCACACCTGCACCCACGCCGGACGACGGTCACGACATCGACACCACGGACCTACCCGAGTGACGCCCGTGAAGACCCCGAACTACTTCGGCGCGGCGCTCGCCCTGCTCGCCGTGACCTGGTCCTTCATCGGCTGCTCGCGCCCGCGCGAGGAGGCGCCGGCCCCTGGCGGTTTTGTGCCGGCGCCCTCGGCGAGCGTAAGCTACGGGAAGAACACGGTGCTGAGCTTCGATCTCGGCGCGGGCGCGCCGGAGTCGACGGACGCTGGTGGTCTGTTTGGCTTACCACCAGCGCGCACCTACGTGGGCTTGCTCTCGGCGATCCGCGCGGCGCGCGAGGACAAGCAGGCGGGCGCGGTGTTCATCAAGCTGGGCGGCGGCGGGCTCGAGTTCGCGCGGGCGGAGGAGCTCTCGCGCGAGTTTGAGCTGGTGCGGAAGGCGGGCAAACCCGTGGTGTGCCACGGCCACGGCTTCGGCCACGGGGACGCGCTGTTCGTCACCCGCGCCTGCGACAGCACCTGGCTCTCACCGGCGGGCGGCGCGGACACCGTGGGCATCGCGAGCCAGGTGATCTTCATGAAGGGCCTGCTCGACAAACTCGGCGTCGAGGCTGATTTTATCCACATGGGTAAATACAAGAGCTTTGCTGAGCAGTTCACCCGCGACAGCCCGAGCGAGGAGGCGCGCGAGGCCTTGCTCGCGGTGCTCGGCTCGCTCCGGGGCACCTGGCTCGGCGCGCTGAAGCAGCACCGGCCGGGCCTGGAGGCGGTGATTGAAGATGGCCCCTTCACAGCACAGGTCGCCAAGCAGCACCGCTTGATTGACGCCGTGGGGTACGAGTCGGAGGCTGAGGAGCACGCGAAGCAGCGCGGGGAGGCGGACCAAGTGCGGGCGGTGTTCGGGCCAGGGGCCAGCGGCTCGGGTGGCTCAGGGCTCGCGGCGCTGGTGCGCTCCATCTCCGGCGCGAACCGCCGCTCAGGGAGCGCCGCGCGCATCGCGGTGGTGCCGGCGGTGGGCGGCATCGCCATGAGCTCGGGGGGGATCGGCGGCGGGGGGATCGCCAAGAGCACGATGTCGAAGACGCTCCGGCGCTTGGCGGAGGACGACGCGGTGAAGGCGGTGGTGCTGCGGGTGGACTCGCCGGGGGGCTCGGCGCTCGCGAGTGACCTCTTGTGGGAGGACTTGAAGCGCCTGGGGGAGAAGAAGCCGCTCATCGCGTCCGTGGGTGGGATGGCGGCGAGCGGGGGCTATTACATGGCGGTCGCGGCGCGCGAGATCTACGCGGAGCGCACCAGCATCGTCGGCTCCATCGGGGTGGTTGGCGGCAAGTTCGCGATTGGCGGTGCGCTGGCGCAGCACGGCATCCACAGCGAGATCATCGCGGCGCGGCCAGGGCCTTCAGCCAAAGCGCGCGCGGCGTACTTGTCGCCGTTCGAGCCGTGGGACGACGCGACGCGCGCGCGCATGCGCGAGCTGATGGAGGACACCTACGGCCTGTTCTTGAGGCGGGTGGCGGAGGGGCGGAAGCTCACCGTGGCTCAGGTGGAGCCCCACGCCGGCGGGCGGATTTGGAGCGGTGCTCAGGGCCACGAACGAAAGCTGGTGGATCACCTGGGGGGCCTCCGCGACGCCATCGAGCGCGCCCGGTCGCTCGCGGGGCTGCCGGACGACGCACCCGTGACGGTGGAGGGCGGCGGTGAGAGCCTGCTCGATGTCTTGGGGGGTGATGAGTCAGCCAGCGCCGAGCAGGTGGCGCGCGCCGCCGAGCAGCTGACCACGCGTCGCAACCAGTGGCTCGAGCTGGTGTCCGAGGCGCTGCTCCCCCACGCACAAGCCTTCGCGCCGGTGATGGAAGGCGAGAGCCGGCTCCTGGTGATGCCCTACCTGCTCCAGGCGGCGCTTCGTCAGCGCAGCTGGAGCAGGTAGGG
>CAYQAC010000001.1:38902-69946 GCA_964415255.1 uncultured Polyangiaceae bacterium | reverse complement strand
GGTGATGCCCTACCTGCTCCAGCTGCGCTGACGAAGCGCCGCCTGGAGCGAGGGGGTTGGGGGGTTGGACGGCACCGCACCGCAGCGCGCTTGAGCGCCGCGCTGTGAGTCGCTGGCTAGGCCCTGCGCGCCGCGCTGTGAGCCACTGGCTAGGCCGTGCGCGCCCCTGTGGAAGAGAACGCTAGCCTCGCGTGTGGATGGGCTTGACGGCGGCGCAAAGCCGGGTAGGTTTCGGCCCTCCAAGCGGGCCTGGCTCGCCTTGGAGCGCGCCTCCGGGCGCGAGGCGGCGCTGGCAACCCCAGCTCTGCTCGGAGAGGTGACCGAGTGGCCGATGGTACCCGCTTGCTAAGCGGGCGTAGGGTGAAACCTACCGTGGGTTCGAATCCCACCCTCTCCGCTAATGACGGCGCGCCGCGCGCGCCGGGGGGCTGATACGGCGCGCGGGGCACGCCGGGGAATAGGGCGAATAGGGCGGCCTTATTCCGCCCTATCGCTCGCCGCCCTAGTAGGCGCGCAGCGACTGACAGATGCTGGCGGCTTGCTCTGCCTTCTCTGCGTCCTGCGTGCTGGCGCTGCAGGTGATGAGGAACTTACCCGAGATGATCTTCGCCAGCGCGGAGTGGGTCCCGCGCTGCTCGTCGTGGTAGCGCGCGAAGCTGCCGTCGGGCAGGGCGCTGTGGCTGGTGAGCTTGGGCTCATCGGGCTTGTGTGAGGCCTGCAGGCTCGCGACGGTCTGCCCGCGCGCTGGGCCCTGCACCAGCATCACGTCGATGCCGTTCACCTCCAGCTTCTCTTCGATGCCCTGGGCGGGGGAGTCCCCCTCGTAGCTGATGGCGAGCGGCTTGGCGCCAAAGACGATGCAGTAGCGCGCGTCCTCGTCGCGCCGCGCGCCCTCTGGGCAGGGGGGCGCTGGCGCTGCGCTGGCGGTCGCCGCGGCGCTGGCTGTCCCCGACGCGTTCGCGGCTGGGGTGCTCGGCGCCGCCGCGGCGCTGGCCGGGGGAGCCGGCGCGCTCGCCTCGGCAGACGCGGCAGGCGCGGCCGCTGTTGGGAGCGCTTCGCCTGGGGCGGGCTTGGAGCAGCCGCAGGCCAGCAGCAGGAGCGCGCCACCTAGGATCCGGAGGGTGCTGAGAGTTTGCATGGTGCTTCGAGGGGGCTTCGCTCGCATAGTTTGAGCAGCGGCGCCAGAGGATAACGGCAGGCCACGGGCTGGGCGGCGCCGGCCCTTCGTGGAGCAGCCGCAGAGGAGGTGCACGTCGTCATGGAGCACCCGCGGTGTGTGGCTGTGGCGACTTGGACGCCGCGCCGCCCTGTGTGACTATCACCCCATGGATATTGCTACCCTGCGCACCTTCATCAATTCAGCCCCTGGCCTGACGGACACTGACACCGAGAGTGGCTCGCCACCATCGGCTTCACCGTGACCTCTGGCCCCGCGGAGGGTGAAGCGGTCGTCTTGGCGGTGCTCGGTGTCGATGAAGACCGTGAGGCGCGCGTCTTCGCCTTGCCCGCGGCGCTCCTCGACGAACAGGCACACCGCGACCTCGCGGAAGTGCACGGCCGCTTTTTTCAGTGGTACTTCGGCGCGGACCTCGCGCCCGAGCACTTCGCGGGTGCGTTTCGTTTCCTTGGCGGCACAAGTACGGAGCCAGACATCTTCGCAGAGCTGATTGAGGAGATGCGTGACGAGGTCGAGGGCCTCGATCTGGACGCGCTGCTCGAGACGGCCGGCTCGTGGAACCAGTATTCCCTCACGTCGGAGGCGACGCTGAGCTAGCTCCGGTCCGCGTTGTTCGCGTCACGGCTCCGCCCAAACGCCGTGCTTGGGGCCAGATGGAAAGCCGCCCTCCGAGGCTGAGGTGTCACCCCACCGCGCGCGCTACGAGATCCTCTGAGAGCGCCCACAGCTGGGCGGCTGCCTGACGATCGCGGGCGGCGCTGGAGGGTACGTTAGCCTGACGATGGGCGAAGTAGCAGCCAGTGACGCCCACTAGCTCCGGGGCGGTGGCGACGTGGAGTGAGGTGGTGGCGCCTTCTTCGGGGGACTTGAGCATGGGCAAAGGGAGCCGCGCTCCGAGGCTGAGCCACCAGGAGTCGCGCACCACTTGGGTCGCGACGCTGCCGGGGTGCACGCTGTTGCTGGTGACGCCGGTAGGCTTCAGGCGCCGCGCGAGCTCTGCGGCGAATAAGACGTTCGCGAGCTTGCTCTGGGCGTACGCCGTGAGCCCCACGTAACCGCGCTCGGACATCACGTCGTTGAAGGGGAAGCGCGGCACCGCGTTGTGGAGCCGTGAGCTGACGGTGACGACGCGCACGTCTGGTGCGGGTGGCGCCGCGCTCAGCGTGCTCGGTGCGGAGCTTGGCGGCGCCTTGCTCAGCGCGCCCAGCGCTGCGCCTGAGCTAGCGCCTGCTGGGTGCGGTGCCGTCCAACCCCCCTCGATCGATCCTGAGCTGTCAGATTCTCTGACGATTGCTACGTCAGTCCCGGTGCTGCCTGTTCCGTTAGGCTCTCTGACGAAGGCTCCATCAGGCCTAGCGCTGCTTGCTTCGTCAGCTTTACTGACGCCTGCTCGCGTCGCGCACAGGAGCGGCAAGAGCCGCGTGGTGAGGCAGAACGGCGCCAGGTGGTTGACGGCGAAGGTGTCCTCGTAGCCGTCTTGGCTGAGGGTGCGCTTCGGGTGCCATAGGCCCGCGTTGTTCACTAGCAGGTCGAGGCGCGGGGTGAGCGCGAGGATGTCGTCAGCTAAGCGTGCTACATCGGACAGCCGTGAAAAATTAGCGAGCAACGTCGCCAGCACCTGACCGGGGTAGGCGCGCTCAATGCGGCTCGCGACCTCGCTCGTGCGCGCTGCGTCGCGGCCGCACAAGATCACGCGGCGCCCGGCGCGCGCTAAGCCGAGCGCCGTCTCCGCGCCGATGCCGCTGCTGGCGCCGGTGACGACGGCGATGGGGCTCTCGCTGGGGCGAGGATGGTGGGGCTCAGGCTGCGCGGCGCTCATCAGCGGTGAGCATACGCGGCGCGCGGCTCAGCGTCGTCCGCTGCCTTCACATCAGCACCAGGCGAAAGGTGTCGCGAGCACGTCGCGCCGCCTTTCGTGCCCTCGACGGAGCGCGTGTCCCGAGCGCCTCCCGCGCTATCCACGCGGCGCGCGAGGCTGCGTTTGTCGCGCGCGGCCCGGCGCTCTACATTCCGCGGGTGACTGCGGCAGGCTTTGATTCTCAGCGCGCTTCGCCCGCGAACGTGGAGCGCGCGCAGCGTGAGCTGCGTCGCCAGCTGGGGGACTCCAAGCTGCTTGAGGCTGACGAGGCGGTGGCGCGTTACGCGCGCGATGAGTCGGAGGCGGAGGCGGAGCCGCCGGACGTGGTGGTGCTGGCGGAGAACAGGGAAGACATCCTGACTACTTTAGCGATCGCGGAGCGCTGCCGGGTGCCGGTGACACCGCGCGCGGGGGGCACGGGGCGCACCGGCGGCGCCGTCCCGGTGGCGCGTGGCATCGTGCTGTCCGTCAGTGGCATGAACCAAATCCGTGAGATTGACCCGCGCGAGGGGCTCGCGGTGGTGGGGCCGGGGGTGGTGCTGGCTGATCTTCAGCGCGCGGTGGAGGCGGAGGGTTGGTTTTACCCGCCGGACCCTAACTCCGTGCAGGCTTGCCAGCTGGGCGGCAACGTGGCGGAGAACGCGGGCGGCCCGCGCGCCTTCAAATACGGCGTGACGCGCGACTACGTGCTGGGGATGGAGGCCTTCTTGATGGGGGGCCAGGCGCTCAGCGTGGGGCGCCGCACGCGCAAGGGCGTCACGGGGTACGACGTCACGGCGCTCCTCGTGGGCAGCGAGGGCACGCTCGCGGTGCTGGGGGACGTCACGCTCAGGTTGATCCCGAAGCCCGCCTCGGTGATGACGCTCTTGATCTCGTTCGCTTCACTGACGGCAGCCGCGGGCCTGGTGGAGGCGGCCACGGCGGCGCGCCTGGTGCCGCGCTGCTTTGAGTTATTAGATAGAAACACGCTAGCGGCGATGCGCGCCGAGGGGAACCCGATTGAGCCGCGCGCCGAGGCGCTCTTGCTCGTGGAGGTGGACGGTGAGCCGGCTCAGTGTGAAAAGGACGCGGAGCGGCTGGCGGCGCTGGCGGATGACCTCGGCGCGCTGACGGTGGAGGTGGCCCAGGGGGAGGCGGCGCGTGAGCGGCTGTGGGCGGCGCGGCGCGCCATGAGCCCCGCGGTGCGTAAGATGGCGAAGCACAAGCTGAGCGAGGACGTGGTGGTGCCGCGGCAGGCCATGGGTGAGCTCCTGAGCCGCGTGGCGCGCGTGAGCGAGGAGACGCAGATCCGCACGGTGACATATGGTCACGCCGGGGACGGCAACCTGCACGTGAACTTCCTCTGGGATCATGAAGAGGAGCGCCCGAAGGTGGAGCGCTCCATTGAGCGCCTGTTTCAGGCGGTGGTGGAGCTGCGGGGCACGCTGAGCGGCGAGCATGGCATCGGGGTGCTCAAGGCGCCTTACCTGCCGCTTGAGCAGTCCCCGGAGCTTATCCAGCTGCAGCGCGATTTGAAGCGGGTGTTTGACCCCCAGGGCCTGTTGAACCCGGGGAAGATCTTCCCGCGCGTGGGGCACGGCGCCTGCTGAGCGCACTGAGCAGCTTAACTGCCTAAATGCGCTCGGTGCACGCCGTCAGCCGCCTGCCTAACGGCGCTCGGCGCACTCCGTCAGCCTGCTGAGCGCTAATCTACGCGGAAAATGTTGGTGCGGTAGTGCGCGAGCTCGGTGATGGAGCTCTTGATGTCCACCAGGGCGTCGTGGGCGCCCTCATCGCTCTTCGCGAACTGGCGCGGCTCCGGGTACCACAGGCGGCACAGGAGCTTGACGCTGGTCACGTCCAGGATGCGGTAGCTGAGGTAGCCGGCGACGAGCGGCATGTAGCGCTGGATGAAGCGCTGATCTTGCCCGACGCTGTTGCCCGCCAGCACCCCAGCGCCGAACGGGCACCAGGCGGCGATCTTCGCGAACAGCGCCTTCTCCGCCTGCGCGACGTCCACGGCTGAGCGCCGCACCCGCTCGGTGAGGCCCGTCTTGGCGTGCATCTCACGGACGAAGGGCGTCATATTGGCGAGCGCCGAGTCAGGCTGCCAGATGTCGCACACGTACTCATCGAGCGGCTGAAGCTCGCGGTCGGTGATGATCAGCGCTGCCTGGAGGATGACGTCTGTTTGCGGGTCGAGGCCCGTCATCTCAAGATCGATCCAGACTAAGTGGTCAGCCCGCTGGACGGGTCCTTGGGGAGGGTTGGCCATAGCGCCCTCAGGGTCGCGCTTCTGAGCGCCGCGGTCGAGCCCGATCGCGAAGCCCTCCAAAGGACGAGGGAAACCGCGCCCTCACCTCGCGCTCAGGGCTATTTCCTGGGTCCGCCTTGCGGCAAGCGAAGCGCCGCTCTAGAGCCCCGCCGTGAGCCCCAGAGCCCCCGGCGTGCGAGCGCGCCCCACCCGTAGCGCCAGTTCATCACGCAGCGCGAGCCCAGAGCGGTCCGCACCGTCACGCGGTGCGAGCCCTCAGCGCGGTGCGAGCCCTCAGCGCGGTGCCGGTCCTCAGCGCAGTGCCGGTCCAGCCACGCCCCAGCGCGGCGCCAAGCGGTCCGCCGCGCCCGCGCCCGCGCCGAAGCCGCGTCAGCGTCAGCCGCTCACGCCCAAGCAGCGCCAGTTCTTGCGCGGCCTGGCTCACCACCTCGACCCGGTGGTGCAGGTGGGGCACGCCGGGCTGACGGACGCCGTCATGGCGCAGCTCGGTGGCGCGCTCGACACCCACGAGCTGATCAAGGTGAAGCTCGCGAAGGAGGCGCCCATCGACACCGCGGCCGCCGCCGAGGCGATCGCCACGCAGCTGAAGGCCGAGATCGCCCAGCGCATCGGGCGGGTGCTGGTGGTGTTTCGCGCGCGGGCAGAGGGCCCGACCCTGCAGCTGCCGCGCGGCGTGAGCGCCTCGCGTAGCAAGTGACGTTTGGGTGACCTCCCGCCGCCGGGCGCTTTCACTCAAGCGGGCCTGAGCGGAGCGGGCTAGCATCAGCCCATGCGCATCCTATACGGCGTGGTGGGGGAAGGCATGGGGCACGCGACGCGGAGCCGCGTGCTGCTTGAGCACCTAGCGGCGCGGGGGCATGAGGTGAAGGTGGTGGTGAGCGGCCGCGCGCACAGTTTCCTTACGGAAAAATTGGCGCGCCTGCCGCAGATCAGCGTGCAGGAGATCCACGGGCTGTCCCTCGTGTACCAGGGCAACCGCGTGGATAAGAGCGCGAGCCTCAAGCACAACGTGCTCCACGCGGGCAAGGGGATCCGTAAGAACATCCGCGCCTACCGCGAGGTGGCGGAGGCGGGCTTCATGCCCGAGCTCGTGATCAGCGATTTTGAGTCGTGGGCGGCGCTCTATGCCTTGAGCCATTCGCTCCCGGTGATCAGCGTCGACAACATGCAGATCATCAACCGCTGCGAGCACCCGCGGCGGCTCTTGCGCGCCAAGGGCGAGCCGAAGGGGCCGTTTCGCGTGGCGAAGCTCGCCGTCAAGGCCAAGCTCCCCGGCGCTTACCACTACCTTGTCTCGAGCTTCTTCTTCCCGCCGGTGAGGAAGAAGCGCACCACCCTGGTCGGCCCCATTTTACGCCCGGAAATCCTTGAGGCGGCGCGTGAGCCGGGCGCGCACGTGCTGGTGTACCAAACGCAGGCCGCCAACGCGGAGCTCCTCACGCAGCTAGCCAGGCTACCTTACGAGTTTCGCGTGTATGGCCTGGGCCAAGAGGGCAGCCACAAGAACATCACGCTGCGGCCGTTCTCGGAGCGCGGCTTCGTGGAAGATTTACGCACGGCGCGCGCGGTGATCGCCGGCGGCGGCTACTCGCTGATGAGCGAGGCGGTGCACCTGGGGGTGCCGCTCTACTCGGTGCCGGTGGAGCAGCAGTTCGAGCAGGAGCTGAACGCGCGCTACCTGAAGGAGCTCGGCTACGGCGACTGGGCGCCGGGGCTCGACCTGGCGCGCGTAGAATATTTCCTTGAGGAAACAGACGCGCACGCCCAGGCGCTGGAGAGCTACCCACGGCAGGACAATAGTCAGCTGTTCAGGCTGGTAGACGAGCTGATTGAGCGCCGCGCCCGCGGCGAGGCCAGGCCCGTGCGCCTCGAGTCGCCGTCCATGGGCAGCTACGGCGCCCCAGCAGCCGAGGCGCGCACCGAGGAGTGACAGCCTCCGAGGAGTGACAGCCTCCGAGGAGTGACAGCCTCCGAGGAGTGACAGCGAAGGCGGTGAGTGCTCTTGACGATCGGGGATCGGGGGTTGGTCCCAGCGCGCGGCGCCGCGCGTCGCTGCAGTCCGTGAGCGTCACTCACAGTCGCGCGCGGCGACGTGGGCCGCGTTGTAGCCGCACATGCCGTGCACGCCGGCGCCGGGGTGCGCGTAGCTTGAGCACAGGTAGAGGCCGCGCACCGGCGTGCGGTAGCGGAAGTAGGGGAACACTGGTCGCCAGATGAACTGACGATGCCAGGCGTTGGAGCCGCCCCCCAAATCCCCTCGGATCAAGTTGGCGTCCATCTGCTCGAGGTCCACCGGGGTGACGCTCCGGCGCGCGAGGATCTGCCCCTTGAAGCCTGGCGCCAGGCCCTCAATACGCGCCTCGATGCGGTCCGTGAAGGCCTCGCGGTGCGCCTCCCAGCCGCCCTCCACCGTGCCCGGCACACGTGAGTAGCACCACAGGGTGTGCCGGCCGCTCGGCGCTCGAGCGTCATCCAGCAGGCTCTGTTGCCCGATCACCAGGTATGGGTTGTCAGGTAAGCTGCCAGAGCGCACCTGGCGCGTGAAGCGGCTCAGATCGTCCAAGCTGTCGCCGGCGTGCACCACCGCGCTCTGAGCGGCGAGCGGCTCACGCCAGGGCACCGGCCCCGCGAGCGCCCAGTCCACCTTGAAGGTGCCGAAGCCCTGCGGGAAGCGCCGCATGCGCCGCAGCACGCGCGCGGAGCTGTGCTCCGCCTCCAACAGCTCAAGGTAGAGCGCGGGCGCGCTGGTGTCCGCCAGCACGCAGCGCCGCGCGCTGAGCTCCTGCCCCGTGTGGAGCACCACGCCACGCGCGGCGCCCTCACGTACGATCACCCGCGTGACGCGGCTGTCCAGCTGGAGGCGCCCACCGTGCGCCTCCACCACGCGGAGCAGCGTGTCGGTGAGCGCCTGCGCGCCGCCGCGCGGCACCGGGTAGCCCCCGGTGGTCGCCGTGAGCCCCAGCATGTAGCCCAGCGCAGCGCCGAACATATCGTCAGGACCAATGTCTACGTGCAGGGCGAGGCCGGGCAACACGCGGCGCGCGGCCTCCGACTTAAAGAGCCGCGAGGACAAGCCGCGGCCGCTGCCGGCGAGCACGCGCATCAGCTTCAGGAGGTCCACCGGCCCGAGCGAGAAGAGCGGCCCCAGCGTGGGGAAGGGGCCGAGCAAGAAGCCGAGCAGGCGCTCCTCGATCCGCTGGTGCCACGCGGCGAGCCGGCACCAGGCGTCGCCGTCTTCGGGGCTGCCAAAGTGACCGCGCGTGGCCTCTGGGTCGCGCGCGACCGCGGCCACGCTGCCGTCCGGCGCGGGGTGGCAGGTCTCGATCGGCGCGTGGAGCCAGCTCAGGCCGTGAGCGGTCAGGTCGAGCGCTTTGAACGCTGGGCTGACCTTCCCGAAGGGGAAGAACGCCGCGCCGACGTCGTGGACGAAGCCAGGCAGCGTCGCGGCTTCAGAGCCGAGCGCGCCGCCCGGTCGCTTGGGGTTGGCCTCAACCACCAGCACGCGATGCCCGCGCTTGGCTAGCACCGCGGCTGCCACGAGCCCGTTGGGCCCCGAGCCGATCACGATGACGTCTGGATCTGCCACCCCCTTACTCTAGAGCGGCGACTGGCGCGCCGCCCAGCGCCTCGCGCCACAAGCGCAGCTCAGGCCCCGCGCCGCCCAACGCTTCGGAGCTCCTGCCTGCCAGCAAGCCGGACATTGGCCTCGCCGCTTGGAGCGGACAGGTCCCGTGCTCCCTACACGAAGCGAGCCGCCGGCTTTGCCTGAAGCGTCAGGGCTGCTAGGGGAGGGAGGTGCTCGCCATCGGCTTCGATCCGGGGACCCGGAACCTCGGCTGGGGTTTAGTGCGGCGCGAGGGCACGCGGGTTTGGCATCAAGGCCATGGGGTGCTGCGGCTGGACGCCAGCCAGTCGCTCGCGGAGCGCCTGGTGCACATCGAGCGCGGCGTCGCCCAGCTGATTGAGGAGCACGAGCCCGAGGTGGGCTCGGTGGAGAGCTTGTTCTTCCATAAGGACGCCCAGGCGGCGGCCAAGCTCGGGCACGCGCGCGGGGTGATCTTGCTGTGCCTGGCGAGGGCGGGGCTGCCCGTCTTTGAGTACCCGCCCGCGCGGGTCAAGCGCACCATGACCGGCAACGGTCAGGCGGAGAAGCGCCAGGTGGCGCTGATGGTGAAGGGGATGTTAGCGCTTGAGGAGCTGCCCGCCGCGGACGCCGCGGACGCCCTCGCGATCGCGCTGACCCACCTCCGGCTGGGGCCGCTGTCCGGCTCGGCGGGGGCTAACAGCGAGCTGTTGGCGGCGCTCACGGCGGCCCGGCGCCGCAGCCGACAGGGCCGTGGGGCGCTGACCAAGCAGCTCATTGAGCGGGCGCGGAGCAGCCGGTGAGGCGATGCAAGGCCGCCCAGGGAGCCCGCGTTAAGCGCCGGGCGTGTTGACCGCTCTGGGGCTAAATAGGGGACTCTGTCGGTGTTTTTTGGCGAATTGGAGCGGCGCTTGGAGCGTCTGTGTGGCTTGGTAGCTGGGCCTTCCAGCCTGGCGCTCCAAGAGCTAGAGCAGCCCTGAGTTAGGGCTGCGCTTCAGAGCGAGTGAGAAACGATGCACACCACCAAGCGTAACTGGTTCGTCTTCGCGATGTCGATCGCCCTCGTTGCCAGCGTCGGCGTCAGCGCCCCAGCGCCCGCCGCAGCGCAGGCTGCCAAGCCGGCCGCGCCTGCCAAGCCGGCTGAGCCTGCCAAGGGCCCCCGCTCGAAGGAGATCGCCGAGCGCGTTCAAGCCTTCTACGACAAGACCAAGACCTTCCAAGCGGGCTTCAAGCAGCGCTACTGGATCAAGAAGTACAACAAGCACAAGAACAGCCACGGTCAGGTGGTGTTCGAGAAGCCCGGCAAGATGAGCTGGCGCTACAAGAACAACGGCAACCGGGTGGTCTCCGATGGCAAGAAGATCAAGGTCTACGAAGCCGAGGAGAAGCAGATGTACGAGCAGGAGATGGGCAGCAGCCAGTACCCTGCGGCGCTCGCCTTCCTCACCGGGAGCGGGAGCCTGCGCAAGGAGTTTCGGCTGCGCAAGCTGGACGCCAAGAAGATGAAGTTCGAGGGCGGCTACGTGCTGCTCGGCACCCCGCGCAAGGCGACGCCCGCCTACAGCAAGGTGCTGTTTTACATCGACGCGAAGACCAACCAGGTCCGGCGCGTGATGCTGATTGACGCCGAGGGCAACCGCAACACCTTCGATTTTGTGTCGCCCAACGTGAACAAGCCGGTGGCCAAGGGTGAGTTCGACTTCACGCCTCCCCCAGGCACCAAGGTGATCAAGCCCTGAGCGCCTCCCTTTGTGTGGGCGCGGGGGCTCATGCTATGGCCGGGGCCAGATGATACGGGCAGAGCGTCTCACGAAGGACTACGGCACCGTGGTCGCCGTGCGTGGCCTCTCGTTTCACGTGGGCAAGGGCGAGGTGGTGGGCTTCCTGGGGCCGAACGGCGCAGGGAAGAGCACCACCTTGAGGATGCTCGCCGGCTTCATCGGCCCCACGGAGGGCAGCGTGAAAATAGGCGGCTTCGACGTCCAAGCGGACTCGATCGAGGCGCGGCGCCAGCTCGGGTACATGCCGGAGACGTCGCCGCTCTACCCGGAGATGCGGGTGGGGGAGTATCTAAAATTCCGCGCGGAAATAAAGCAGGTGCCGCGCGCGAAGCGCCGCGCCGCGGTGGACCGCGCGATGGAGCTCGCGGTGGTGACCGAGATGCGGGACACACTCATCCAGCACCTCTCCAAGGGTTACCGTCAGCGCGTGGGCTTGGCGGACGCGCTGGTGGCCAGCCCGCCGCTCTTGATCTTGGATGAGCCCACCGCCGGCCTGGACCCGAACCAGATCCGGGAGGTGCGGCGCTTGATCCGCGGCCTGGGGGAGGAGCACACCATCTTGCTCTCGACGCACATCCTGTCGGAGGTGGAGAGCACCTGCTCGCGCGCGGTGGTGATCGATCGGGGTCGCTTGGTGGCGGAGGGCAGCATTGAGGAGCTGCGCGCGCTGCGCGAGGCAGACGGCGCCATGCTGAGCTTGCGCGACCCAGCGGGCGTCGCCCTCGCGGCGCTCAAGCGGCGCACAGACATCCAGAGCCTGCGGCAGGAGGCGGGCGCGGAGCCGGCGCTCTACCGGGTGCGCTTCGAGTTCGTGAAGGAGGGCGGCTCGAAGGGGGCTGCGGAGGGCGCTGGCTCGAAGGGGGCCGCAGAGGGCGCTGGCTCGGAGGGCGCTGACAGGGTCTTGGAGAGCATCATCATCGAGCTGGTGCAGCTGGGGGTGTTCGTGCGTGAGGCCAGCAAGAACCGCGCGAGCTTGGAGGACGTGTTCGCGCAGCTCACCCGGGGGGAGGCGCCGTGAGCGGCTGGCTGGCAATTTACCGTAGGGAAATGCTCAGCCTGTGGGTGTCCCCGCTGGCTTGGGTGCTTTTGTTCGTGTTCCTGATGATTCAGGGCGTGAGCTTCTACCTGATGGTGCAGCACTTCGCGAACTTCAGCGGCGCCAGCATGGACTACGGCCCGGTGGCGGCCTACTTCGGGCAGTCCATCTTCATCCCGATGTCGCTCATCATTTTATGCCCGGCGCTCACCATGCGGCTGTTCGCTGAGGAGCGCCGCTCCGGCACCATTGAGGCGCTGCTCACGGCGCCCGTCTCCGCCTGGGGCGTGGTGATCGGGAAGTACCTAGCCACGCTCACCACCTACGTGCTGATGTGGGCGCCGACGCTCCTTTACGTCATCATCCTGCGCAAGACGGGGACGGTGGATTGGCCCATCGTGGGCGCCAGCTACCTGGGGCTGTTTGGGATCGGCGCCGGGTACCTGGCGCTTGGGATGCTGATGAGCGCGGTGTCGAAGAGCCAGCTCATCGCGCTCATCCTCTCGCTGCTCTTCATCTTCGGGCTCTTCATCTTGGGGATCGGCGAGTACGTGTTTGAGCCAGGGCCGCTCCGCGACGCCTGCGCTCACGTGTCGGTGTTCAGTCAACTGGTGGACTTCTCCAAGGGCATCATCGACGCGCGTCGCTTGGTGTTCGATCTGAGCTTGGTGGTGCTGCCGCTGTTCCTCACCGCGCGGGTGGTGGACTCCTGGAGGCTCGACTGATGGCCGCTAAGGATCGCGGGAAGCCAGCCAAGGGCAGCAAGGGCTCGAAGGCGGAGCAAGTCAGCAAAGCTGACGCCAGCGCGCCCGAGGACGCGAAGTCGCCGAAAGTCAGCAAGGCTGACGCTAGCGCACCCAAGGACGCGAAGGGCGCCAAGGCGCCCAAAGTCAGCAAGGCTGATGACAGCGCGCGCGGCGGGAAGCGGAGCAAGGAGGCCAGTACGGCGCGCGATGGCGAGGTGCCCAACCCCCAAAAAACGAGCAATGGAAGACGGAGTGCGCACGCCTCGATGGCGGTGGGGGTGCTCTCGGCGGCGCTGATCGCGGTGAGCCTCAACGTGCTCGTCAGCCGCTTTTACAAGCGCTGGGACGTCACCTCGGCGGGGCTCTACACGCTGAGCGAGCCCACGCTCATGACGCTGCGTGAGCTAGATTCGCCGATCGACGTCGTGGTGTTCCTGCCGCGCAGCGACAACATGCGGGTGAGCGTGGAGCACATGCTCGGCGCGTACGGCGCGGAGACGCGGCAGCTCAAGGCGCGCTACGTGGATCCAGATCAGAGCCCGGCGGAGTTCCTCGCGCTGCAGAAGGAGTACGGCATCAACCCCATGGCCACCGAGGATGGCCGCGTGGTGTCGGAGACGGCCGTCGTGATCGCGCGGGGTAAGCAGCGCTTTTACCTCACGCTGGACGACATGGTGGGCATCGACCCGGAGAGCGGCGCGGCGAAGCCGAAGCTTGAGCAGGCGCTCACCGTGGGGATCCGCAACGTGCTGACGAGCGAGGTCACCCAGGTGTGCTTCAGCCAGGGGCACGGTGAGCCGAGCATCGACTCGGGCGCGGGGGACGGCATGGCGGAGCTGAAGTTTCGCATGCGCCAGAACAACTACGAGTCGTCGGGGATCGATCTCGAGAGCCCTGATTGGCAGCGTGAGCTGCAGGGCTGCCGGGTGCTGGTGCTGGCGCCGCAGGTGGTCATGCCGGCTGCCTTGGTGGCGGGGCTCACGCGCTGGTTTGAGGCGGGCGGCAACCTCTTGCTCTTGCTCAACCCAGTGCTCGCGGACGGCGAGCCGCGCATCATCCCCTCGGGCCTCGGTCCGCTGGCGGCTAAGGCGGGGATCACCCTGGGGGACAACCTCTTGATTGAGAGCTCCCCCAAGCTGAAGCTGACGAGCACCGGTGAGGTGTTCTTGGTGTCGCCGGTGAACCACGAGATAACGCTCGGCCTGTTCTCGCGCCGGGATGACACCACGCAGCCCCTGGTGGTGAAGGTGGCGCAGTCTCTGGGGCGCACCCCGGACAGCCGCGCGACGCTGCTCGCCACCACCAGCGACACCGCCTTCACGCTGGGGGACGTCCGCGCGTTCCTCTCCGCCGGTGAGCCGCCGAGCAAGGTGAGCGACTCACTGAGCGGCCCGCTCCCGGTGGCGCTGGCGAGCGAGCTACCTCCTATAGAAGGTAAGGAGCCTGACGATAAGCTGGCTGGTAAGTCACGCGGGCCACGCATGGTGGTGGTGGGCACCGGCAGCGTGGCGCTGAACGATAACTGGCGCGCGGCGGGGCTGGCGCCGAACGCGGCCTTCGTCACGAGCGCCCTGTCGTGGCTCGCGTCGCGCCCGCCGCTGGTGGACGTCCCAGAGAAGCAGTCTCACGACATTGGGCTCAACCTCACCGAAGAGTCGCAGCGCGACGTGGCCTATTACGTGCTGCTCTACATGCCGCTCGCGGCGCTGCTGCTCGGCGGCTTCGTGATGTACCGGCGCCGCAGCACCGAGCGCCGCTCACGGCGCCGAGAGGACGACTGATGGCGAGCTTGCTCCGGCGGCACGGCACGAACCTCGCGCTGGCGGTGGTCGCGCTGGGCCTGGTGGCCACCCTGGTGCTCACGCGGGAGAGCGTCACCACCGGTGAGCGCCGTGACCGTGAGGGGCACGTGCTTGAGGCGTTCCGCGAGCCCGAGGTGACGCGCCTTGAGTTCATGCGCACGGAGGCCTCCGGCGCGAAGGAGCACACCATCCTAGTGCGCTCGAAGCCTGAAGACTCCGGGCTCGCGCGCTGGCACTTCGAGGCGCCGTATCAGGAGCAGGCGGACGACGCCGAGGTGGACGATTACGTCAACACCCTGGGCTTCGCCGACATCATCCGGCGCGTCCCGGAAGAGGACGTGGATCGCGCGGCGTTCGGGCTCACGGCGCCGCGGCTCACGCTGAAGGTTTCCATGGGGGAAGTTGAGTATCAGCTCAGCCTCGGGGGCCCGGCGGTGAGCCCGGCGGGCAGCGTCTACCTGGAGATCGCCGGGCGCGGCGCGCCGGCGCCGGGCGTGGTGTTGATCTCGTCCACCTTGGTCACCCAGCTGGACCGCGACGCCTCGCACTTCCGCGGGCGCGATTTGGTGCCTTACGTGTCCGTCGCCTTGAAGACGCTGGAGCTCACAGGGCGCGGCGGCACCCGCACCTTGGTGCGGCCGAGCGGTGAGCGCGCCTGGGAGGGCTGGCGCCTTGAGGGTGGCGGGCCGCGGGTGAACCGCAAGAGCCTGGATCACGTGCTGAGCCAGCTCGCGGATCTCAACGCCGAGAGTTTCCTTGAGGTAAAAGATGCGGAGGCGGCGCTCGCCGCCGCTGAGACGGTGCGGATCCGCATGGTGCCGAAGAAGGAGGGCAGCGCGGTGGCGCTGCTCGAGGTGGGCGGGGAGTGCCCCGGTGGCGCCCCTGGCACCGTCGCGCTGCGGCGTGAGCCAGACAGCCTGGCTGGCTGCGTGCCGACCAGCGTGCTCGAGGGGCTGGGGACGCCAGCGGCTGATCTGATCGATCGCCTCGTGTTCGACTTCTCGCCGGATGAGGTGGAGGGGCTGGTGGTGAAGGCAGGGAGCCGCCGCCTGGAGCTTGAGCGCCGCGAGACGGGCTTCCTGATGCGGGCGCCTGAGGAGGGGCTGGTGGACGGCGCGGCGGGCAACCAGCGGCTTGAGGAGCTGCGCGATCTCCGCGGCGAGCTGGTGGAGGCGCCGGCGCTCGCGGCGCTGGGGCTCGCGCCCGCGCCGGGCAGCGTGACCTTGCGGGTCTTGGGGCGGGAGGCGAGCTTGATCACGCAGGAGGTGAAGGTCAGCGCACCTCACGAAGATGGCGCGGTGTACGTGCAGCGGCTGGCGGATGACGCGGTGCTGAAGCTTGGGCGTGAGGGCGCGCGGCTGCTGACGCCGGACGCCACCCTGGTGCGCGCGCGCGAGGTGATGAGTTTTGATCGCCGTGAGCTTCACCGCGTCATCGTTGAGGGGCCGCGCGGCGCTCAGGAGCTGGTGGTGGAGGAGGACGGCGCCTTCTCGTTGGTGAAGCCGCCAGGGCTCGGCCACGACGCTGGGCTGGTGACCGAGCTGGTGGAGCACCTCGCGTCCTTGCGCGCCGAGCGCTGGGTGAGCGATGAAGACGATGGGAGCTTCGGCCTCGCGGCGGGGAGCACCCGGGTGAGCGTGGAGCTCAGCTCGAATGATCCGAAGGCCGCGCCGCGCAAGCTCGGGCTCATCTTAGGGGGGCCGGCGCCGGGCGGGTTCTACGGGCGGCTGACCAGTGAGCGGGGGGTGTTCGTGGTGCCGCGCGCCGCGGGGCTGAGCATTGAGTCGTGGCTCGTCGATCGCTCGCTGCTCATGATTGAGCCGAAGGAGGTGGAGCGCATCGAGCTTCGGCGCGGTGAGCAGCGCTGGGTGCTGCGGCGCGACGGTGAGCGCTTCACGGTGGAGCAAGGGGAGCTCGATGCGAGCCGCGCGGCGCTGATCGTGGAGCAGCTCGCGGTGCTCGCGTCGGAGGGCGCGGTGCGTGTCGGCGCAGCGCGGCCTGAGGAGGGCTTCGGCAAGCCGCTGCTCAGCGTGGACGTGGAGCGGCTCCCGGCGCGCGGGGAGCGCAGCACGCCGCTTCGGCTGCGCTTCGGCGCGGGGGACACCTTCCGCGGCGCGGCGATCTACTACGCGCGCCGTGAGGGCACGCAGGCGACGTTCGCGGTGTCCCGCGGGCGCCTGCAGCCGATTTTAGACGCGCTGTAGCTCCCACCCACCCGCTGACATCCTCGCGGGTCACTGAGCGCAGCGTCAGGTAGACGTACGATCAATTTGACATCCTCGCGGGTCACTGAGCGCAGCGTCAGGTAGACGTACGATCAATTGGGGAGCGCGCGGGAGCGCTTGTAGATGCGGTCCCAGCCGGCGCGATAGGTGTCGCTGGCGACCTGGGCGGGGCCCGCGCGGCTCGGCGCCGCGGGCTCAGGCGCTGGTGCATCAGCCTTCGGTGCGTCGGCCTTCGGTGCGTCAGCCGCGGGCAGCTCGGTGGTGACGTCGTACACGCCGGGGAGCTGCTCCCGCGGCTTGAGCCGCACCACCTCCCCGTGGATGGGCTTGCCCTCGGTGAGCGGCGCCAGGGTGCCCACCGAGATGGACTGCTCCTTCGCGCGCAGCACCCGCACGCCGCCGCCGTCCGCGGGCCCGGTGACGATCACCACGTCGCGCTTCGCTGGCTCGTCGCCGGGCGCGCTACGGCGAGGCTTCTTGGTTCGATGGGCTGCCATGTTAGAGCGCCTCAGCCCGCTACATCCCGATCGCGTCTTTGTAGACCCAGCCTTCGCTGCCGGAGGCGTCGTACTTGATGCGGAACCAGTTGTCGCTCTTGCCGGTGACCGTCACTCGGGTGCCACGCAAGATGCTCGCTACGCGACGGCCGTCTTTGTTCGGCTGATCGCGGATCACGGCGGAGTCCCAGGCGACGACCGCGACGCCGCTCGCTTCGTTCGCGGGTGCGGCGGTGGGCGCTGGGGCGCCGGAGGGGAAGAACTGCGCCTTGTAGAACACGGTGTAGCCGCGGTGCTGCGCCTCCACCTCTGGGGTGGTGGCGCCCGCGAACTCACGCTCCGCGCAGGCGTACAGCTTGGTGGCCATGGCCTCCGCGATGGTGGTGCTCTTGCCGCGCAAGACGCGCTCCACCTTCTTGCCTTGGAAGTCCAGCTCGAGGCCGAGCGACAGGGTGCCGGAGGCGGCCTCCGTGCCGGCGCAGCTGCCGAGGCTGGTGAAGCGCGCGTCCACCAGCTCCGTCAGATCGGGATCGTCGCAGCGATCCACCTTCTTGCCGGCGGCGTCCTTGCAGCTCAACACGAGCGGCTTGCCCGGCTCCACGCGGCGCGCCGGGGGGGCGTCCGCCTCCGCTGCGCTGGGGTCAGCCGCCGGCTCGCTGGGCGGGGCGGCGGGGGCGAGCTCTTCCTCTGCGTCCTCAGGCTCAGCGGTGACAGCGACCTCTGCTAGCGGCGGCTCGGGGACGAACTGCTTGCCGAGCACGGCGGGCAGCAAGAGGCCCACGCCGAAGCCCACCGCCGCGAAGACGCCGACTCGCGCCAGACGCGGCTGATCTGCCTTGGGGTCAGGGACCTCCACCCGTAGTTTGCTGGTCTTTCCCACGCTTGGTCTGCCCTAGCACGGCTTAGCTGAGCAGGGAAAACGCGTGACGTTTGGCTGCTGTTCGCTGCGGTGGGCTTTTTGAGGGGGAGGGGGGGCACCTGGGGGTGAGGCGCCCTTTCAGGTGCCCTGTAGCGAGGTGCCCAACCCCCAAACCCGACTATTACGGTAGGCTGACTACTCTGCGGCCTGCGCGGTGGGGGCCGCGAAGCTCTCCGCGCGGGTCCCGAGGACGGTGGCCTTCGACTTCACCCAGCGGGTGCGATCGTAATGGTCGAGGTTCTTGTTCAGCACCACCTGGAAGCAGGCGGCGTTGCCCTGCTCCGCGATGATGACGGACCACGCGAGGAAGAAGTGCCAGATGCGGAACCAGCGCTCACCGTAAGCCGCGATGACCGCCTCCCGGTTGCTGAGCCAGTTCTCGTGCCACTTCTTGATGGTCCACGAGTAGTGGATCGTGATGTTCTCCACGCTGTGCGTCTCCCAGCCGGCCTTCTCCATTGCCTTCAGCATGGGTGAGGGGCACAGGCTCGCGTCCGCGCCGGGGAAGATGTACTTGTTCATGAAGAGGCCCCAGATGAGGTCCTCCGGGCGCAGGCCACGACGCAGGCCCGTCCACTGGAGCAAGAACAGGCCATCGTCCGTGAGCAAGTCGCGCACCTGCTCATAGAAGGAGACCAGGTTCTTCACGCCGACGTGCTCCACCATCTCCAGGCTGACGATCTTGTCGAACTTCTGCTTGGGGATCTCGCGGTAGTCCTTGCACAGGATGCGCGCCTGCTTCTCGAGGCCCCAGTCCTGAATGCGCTGATTGCCGAACTCCGTCTGGCGCTCTGCGAGGGTGACGCCCGTGGAGTCCGTGCCGTAATACTTGGCGGTGTGGCGCGCGAGCGTGCCCCAGCCGCAGCCGATGTCGAGCAGGCGCTCGCCCGGCTTCAGCTGCAGCTTCTGCGCGACGAGGTTCATCTTGTTGTCCTGCGCCTGCTCGCAGGTCTCCTCAGCCGGGTTCTGGAAGAAGCCGGAGGTGTAGACCATGCGCTCGCCGAGGAACCAGCCGAAGAAGTCGTTCCCACGGTCGTAATGCTCCCTGACGATACGGCGATCTTGCTCACGTGAGTGGATGGCCACCTCGGGCACGAAGTTGGTCAGCGCCCACTTGAAGTGGCGCGGCGTGAGCGAGTAGTTGACGAACAGGTTGCGGTTGCGCAGGAACGTGTCGAGATCCCCGGGGATGTCGATGTCCCCGTCGAAGTACGCCTCGTAGAGCGTCGCCATCGGGATGCGCTTGGTGGCGTACCGGTTCGCGAGCTTGGGATCATTGAACACGATGTAGTCAGTGAGGCTGGGCATTCGAGACCTTAATTTGAGTGAGTGAGGCGGGACCCAAGCACGGAAGCGGGCCTGAGACAAACCTGGACGCCCCCCTTGAAAGGGCGCAGGGAGCCTAGGTCCCCGTGCGCCGCTGCCAAGGGTGAAATCACCAGATGAGTTGGGTGCGAAGGGCGCTGCGCAGTGCTCGGCTACGCGTTGCGCAGGGGCTCAGGTGATCTTGAGCAGGGTCGTGTGCGCGTCGTCTCGCGGTGTCGTGAGATATCGTGTCCGCGGGGTCAGCGTTGCGCCGCTCGTCGTGTTCACGCCGCGCGGGTGGGTCTGTGCTGGTTGAGGAGGGCTCAGGGTTTGGGGGTTGGGCGTGCTCCGTGAATATCCGTGAGGAAAGGTCATCCGCTGCGCCTAGAGCCGCGCCTAGCGTGGCGATCCGGGCGCCGGCTTGCGAGGCCGCTGGCATCTGGCAAACTCGCCGGGGTGAGGTCTCGGCGTTGGGCTCGGCGGGCCGCCGGCTGGGTGAGCCTCCTGGCGCTGGTGGGCGCGGGGGGCGCGGCGGCTTACGCGTGGCCACGGGAGCTGCCGCGTGGGTTCGCGCCAGGCATCAAGCTCGGTGGGGTGCCGCTCGACGCGTCGCAGGCGCTTGAGCCTCAGATCGCCGCGCGCCTGGAGGCGCTGCGCGCGCGGCGGGTGCAGGTGGTGCTGCCGGTGGGCTCACAGGACTCAGCGGGCTCAGTCGCTTCAGCCGGCTCGGCGGTCAGTGTGACTGACGTGGTGGTGGAGGCGCGGCTGGATGAGCTGGGGCTTGAGCTGTTGGACGCTGAGCTCACGCGCCGGGTGCGGACGGTGGGCACGCGGGGGAGCTGGCTCAAGCGGCACCGAGAGCGTCGGGCAGCGGCGCTCGGTCAGGTAGACATACCCCTTCACCCCCGCTGGGATCGGGAGCGCCTCGCGGCGCAGCTCGCGGCGATGAAGGAGCGGAGCGACGTGGCGGGCGTCGCCGCGCGCTTCGATCTGGCGGGGCTCGGCGCGGTGAAGGACGGCGAGGTGGGCGCCGTGACGCTCCCGATCATCGCCGGGGAGCCAGGCGCCTTCCTCGACGTGGACGGCACCGCGGAGCGCCTGCTCGCCGAGCTGGGCGCTCAGTCGGTGGTGGCCGCGGTGGCGAGGCTCGAGCCCGAGGTGAACGCTGACTCGCTCGCGAAGGTGGAGGTGCGGCGCTTGGTGGGGGAGTTCAGCACCCGGTTCGGGCGTGGGGGCGACGCCGACAACCGCGCGACCAACATCGAGACCGCGGCGGAGCGGCTGCGCGGCGTGGTGCTCGCCCCTGGCGAGCTCGTGAGCTTCAACGAGCTGGTCGGCGCGCGCACCTTGGCGAACGGCTTCCGCCCGGGTTGGGAGATTTTCCGAGGGGAAATGGTGCGAGGCGTCGGCGGCGGCACCTGCCAGGTCTCGAGCACGCTGCACGCGGCGGCCGTCTACGGTGGGCTCGACGTGGTGGAGCGGGCGCCGCACTCGCGCCCCTCGCCGTACATGCCGCTCGGCCTCGACGCCACCGTGGCTTGGCCGAGCGTGGACTTGAAGCTCAAGAACCCCTGGCCGTTCCCGGTGGTGGTCAGCACGGTGGTGCGTGGTAACGAGCTCTTGGTGCAGCTGCTCGGCGCAGAGCGCCCAGCGGAGGTGAAGTGGCACGCGGAGACGCTCGCGGTGCTGCCCTTCCGCCGTAAGGTCACGGTGAGCCCCTGGCTCAGCGAAGGCACCGTGGTGAAGAAGCAGAAGGGGATCCGCGGCTACCGCTTGCGGCGCCTGCGTGAGCTGCGGCTAAGCTCGGGGGAGACGCGGGTGGAGGAGAGCATCGACGTGTACCCCGCGACGCCGGAGCACTTCATCGTGCCCGCGGGCGCCGACGCGGAGAGCCTGTTGCCGCCGCCGGCTGAGGGGTCGGTGGAGGCGCGTGAGGCCGCCGCCCAGGGGGCAGGGGAAGGGGAGGGCGTGGTGATCGCCTCCTCCGATCGGTTCGAACCGTGAGCCTAATAGGGCTGCAAGCATTGGATATTGTTGATAATTTTGGCTTCGTGCGGGTGGGGATCGTGAGCCGAGCGGAGCGCAGCCAGCGGGAAACCTGGGGGGCTCACTGCCTATCGACGGATCGCATCGCGCCCTGGTGTACGCTCCGCCTGGCCCGACCATGAAGCAGTGCCCCGTCTGCAACCTGAAGTACCCAAGCGACAGCACGATTTGCTTCGTGGATGGCGAAGGGCTGGTCGAGATCCAGGACCCGAGGATCGGCACCACCCTCGCCGGTCGCTACTTGATCGAGGACGTGCTCGGCGAGGGCGGGATGGCCACGGTGTACCGCGCGCGGCACCGCCTGGTGGACCGCCCCTGCGCCGTGAAGATCATGAGCGCGGCGCTGGTCGGCAACAAGGTGGTGCGCGAGCGTTTCCGTAGGGAAGCGAAGAGCGCGCAGAAGCTGGCGCACCCGAACATCATCGAGATCTTCGATCAAGGTGAGCTCGAGGACGGCGCGCTCTACTTGGTGATGGAGCTGCTCCAGGGTGAGAGCTTGGCGGAGCTCGTCGAGCGCGGGAAGGTGCCGCTCGAGCGCGCGCTCCCGCAGTGGATCCAGATCGCCCGGGCGCTGGCGCGCGCCCACGACTTCGAGGTGATTCACCGCGACCTGAAGCCGGAGAACATCTTCATCGCGCAGTCAGGCGGCGCTGAGGCGGTCAAGCTGCTTGATTTTGGCATCGCGCGCTCGCTGCAAGACAGCCGCCTCACCGGCGCGGGCGAGGTGTTCGGCACCCCGCAGTACATGGCGCCTGAGCGCATCACCTCGACGGAGTCAGGCCCCGCCGCTGATCTGTACGCGGTGGGCGTCATCATGTTCGAGATGCTGACGGGGCAGCTGCCGTTCGACGCGCCGGACGTGGCCTCCTACTTCATCAAGCATTTGAAGGAGGAGCCGCCTGGGCCCCGGACGCTAGATGACTCGATCCCTGAGGCGCTCGATCAGCTGGTGCTCCAGCTGATGGCGAAGGACCCTGCGGATCGTCCGGTGGACGCGCACCGGCTGCACAACGATCTGGTGGCGATCGCCGGCGCGATCGGGATCCGCGTCCCGGAAGATCCAGTCGAGCGCCTGAGCGAGCTCGGGCCGGCGCCCACGCTGCCGCCGGTGGCGCTCGATCGCTGGGTGCGCCGCACCGTGGTGTTCGAGCAGATGCTGACCAAGGTGTACCCCGCGTCGCCGCCGGCTGAGCTCGTGAGCCAACTCGCGGGGGTGCGCCGCTTCGTGCAAGAGGTGGCTGAGCTGCGCTCACGGGGGATGCAAGATCAGCGGACGCTTGAGGGCATTGAGCGTCGGGGTAAGGACGGCCGTCAGCGCTTCGGCAACGCGATGGACGCCCTGGGCATCGACACCAGCCGCGCGAAAGACGCCCTGAAGGACGCCGACGCCGCCGTGGCGGCGCTGCGCACGCGGTTCGAGGCCGAGCGTGAGGTGGTGACCGAGGCGCACCGCGCGGTGATCACTTGGGAGGGGCGGAGCGGTTTTCAAGAGCCCTACGTCGAGCTCTCAGCGGCCTACCGTGAGATGGCGGCGCGCGTCGACGCGTGGATGGCGATCAAGGAGGAGCTGAAGGGGGCGATCGCGCTCAGCGCCGCGAAGCGCACCGAGGTGGACGATCTGGAGTTTCAGATCAAGAGCCTGCGTGAGAGCCTGGCGCGCCACGAGGAGGCGATTGAGGCTGAGCGCGCTCAGCGCGAGCAGGCGATCGGCGACGCGGGGCGCCGCGCCGACGAGCTGGAGCGTGAGCTGTTGGCGCTGGCCAGCGCCTTCTGCGCGCCGCTGCGCAGCCGCCCAGAGCTGCGCCCGCTGTTTCAAGAGCTCGAGGTGGACGCGGCTTGAGTCAGTTCGGCTGACGTTTGCGCTGGGGTGGCGGGGTGGCGCTGGGGTGGCTTGGGGTCAGGGAAGCTGACTTTGGGCGCGCTGGGGTGGCGCTGGGGTGGCGCTGTGTGGCTTGGAGTCAGGGAAGCTGACTTTGGGCGCGCTGGGGTGGCGCCAGGGTGCCCATCGTCAGCTTAGCGGACTTTGCGGCGTGGTGGGCGCGCTGGGCTCACCAGCAGCTCCCCCACGTGGCCACGGCCGCTGCCGCGGGAGTTGATGGGGCGGCGCACCTTCACCTCCTCGATCAAGAGGCCCTGGTAGAGGGCGCGTGTCTCTAGGGTGTCCGAGTTGGACAGCAAGGTGAAGGCGCCGCGCTTGCTCAGGGCCTTGAACAGCGTGAGCAAGCGCCCCTGCTCATCAGCCCCGAACGGTTCATGGTGGTAGCTGGTGAAGTTTGCCGTGGGTGAGCTCGGCGCGTAGGGCGGGTCGAAGTAGACGACATCGCCGGGCCCGGCCCCCTCCGTCGCTTGGGCGAAGTCGGCCACGTGGAGCTCGGCGTGCTTCAGCGCGTGGGAGGCGGCGCGGAGCCGCGCTTCGTCGCACACCTTCGGGTTCTTGTAGCGGCCGAACGGGACGTTGAACACGCCCGAGCGGTTCACGCGGTAGAGGCCGTTGTAGCCGGTGCGGTTCAGGTAGATGGTGCGCGCTGCCTGATCAATTTTTCCTGGTGGAATGTTCTCTCGGAGCTCGTAGTAGTACGGCTCCTCGTGGGGCATGGCGCTGAGCTTGCGGATGAGCTGCCCCACGTGGCGCTGCACCACGCGGTACACATTGATGAGCTCGGAGTTCTTGTCGGCGAGCACGGCGCGCTTGAAGCGGCCCTCCGCGGCCAGCGCGAAGAACACCGCCGCCCCGCCGAGGAAGGGCTCATAGTAGGTGTCTATCGACGCGGGGAGCCGCGCCAGCACCTCCGGGAGCAAGCTCGATTTGCCGCCTGCCCACTTGAGCACTGGCTTGGGCCTCACGAGCTTGTCCGTCGTCGTCAGCTCACGATCACTCACGGCGCCTGCCATGGCCAAAGCAGGGCGCGCTGCACAAACAGGGCGCGCTGAGCAGGGCGTTCTGAACGAGCAGGGCACTCTGAACACACAGGGCACTCTGAACACACAGGGCACTCTGAACGAGGGCGCTCTGAACGACTTGGGCGCGCTGAACAAACAGGGCGCGCTGAACGAGCACCGCCCCCATCGGTCCGCGCCGAGCGCTCGTGAGCTCGGCCAAGCTGAGCGCTCCCGTGTGCATTCAGGCTTCGGTTAGCTAGCTATCGCGCCCGCGTAAAGTTTCCTGATGGGCCGCGGCGCCTCACGTGTCCTCCGTCTCGAGGCGCCGGAGCATTTTTTGGAGGCCGTAGCGTGAGACGCCGAGCTGCCGAGCTGCCTCCGACTGATTGCCGTGCGTCGCCGTGAGCGCCTCCTCTAAGAGGCGCCGTTGCAGCCTCGTCACCGCTTCTTTTAGGGTGGGGTTGGGCACCTCACTGCCTGGCTCACGGCGCTGCGAGAGCTCAGCGCTGAAGTGCTCTGCTGTGAGCGGATCGCCGCCGAGCACCAGCGCGCGCAGCAGCTCGTTCTCAAGCTGCCGGACGTTGCCTGGCCAAGGGTAGGCTTCCAGTAGGCGCAGCGCGGCGGGGCTGAGGCGCGCAGGAGCTCCCCGCGCCGTGGGATGCCGCGCGATGAAGTGCGCCACGAGCTCGCGGATGTCCTCCTTGCGCTCGCGGAGCGGCGGCACGTTCAGGCTGAGCACCTCCAAGCGGTACCGGAGATCTTCACGGAAGCTCCCTTCGCGCACGCGCGCGGCTAAGTCGCGATGAGTGGCGGCGATGATCCGCACGTCGACGTGCTCCGTCCGTGAGCTGCCCACGGCGCGCACCTCGCCGGACTCGAGCACGCGGAGCAGCTTGGCCTGCATGCCGAGGCTCATCTCACCCACCTCATCGAGGAACAGGGTGCCCCCGTTCGCCAGCTCGAACAGCCCTGGGCGCGCGCGGTCGGCGCCGGTGAAGGCGCCCCGCACGTGGCCGAACAGCGCTGACTCAAGCAGCGTCTCGGGGATGGCGGCGCAGTTCTCGACCACCAGCGCGCGCGGTGCGCGCGCGCTGTCTTGGTGGATGGCGCGCGCCACGAGCTCCTTGCCGGTGCCGCTCTCACCCAGGATAAGGACTGGCAGCTCTGTCTCGGCGACCTTGCGGATCCGCTCGATGAGCTGGGTCATCGCCGGGCTGCTGCCCACGAGCTCTGGGTGCGCTCGTTCGTTCGGCGGCTTGCGGCGCTCAGCGCGGAGCTCGCGCTCAAGCCGGGTCGCGGCGCGCTCGGCGCGCCGGGCGGCGCGGCGCAGCGCGAGCTGATCGCGCGCCTCCGCGATCGCGATCGCCGCGACGCTGGCGAGCAGCCGCACCCAGGCGCGCTCAGCCTCACCGAAGGCGGCGCGCCGATCGCGGTCGTCGAGGTACACCACGCCGAGCGCCTCGCCGCGCGCCAAGAGCGGCGCCGCGAGGACACTGCGCAGGTTCAGCGCGTGCACGCTCTCGCTGAGCTCTGGCAGCTCCCCCTGCGCGTCCACCGCGACCACTGGCTCGCGCCGCGCGAGCGCGCGCCGCGCGAGCGTCATGCTGAGCGCGCGCTGGTCGGTTGTGAGATCACCGCTGACGAGGCCGCGCGCCGCGCGGATGCGCAGCGCGCCTCCAGGCGCCGTGAGGAGCAAGAGGCCACGCTCGACGCCGGCCCAGAGCACCAAGGCGTCGAGGATCTGACCGAACAGATCGCGCAGGCTGTCGCGGCGGCTCAAGGAGCGGATGATCTGCTCCAGGCGCGCGAGCTGGTCAGCGGCCAGCGCGCCGGCGCCTGATGTCGCGAGGTGACCGAGCTCGCCCGCGGCGCGGAGCTCGGTCACCCAGGGGAGCAGCTCGAAGCTGGGGAGCAGCTCGGCTGGCACCTTGCGGCGCAGCTGACGCTCCACGCGCCGCGCCTCGGTGAACAAGCGCCGCGCGGCGTCGCCGCTGCTGAGCGCAAGGGCGAGCCGCGCCCCAGCGAGCAGCACCTGACCGCGCGCTGGCGTCGGCTCCTTCACCGCGATCAAGCCGATTGCCTCGCGGAGCAGCTCATCGCTGCGACCGACAGGTGCCGTTCGTTGCGCGTCGAGCCGCGCCCGCAGCCACTCAAGGCGCGCTGCCTCGGCGCCCGGAGCGCGGCTCAGCGCGTCGTGCTGGGCGATCCAGGACAAGGCGTCCGGCGGCGCTGAACCGAGGCGGAGCCGGAGCACGGCAGTAAGCAGTATGACTGACGAATCAGCGGCGGATCCTGCCTCGCGCTCGGCGCGCGCGCGCGCGTGTTCGGCCTCCTCAAGTCGGCCCGCGTCGATGAGCAGCGCAGCGTACGCGAGCTGAGCGAGCAGCGCGCAGCGCTGGTCCCCGGAGCGCTCCGCGAGCAGGCGGCTCTGCTCGGCGCTTTGCAGCGCGGCGCCCGTGGCGCCCGCGGCGCCCGCCGCCGCCGCCTGGTTGAGCAGCGCACGCGCGGCGAGGCCTCGCTCGCCTAGGCCGTTGAAGATCAGCGCGGCGCGCTCGGCGGCCGCGAGCGCGCGGCCCACCCAGCCTGCGTCGCTCGCCGCGGCGGCCAGCCCGGTGAGGTAGCTCGCCTCCTCGAATAGCGCCCCCGCGCGCTGCGCTGACTCCACCGCGCTCGCGAAGGCGCGCCCAGCCGCGCGGGTGTCGCCGCGCTGGTGCTCGATCATGCCGCGGACGGCGCTGAGCCGCGCGGTGTCCTCTTCGTCCGCCGCGGTGGTGAGGCCAAGCTCAAGGCTGTGGAGCGCGGCCTCAAGCGGCGTCTTGGTGTCGAGCGGCGTTTTGGTGTGGAGCGGCGCCTTGGTGTCGAGCGGCGCCTCCGCGCGCCGCGCTCGATCGAGCTCCGCCAGGGCGCGCGCCTCCGCGATCGCGGGGGTGAACGGCGCCCCCTCGATCGCCCGAAGCGCCTCGGCCGTGTTCCCCTCCGCGAGGGCCACGCGCGCCAGGGTCGCCGCCGCGCGCGCCTGAGCGTCAGGGCGCGCCTCGGGGGTGCTCAGCACCTTGAGCGCCAGGCGCCTCGCGGTGGCTGGCTCACCCAGGCGCCGGTGACACTCAGACAATTCCGCGAGGCAATGTGGCTGCGCGCGCGCGGCCTCCAGCACCTTCGCGGCGCGGGCGTGCTCGGCGCGGCGCCGCAAGGCGCGGGCGAGCGCGATGCGCAAGACCGGCTCCACACGCTCTAGAGCGCTTGGCGTGCCTCGACTCTGCCTGGGATGCTCGGCGAGGTTCGCCTCCACGGCGCCGCGCACCTGGGTAGCCTCCGCTTCGGCCTCGCGTTGGTCATGGAGCCTCACCAGTGCCTCACCCGCACGCAAGGTCTCAGCGTCCACCCGCCCAGCGAGCCGCAGCGCGAGCTCTTGCAGGCTCGTTGGGGGTGGCGTGGGTGCGCCGCCCATCAGCTCGGCGGCGCTGATGGCGGCGAGCGGACGCGCCTGCGCCAGCTGGCTGAGCCGCGTCGCCAGCTCGGCCTCAGACAGGCTGAGGGGTGGGAAGTAGATCGCGTCTGGCCCGATCAGCTCAAGCAGCCAGCGCCGGCGCCCGGATTCGGTCAGCTCTGCTGCTGATGGGCTCGGGGGCGCCTCCGGCTCACCCAACACGCGCGCGCGCTGGCGCGCGATCGCGCGGCTCAGCCTCGCGTAGCAGGCTGCCCAGTCACGCGTGGGTGCGCTGAGCTGGGTGACGTCGCCCAGCAGCTCAGCGCGGCGCAGCCACAGGTAGCTCGCCTCCACCTGCTCTGGGGTAGGCAGCCCGGCTGGATCGGGCTCGCCGAGCAGCGCCGCCGCGCGTCGCCACAGCCAGCTCGCCGCCGGTCGGCGGCCAGGGGCCGGTGAGAGCAGCTCCTCGGCGATGCCCTGAAGCGCCTCCGCGAGGGGCTCGGTTCGGTCCACCTTCGTGAGGTAGGGAGCGGGGCTCTTTGCGCGCCGCGCGGCGGGCACCAAGAGCTCAATCAGGGTGACGCCGAGCGCGTAGAGGTCGCGCCCCGCGCTGGTGCCCTGGGTCAGATCAGGCGGCAGGTAGCGCGGGCTGCCGCCTTCTGGGAGCGCGCAGGTGATGGGCGCCGTCAGGCCCAGATCCAGCAGGCAGGCGCGCGAATCATCCACGCGGATATTGGCCGGCTTCACGTCGCCGTGGCTGAGCCCCATCGCGTGGAGCCGCGCGAGGCCGCGCGCGACGTCGCGCAGCACCCGCGCCGCGCCTCGCGCGTCGAGCGTGACTTCATCGGCGGTGACGCCGGGAACGTATTGCCATAAGGTAAATAATGAAGCGCCTTCAGCTTGAGCGGCCTCAGCTTGAGCGGCCTCAGCGCGGGTGTCGGCGAGCTCAGGGGGCAGGCTGAGCTCGCCCACCTCAAGCAGCCGAGGCAGCGCTAAGTCGCGCAGGGTGGTGGCGTGCGCCGCCTCACGGAGCAAGAACTCGGCGTGCCCCGGCGCCGCGAGCTTGAGCACGCAGAGCGCCTCGGGTTCAAGGTGGGCCACGTCAGCTCCCGGGGTCGCGCGGTGCATGAGCCACACGCGCGCGCTGGCGCCACGCTTCAGCTCCCGACAAGCGCACCAAACGACGCCGCCAGACCGCACTGCCCAACCCCCAAAACCCCCGGATGAAGTGCCAACGGAGTTGTCAGGCGCGTCATCCATAGCGCGCATCCTAGCGCACCTAGGGCGCCTAGAGCAGCGAGCACCGCCAACTCTGTTGGCGCGCTGCCTCGCCACCTCGCTACCGACCCTAGTATGTCAGCTAAGCTGCCTACTTGCAGCTGTCAGTCTCCGCGCCGTTTTGGATCCAGCGTTGGACGGCGCGCACCTCGGCCAGCGATAGGGAGTAGCCGCCGGCTGGCATCGGCTCGCCGCGCACGAACCACTCTCGGAGGCGCTCACGCTCGTCCTCGCTCGCGAGCAGGCGCTGGCCGCCGAGGCCCACGGTGTAGGCGCTGGTCTGCTGGGTGGCGAAGTTGCTGGGGTTACGCAGGAGCTTGTAAAGCAGGTAGCTGTTGCCGGGGCTGTTTGGGTGCACGAGCGGCATCTGCACGCCGACGCGGCTCGGGTTCGTGAGCGGGACGCCAGCGCTTGGGCCGATCTCCGTTTGGTGCGCCACCTGAAAGACCGCGGTGCGCTCAAGGCCCGCGCGGCTGCTGAGGTCGAGCCCCTGGCGCGGCACCCCCACGCACTCGTCAGGCTTGTTTGGATCGGGAGCCTGACCTTTAGGGCAGCCGCCGAGCCCCTCCTCGCTGCTCGTGTGGCAGTGCACGCAGCCTGACTGACCCCCGCTGAAGATCTTCAGCACGTCAGCGCATGAGGTGTTGGGCGGCGCGAGGGGCTCCTCCACCTCTTGGGTCCCGGTGTAGAAGCTGTAGCGCTCCGGGATGGCGTCGAACACCAGCGCTGCGCCATCGAACGCGCGGAAGCCAGCGCCCGCTTCGGCGACGAGCTCCACCGTGTAGAGCGTGTTCGGCTGCAGCCTGGCGCCTGGCTCCTGGCGCAGACGCACCACGCGCTCCACCACGTCATAGCTTGGCGTCAGGAAGATGGAGCCGCCGCCGCTGCCGGCGGACAACCGGAGCGACTGGCGCACGGCGCTGCTCGGATCGAGGTAGCGATCGAAGCGCAGCTCCAACGAAGCGTTGAGCGGCACCCCCTCACAGGTCGGATCTGAGACGCAGCCGACGCCCTCGCCCGGCGCCGGGTAGGCGGCGACCACGTGAAGCGGCGTGGTGCTCCCGTCGAGCAGCGGCTCCCCCTGATCACAGCCGAAGCCAAGGCAGGTGGCTGCTAGCAGCGAGCCAAACCAGACAGTTTGACGAACCAGTCTGGCACAGCACCGCGTAGGTGAGGTGGGCCGCACCCGCTTAGCCCCTGAGTCACCAAGCCCCGGCGCGCCAGCACGCTGCTGGCTCGCCGAGTCAAGGTTTGGCCGCGCATGCGCGGCAGCGCTCCCACAGTTCACGTTAAGGCTTGGCCGCGCGGCCAAGCCCGCGCTCAGGAGTCCGCGTACAGGGTGAGCTGCTCGCGGACTTTGTCCTCCGTGATGCCCTGCTCCAGGCTCTCGCGCAGCACATCGGCGAGGGCGAGCAGTAGATCGTCTGCCCCCTTCTCCTCGATCAGCCGGCTCAGCAGCTTGCGGGCGTCCCGGCTGTCGTCCTCTCGAAGAAACTCCCGGATTTTCTCGACGGTGATGTCTCCCTGAAAGTCCAAGTATAAGTTGTCGAGCAAGTAGCGGACGAGCTCCTTCACAAACTGCCTCCTCTTCCCATCTCGAATCAGGGCTAGGGCCTCGACTCGCGGGCAAGAGGCTATAGCTGGCGGGTGAAGGGGCGAGCAAGGGCTTTGGTGATTGAATTCGCACCCTCGCCCCCGCCCTCAGCAAACCAGCAGCGCCCGTGTTGAATACGTGGCCGAATGTGAGCCTCCCATGCTTGGGGCCTAGGGCGGGGCCTGGCGGTTCGGCGCGGCGCTCTTCGGGGGATCTTGGGGGAGTTCCTCGTGGGGACGCGCTGGGCGTGCACAGGCAGGGGGACGCGCTGGGCGTGCACCGGGAGGTGGCGCCTTCAGGGGTGCCGATGGGCCTCGCGCAGCCTGAGCACCTCATCAGCGGCACTCCCGGAGCTGAGGGTCCGCCGGGTCGTGGCAGGTGAGGCAGGCGCGGGCGTTCTTGCGCAGCGCGGTGCCGCAGCGAGAGCGGAAGCCCGTGGGGTGCGGGTTCACGCCTTGGCCGGCGCTGCCCATGCCGCTCATCCCGCGGCCACCCACCGCCGCCGTGCTGTGGCAGATGAGGCAGTCCCGCTCCTGGTGGCAGCTGACGCAGGCGTTCAGGTTGCGCTGCGCCTCCCAGGCGTGGTGGTTCGCGGAGCGCGGCGGGTCGGTCCACTCCGCCTTGGGTGGGTGGAAG
>CAYQAC010000001.1:37510-38892 GCA_964415255.1 uncultured Polyangiaceae bacterium | reverse complement strand
CATAGGGCCCGCTGAGCGTCACCCCCGCGCGCTGATGGCAGCCCACGCAGAAGCTCTGCTGCTGATGACAGCTGGTGCAGCGCTGCCCGCCCTGCCGCGCGGCGATGGGGTGCGAGCTGATGAAGTCGTTCGGGTGCACCTTGCGCGGCCGCACTCGGCCATCATGACAGTCTGCGCAGTATTTTTCTGTATGGCAACTTGAGCAGAGCTGCGAGTCGGCGCCCGCCACGTACTTGTGCCGCTCGAGCCAGTCCGGCGTGTGCCCGGCGTTGTGCAGCCAGTTCGGTGGGGTGAGCTGACCTTGCGGGAACTGGGTGCGCAGGGTGCCGCCGGGGCGCTCGGTGAGGTGGCAGGTGGTGCACTGGCCCTTGGCGTCGCCGCGGGCGGGCTCTGGCGCTTGGTGGCACTTGAGGCAGCCGCTCATGCGCGGCAGCTGATCGCGCGTCGCCAGCTCCAGCTCCTCCACCGCGCCGTGACACTGCTCACAGCCGATGTTGCGATCCACGTGCGCCTTGTGGCTGAACTTGAGGTTCGGCTTCGGCAGCGTGAGGCGCGCCACGCGGTTCTTGTCGCCCTCTTTGTAGCCGATGTGGCAAAAGCCACACTGACCGATGAGCTCGCTTGGGTCCGCCGTGACGGCGCTCAAGTCGCGGTGGTCCGTGGCGTGGCAGCCATCGCAGCGCTCGGGGCTCGGCAGTAGCCTGTCTGAGCTCTTCTGGCTGCTCGCTGCCGCGTCGTGACAGGCATTGCAGGTGAGGCCGAGCTCCTGGCTGTGCTTCTTGTGGTTGAAGCGGATAGTCAGCTTTTGTGCAGGGAAAATGATTGGGCTGGGGCCGCCGTCATCGGCGCGGGCGCCTGGCGGGCGCAGGTGGAGCGGCACCGGTGCGTCCCCGGGCAGCGGCGCCAAGCCGTGGACGTAGCCGCTCTGCGGGGCGCTCGGCGCGCTGGTGAGCGCTGAGCCGCCGTGAGCGGCCTGGCTCGCCGCAGGCGCCGCGCTGCCGGACTTGGCTGCTGGCTTGGGCTCCGCAGATTTTGGGGGTTTGGCACCGCGCTGGGGCGAGCCGGGGGCAGGCGCCGCCTGGACCCAACCGGTGACCAACGCGGCCAGGCACACCGCGAGCAGCGCGAGCAGCTGGTGAGGCCGCTCGCGGCCCCGCGCGCCAGCGACAGGGCGCTTTGCAGCGACAGCGCGCTTCATGGTGACCGGCGCCTCAGCGCGACCGGCGCCTCATGGACAGGGCACCTGACAGGGGTTGGCTGAGGCAGCGTAGGCATCAGTTGAGCAAGGTGAGGTCTAAGGTGGCGAGCACGCGGTAACGCTGACCGACTAAGCGGCTCGTGTGGTGCTCCCACTCGAGGCCGACGCGCGTCTCTTCAATCAG
>CAYQAC010000001.1:0-37500 GCA_964415255.1 uncultured Polyangiaceae bacterium | reverse complement strand
GCCGGTGACCCAGCCCAGCGACGTAGCCCACGCTGGTGGCGCTCCGTTGGGGCCGGAGGCCATCCTCCCAATCATGCAGGCTCAGCACGAGCAGGGTGTCGTAGCGGCCTTGATCGAAGCGCTGACGAGTGGTCAGGTCAGCGCCGTAACGGTGGCCGCGCTGGCCGGTCTCTGCCAGCGCGCCGAGGTGCACGCCGCCGCTCGGCCAGCGGTAGCCGCCGGAGACGTCACCGAAGTGATCCACCAGCGTCTTGATGCTCTCACGATCCGCGAGCTGAGAGGAGCGCTGGTAGGCGCCGTAGGTCACTGGATCTCCATCCGTCGTGTAGAGCCGCGCGCCGCCGCTCACCGCCACGTCGAGGCGCCGGCTGAGCTCAAGCGTCGCGCGGCCGCTCAGGGTGGTCTGCCCGTTGTGACTGAACCAGTTCCAGATGGAGTCGCCATCGAAGGTGGGGAGGTAGTAGTCGTAGCTTGCGCCCAGGGTGAGCCGCTCGGTGACGTAGGCGTCGAGGCCGCCCGAGAGCTCGCTCACCAGCTGATTGTAGAGGTCGTACACCGCTTCGCCGTGCAGGCTCCCGACCGACTCGTGGCTCACCCGTGCGGCGTAGCCGAGGCGCTCGCTCGAGACGCGGTCCCCCTTCGTCACCTGGAGCGCGCCGCTCCCGTCGTCGAAGGGGGTGAGCCGCACCTCGTCGCGGTTGATGACCTTACGGTAGCTGAGCCGGGTGCTGAGGAAATGCACGCCGGAGCTCTCCAGCGCAAAACCATAGGCGGGGGCGGGCGTCGATTGGTCGAGGAAGCTCGGCCAGTCGCTCGCGGCGAGCCCGCTGCGATCCCCCCGGTAGATCCCCTGCGCCTCGAAGCGCGAGGTGGAGAGCCAGGGGAGCCCGCCGCGCTGCTCGAAGCCACCATAAATATCCACATTGAAATAAGCAGGCGTGCTGAGCTTCACTAGGCCGCCGTCGAACGACCACCACCCGAGGGCGTCCACCACGTACTGGCGCCCGGCGCGGAAGCCGAGCAGGCCACCCAAGTAGCCGCGGCCCTCCACGTAGGCATACATCAAGTCGAGCGGTGCCTGCTCCAGGCCGGGGATGTAGCGATCGGGCGTGTTCGGGGAGCGCTCGCGGGCGTCTTGACCGAAGTCGGCGTCCATCCGCAGCAGGGCGCGCGCCGAGAGCTGGGGCGCGCCGGGCTCGTAGCTGCCCGTGATGTCGTACACCGTGAGCCCGAGGGTCTGGGTGTAGCGGCGGCGCCGCAGCAGCGGATCCCCGTAGGGGCTCTGCAGGGTGTAAAACTGCGCGTCGGAGCGCGCGGTGACCTCAGCCTCGTAGCCGCTGGCCAGCGACGCCGTCAGGCTAACTGACAGCCACGCCGCCACGGCGAGCGTGCCGCGCGTGGCCCAGCCGCGCTGCGCCCCCCCACCACGTCCCTTGGGCAAGCCGCCCCCGCGCTGCTCCTTGCCCAACTCCACGTCAGGATCGGAGAAAGCCCAGATTTTGTCAACTCGCGGCGCTCACCCGGGGCAGCCTGGCTTGAGCAGGCTGCCCATCGCGGGGAGGCGAGGCGTGCGCGCGCCGGCCCAGGCTACGGGAAGATTTCCCGCTCTTCGTACACCTTGGCCAGCCGCTGGAGCGCGACACCGTAGCAAGCGAGGCGCAGCCCTGAGCGGTGCGCTCGCTCGAACTCCACCACGCGGCGGTAGGCGTCGCGCATGGCGGCCTCAAGGCGCGTGTCCACCTCCTCAAGGCCCCACTGCTCGCTCCGCTTGTTCTGGACCCACTCGTAGTAGCTCACGGTGACGCCGCCGGCGTTCGCGAGCACGTCCGGCAGGACCTCGATGCCGCGCTCCTTCAGCACCCGCTCGCCCGCGACGGTGCAGGGGCCGTTCGCGCCCTCCGCCACCAGGCGCACACCGTTCAGCGCGGTCGCCTCTTGAGTGTCTACCTGGTTCTCGAGCGCCGCCGGCACGAAGATGTCCGCCTGGATGCCGAAGAAGTCCTCACGACTGACCGCATGCCCATTGGGGTACCCGGCGATGCTGCCGTGCTCGGCGACGTACTCCTGGAGGCGGTACACGTTGAAGCCCTCTGGGTTGTAGAGGTAGCCCGTGTGGTCACCCACCGCGACGGTGGAGACGCCCATGTGGCTCAGCAGCACCGCCGCGTGGGAGCCCACGTTGCCGAAGCCCTGCACGATGAGCTTCTTGCCGTGCAGATCGAAGCGGTTGTCCTCCGCCCACATGCGGATGCAATGCACCACGCCTTGCCCCGTCGCCTTCACGCGGCCATGGGTGCCGCCGCTGGTCACGGGCTTACCCGTCACCACGCCCATCACCGCCTGCTTGCTGACCATGCCCACCGTGTTCATGTAGGTGTCCATGGCCCAGGCCATGGTCTGGCCGTTGGTGCCCACGTCCGGCGCGGGGATGTCGTAGTCAGGGCCGATGTTGGACCCGAGCGCGTGGAAGAAGCGCCGGGTGATGCGCTTCAGCTCGGTGCGGCTCACGCCGTGCGGGTTGAACTTGATGCCGCCCTTGGCGCCGCCGAGCGGCAGGTTCATGAGCGCGCCCTTCCAGGTCATCATGGCGGCCAGCGCCTTGAAGTCATCGAGCGACGCGCTCTCGTGGTAGCGCATGCCGCCCTTGTAAGGGCCGAGGATGTTCGAGTGCTGGATGCGGTAGCCCTTGAACAGCCGGTATTCCCCGTTGTCCATTTGCACCGGGAAATTGACGATGATCTCGTTCTTGGGCTGGCGCAGGATGGTGCGCACATAGTCAGGTAAACCGACGATTCGCGAGGCGTCATCCAGGTAGCCTTGGATGACCTTGAAGAACTCGGGCTTCTCCTCGCGGCGCGGCGCCTTGCCTCCTGAGGGGGCGGGCGCGTCAGGTGAGGTGCTCTTGTCCTGTGGCTCAACGGATTTCTTCATGGAAAATCTCCCGGCGGCGTGCGCGCGGCGCGCTTGATGCGCGCTCTGAAGCGGCACGTGGAGCACCGAATAGCGCGCGCCTAAGGAGCGAGCGATAGGAGTTTCCAGCCTGCCCGTCGATTTCACCGCGCCGCAACGCGTCGCGTCAGCTTCGCGGTCAGCGTGAAGCACCTTACGCGCTGCGCGCTAGCGCCGCGCCTGGTGACCCATGTGATGGCGCCGGGTGACACCGGCTGACGTGACGCGGCGAGTCAGCTGTGAGTGGCTGAGGCGCGTGGCGCCGGGCGACACCTCAAGTGCGCCGAGCCTTGGGGCCCGTCCAGCGCGGTGCCGTCTAACCCCCCCAAACCCCCGTGCTCATCCGAGCGGCGTGAACCAGCGGAGGTACAGGTAGACGAGTGGACTGACCACCAGCACCGCGTCCAAGCGATCCAAGATCCCCCCGTGCCCTGGCACGATGGAGCCGCTGTCCTTGATACCGGTCGAGCGTTTGAGCAGCGACTCCACCAGATCACCCAGCTGACCCAGCGCGCCCGCGATGAGCGCGAGCACCGCGATGTGGAGGGTGGGGAGCGCCGGGACCAGCAACAGCTGAGCGCCGACTCCTCCCACCACCGAGCCGAGCAGCGAGCCGACGAAGCCCTCACGCGTCTTCTTGGGGCTGACCGCGGGGTAGAGCGGCGTCTTGCCCAAGAAGCGTCCAGCGAAGTAGCCGCCGGTGTCGCCGAGCCAGGCGATGGCGAGGATCATCACCACCATGCCTGGGCCGCCCGTGTCGAAGTGATCGCGGTGGATGCTCGCGACGGTGGTGAGCAAGACGCCGACGTAGAGCGGGCCCGCCATGCCGCTGAACACGCGCAGCGCCGCCGTCTTGATCTCGCCGAGCCGCCAGAGCGGCATCAGCGCCCCCTGCAGCACGACCACCACCATCAGGGTGACGAGCACGCGAGGATCGCTCGCATAGAAATAGAGCGCCGCGCTCGCCGCCGCCGTCGCCAGCGCACCCACCGCCTGCGCGACTCGGTCCCCTGGGTGGGTCATCCCAAACAGCTCGAGGCCTCCCACGACGCAGGCGCAGAGCACCACCGCGAACCACACCCAGCTCGGGGCGACGAACAGGGCGGCCAAGAGCAGCGGCACCACGACCACCGAGGTCAGGAGGCGGATGGCCAGGTTTCGATTCGCAGAGGGTTCGGCCACTCGGTCTCCTTACTTCTGCCAGCCACGCGGCGAGCGGATCGGCGCTCCCAGGTCGCGCCACGCGCGCGGAACCCGCCACGTACCAGCGGCTCCTTGACTCCACAAGCCATGCTCTGCGCGTCGCCTGGCGGGCGCTTCAGTGAGCTTGCCCGTGCGAGGAGAGCTGAGTAGTACCCCGGGGTGCTTCCGCCTACGCAAGTCGTGGTGCACCCACCTAGCTGGCAGCGCCCGCTGCAGCGTCAGCGCGTCAAGCATTGGCTTCGGACGCGCGTGCCGCTCGCGGGCCTGCTCCTGTTGATCGCGCTCACGGTGCGGGTGATGCGTGAGGCTCCGCCTGAGCGCACGCTGCCAGGGCTGGCGGGGATGCTGGCGGACGCGACCTCCGTGGAGGTGCTCCCCGGGGAGATCCGCTGGGAGCCGTCGCGCGGCGCGCTGAAGGATCTTGTCCTGGGGCGCCCGGTGCTGTTCACAGGCGCCACGCCGGGGGGACCACGCGATGTGTACCGGGCGTTCGTGCGGGTCAGCCGTGAGGGTCAGCCGCTCAGCGTGCACCGGGTGCGGAACCTGACGGACACGGAGGTGGGCGACGACGTGGGGCTCGAGCTGATCGGGCAGACGGCGGTGTTCTCCACCATCGCGTTCGGGCGGGTGCAGGGGATGAGCGTGCTCGACACCCGCGGGATCCGCGCGGAGGATAAGCCGCCCCGCGCCTTCGATCGCTTCTTGCTCGCGATCACCTCGTTTCAAACCACCGGCAGCTTCACTGGGGTGGGCCGCAGCGACGTCTTGTTCGAGATCCCAGCGCAGCGCGCGGCGCTCCGCCTGGAGGCTGAGCGCGTCACGGTCGATCTCGGCGCCGCCGGGCGCAACCTCGTGTTCGACATGGAGGCGCGCGAGCTGGTGGGGGACGAGGGGGGTCAGGCCTACGCCGCCAAGGCGGTCATCCAGCGCCACTTCGAGAAGCCGCTCATTTTGTGGGGGGTGGACACGGTGCGCGCGGAGATCGGCCCGGGGCCGATCGCCTGGCTGGAGGATAAGGTGTTCGGGGCGCGCGACACAGTACGCCGCACGTCCTACCAGCTGTTTGAGAAGGGCGGCGCGGAGTCGGAGCTGAAGGAGGAGACGGCGGAGTCAGAGCCGGTGGCCACCGTGCTCGACGCCTCCAAGCTGGAGGGCGATCAGAGCTCGTGGCCGCCGCCCGCCGTGCCCTCCTTGTGGAAGGAGATGAAGCCAGGGGAGGGGGAGTGGGTCCCGGTGGAGCTCCCGTGGCTGGCAAAGTCAGAGAGCCTGACTGGCTCCAAGGAGCCGCCGCCGTCCTACTTCTACAAGACCTTCATTCGGCCTGACTCCAAGCGCCCTTACGCGGAGCTGCAGCTGATCGCGATGGACATGCGGCGGCTGGAGCTCGGCATGGAGGCAGGCTTTGAAGATCCTAAGCCGCTCACCGGCACCCCAGGCAGCGGCCGGCTCCCGCGGGAGCCTGAGGTGCTGAAGCGGGTGGTGGGCACCTTCAACGGCGCCTTCAAGACCGACCACGGGAAATACGGGATGATGGTGAGCCGTCGCGTCCTGTTGCCGCCCATCCCCGGCGGCGCCACGGTGGTGGTCACGGACGACAACCGCGTGGGGCTCGGCAGCTGGCCCGAGAAGACGGACATCCCAGCGAACCTCGTCAGCTTCCGGCAGAACCTGGACCCGCTGGTGGAGGACGGCGTCGCGAACCCCACCGGGCGCTACATCTGGGGCTGGCAGATCGCAGGCACCAGCGTGATGACGGAGCGCACGGCGCTGTGCGTCACGGCCTCCGGGCACCTCTACTACGGCTGGAGCAACGACATCGACGGCCCCACCCTGGGGCGCGCGCTGCGTCAGGCAGGCTGCCTTTATGGCATGCACCTCGACATGAACCCGAAGCACTGCGGGTTCGTGTTCACGGACATCATCGATCTCAACAAGAAGGAGTTCCAGCTGGCCAAGGCGCACCCGGACATGGGCATCGCGCCTGATAAGTTCGTCCGCTGGTCGCCCAAGGACTTCTTCTACGTGATGCTCCGCGACCCCACGCCGACAGATCCTTCACAGATTGCCTGGTCCCCCGCGCCGGGCACCCAGCCCTCCCCCGCGTGGCTCCCCGGCATTTTCCGCGGGGAAATGTCCCTGGGCACGCTGGACATCGAGCTGTTCAGCTTCGAGCCGGGCCGCGTGAACTGGAGCCTCACCGGCGGCACGCAGGAGCTGATCGAGGCGGGGGCTGGCCCCAAGCGCCGCGAGCTGGACGGTGACGACAAGCACCGCGTGGTCGCCGCCATCGGATTAGGCAATACAACTGACCAAAGCGCCCTGGGCCTCGCGTTCACGAGCGAGCCGGTGGTGTCGCTCAAGCCTGGCCACGCGAACCTGGTGCTCTCAAGCGGTGAGCTCCAGCTGCTCGGCAGCGCCACGGACATCGCGCCGTCGGCGTCGCTCCACGTGGCGCAGCTCCCGCTCTTGGCGGAGGGCTCTGAGCTCACGGCGAACGCTCGGGCGCGCGGCTCGCTGCGTCGTCGCGGCGCGCTGTGCGTGACGGATCGCGGGCGCACGCTGGTGGCGCTGGGGCGCCACGACAGCAGCGATCCGCTGGCGAGCGTCTTGCTTCGCGCGGGCTGCCGGCGGGTGGCGGAGCTGGATCGTGGCAGCCAAGTGCCCACCTTCGTGCACCGCGCAGGGACGGACACCCCGCCGCTCGGCGGCTACGAGGCCACCGCGCTGTACGCCCTGGGGGCGCCGATGCGGCCCCACGCCTTCCGTTGGAAGCCAGAGGGCTCACGCCCCTCCACCAAGCCTTCCAGCCAGGACTATAAAGTCCCTGGCATCACGCCGTAGCGCTCGCTCACGGGGGGGTGGGGGTTGGGCACCTCGGTACTCGGCGCTGAGGACTCGCCGGGTGCCGCGCGCGGCCCTGCCAAACCCCTCTGAGGTCCTCACGATGAGCGACGCTTGAGCGTCAGCCCTTGCTGCGCTCTGGCTCGCTCGCGGCGGCCTTGGCCTCTTCGCCGCGGGGCTTGGGCTCTTCCTCTGGGGGCTCGGCGTCCTGGGTCGGCTCGCTCTTGGCGGCCTCGCTTGCGGGCGACGTGGCCTTGGCCTGGGTGCTCGCCTTGGCGTCCGCGCGCTTGGTGTGACCCTGGTGCGCGTAGCGTGGCGCCTCGCCGGGCCCTGAGTGGTCCACCCAGTAGGTCTGCTGCGGGCGCGCGTCGAGGTGGATGAAGCCGGAGTTGGGGTAGTAGCCGACGCCGGCGCTCGAGAAGCGCCGCACGTAGTCGCGGCGGGCCTCGTTCTTGACGCCTTCCACGCGGAAATCCACCGCCTCACCGCTGTTGTGGCGCGAGTGCGCGGTGTGTTGCCCGGGCGTCTTCGGGCGGAAGCCGCTCACCACGTAGAGCCGCTTGCCTTTGAAGTGCTCGCTCACCTCCGCCACCATGCGGATCAGGCGCGGGTCAATGTCCGAGGCCGCGCCGTTTCGCCACGAGCGCAGGACCCTGCGGAAGCCAGCCTTGGCCTCGGCGGTGATGTTGCCCTTGGCGTCTAGGGTGTTGCCCTCCCAGCTGCCCATCAGCGAGTGGATGCGGACATAGCCGCGCGTCCGCTTGGCGCTGGCTTTGGGCTCCGCTGTGCGGAGTGGCTTCTTGCTGTTGGCGCCCTTGGCGTCGGCGAGCCGCTTGGGCTCAGCCTTCTTCTGCTCGGCCTGCTTCTTGGCTTCGGCTTGCCGCTTGGCTTCGGCGAGCTTCTTCTCCTCGGCTTGCTTCTTGGCTTCGGCGAGCTTCTTTTGCTCGGCTTGCTTCTTGGCGTCAGCGAGCTTCTTCTGCTCGGCGAGCTTCTTCTCCTCGGCTTGCTTCTTGGCGTCGGCGACCTTCTTCTGTTCGGCGAGCTTCTTCTCCTCCGCCTGCCGTTTGGCGTCGGCTTGCCGCTTCAGCTCGGCTTGCTTCTTCTGCTCGGCCTCGGCGAGCTTCTTCTCTGCGGCCTGCTTCTTCTGCTCCGCCTCCGCGTGCTGACGCTCCAGCTCCTTCATGAGCTGCTCACGCCGCGCGTCGTCGAGGAAGCCGCGGCGCTTGAGCGCCTGCGCTAGCTTCCCGTCTTTGTCCGGCACCGCCGGCACGATCAGCTTCTGGCCTGGGTGAATCGGCTTCTGGCGTGCGATTTGGTTGGCGAGACAGAGCCCACTCACGCTCACGTTGAAGCGCCGCGCGATCATCCCTAGCGTCTGGCCAGGCTGCACGCGGTGGAGCAGGGGGAAGTCTGTGTTGCTAGGGCTGCTCGCGTAGCTCTCCGCAGCCCAGCTGGTGATCGCCGCCGTGAGGGCGGCGGCAGACAGACGCATCAGCCAGCGACTCGTGACACTCATGGGCCGTCTCGGTAAGCCAAGAGACGGCCAGCTGGGCCAACAATTCATCAGCGCTCAAGCGGGCTTACGGAAGCGCTCAGCGCCGCATGGGCGCGCCCTTACGGAAGTGCTGCGTCGAACTGGTGGTTTCTTGGCGGGCGCGCGGCTCGGGTGCCACACTTTCAAAGTAGCTTCCCCGAGTGTGTCGGGAGTGAGGAATCATGGCCGAAGGAAAGAACCTGGTTGGGGTCGATATTGGGACCAACTCCATCAAGGTCTGTCAGATCAAAGAGGGTCGGCGGGGCTTTGGTTTGGTCCGCTTGGCCTATGCCCCGCTGCCGCAGCAGACCATCGTGGATGGCCAGGTGATGGACGCTGGCAACATCACGGAGGCGCTCGCTCGCTTGTTCACGGATCACAAGATAAAGCAGCGAGAGTGCGCGCTCAGCGTCTCCGGGCAGAACGTGATCATCCGCAAAATAGCCGTGCCGATGATGACAGCGGCTGAGCTTGAGGAGCAGATCCACTGGGAGGCTGAGCAGCACATCCCCTTCGACATCAAGGATGTTCAGGTGGACTACCAGGTGCTCCGGCGCCGCCCGGAGGCGAGCCAGATGGATCTTCTCCTTGTGGCGGCCAAGCGCGAGCAGATCAATGACTATGCGCAGCTCGCGAGGAACGCGAAGCTGAAGCCCATTGTGTGTGACATCGACGCCTTCAGCGTGCAGAACCTGTTCGAGGTGACGCGTGGTTTGCCAGGTGACCAGACCATCGCGCTCTTGAACGTGGGGGCCAGCATCTCCTCGCTCAACATCGTCGCCGCGGCGGTCAGCGCCTTCACCCGCGAGATCGCCAACGGCGGTAACACCATCACCGACGAGATCCAGAAGCAGATGGGGGTCTCCTACGACCAAGCGGAGGCCTACAAGTGTGGGGGGTTGGACGGCACCGCTTCGGACGGCGGTATCTTGCCGCAACGCGTGGTGCAGATCACCGAGGCGGTGTGCGACACCATCGCGGCGGAGATCCAACGCTCCCTCGACTTTTTCATGGCGACCAGCGGTGAGGGCGAAATCAGCCGCATCTTCGTGACGGGAGGCACGGCGAACCTCGCGGCGCTGGGCCAAGCGATCGGCAATCGGTCGCGGGTCCCGGTGGAGGTCTGGTCACCGCTCGAGCGCGTCACCGTGGAGGACCGCACCATCGACGGTGGCCTGCTGCAGGCGCGGGCCGCGCAGCTCTCGGTCGCGCTCGGGCTAACGCTCCGGAAGGACAAGGAGAGCCGGCTGTCATGATCCGCATCAACCTGCTGCCTCAGAAGCGCGCGGCCGCGAGCCAAGAGGGCGGTCAGCTGTGGCTGGTCGCCGCGGTGCTGCTGGTCGCGATCCAAGGCGTCGCGCTGTTCACCTTCTACAGCTTCAAGCAGCAGCAGCTCGACGCGAAGGAGCTCAGGAACCGCGAACTGCAGAAGCAGATCGATGAGTCTGTGAGCCGCGTGAAGACGCACCAAGAGGTGAAGGAGCAGCTCGTCACCCTGCGTGCGCGAGAGGACGCCATCGCGAAGCTGCAGAGCGCGCGCTCGGGGCCGACCGGCATCTTGCTGGAGCTGGCGCGCATCCTCACCCCGGGGCGCGGCCCTTCGGTGGACCCAGACACGCTGAATCAGCTCCGGCGCTCGAACCCGCTCGCGGTGTACAACCCGAGCTGGGACGCGCGCCGCCTGTGGCTGGTGCGCTTCGTGGAGGAGCAGCGCAGCGTGCGGCTCGAGGGCGTGGCGCGCGACGGTGAGGATGTCTCTGAGCTTGCTAAGCGCTTGAACCTCTCAAGCTACTACCAGGACGTGAAGCTCCTGCCGGCCAAGAAGGAGCTCGACTCCAGCACCCGCCTTGAGGTGGTGCGGTTTCAGCTCGAAGCCAAGGTGAAGTACTGATGGCACGTGAATCAGCGCTGGCTCGGCTCCCGCTAGCCGCAAAGATCGGCATCGTGGTCGGGATGATGGCCGCCGTGGCGGCCGTCTACTTTGCCCTGTTCCACACCGAGGTAAACAGCAAGATCCAAGCGGCGACCGCCCGCGAACAGAAGCTGCTCGCGGAGCTGAAGAACGCGCGTAAAAACGAGTTCGATTATCAGCGCGATCTGCAGGAGCTCACCGAGCGTCAGCAGAAGCAGCGCGAACTGAACAAGGTGCTCCCCGAAACCACGGAGTACCCGTCGTTCTTGAGCTCACTTCAGAGCGTCGCGAACGTGGCTGGCGTGTCGCTCACCGCATGGAACCCGATGCCCGAGGTGCCTGAGCAGTTCTACTCTCGGGTGCCCATGAAGATTGAGCTGACTGGGCGCTATCACCAGGTGGCGAAGTTCTTTCATCAGGTGGGGCAGCTCGATCGCATCATCAACATCGACAACATCTCGGTGACGGACCCTAAGGCTGAGGCCGAGGAGTATCGCGTGAAGGTGGTCGCGTTGGCGACGGCGTTCCACGCCGCGCCGAAGCAGGACGACGCGAGTCGGCCGAAGCGGGAGACGAAGCAGCGATGACCAAGGCAGCCTACCTCACGGTCAGCCTCGCCTGCGCGGCGAGCCTCTTGTCGCTCGCTTGCGACGACAAGGTAGTCCAGTCTACTTACCAGGCGCCGCCAGCGTCAGCCTCGGCGCAGGCCGGGGCGCTGGCGGAGGACGCCGGCGCTCCCAAGCCAGAGTACGTGGAGACGGACTTCTCCGAGACGGAGCGCAGCCGGGACCCTTTCCGCAGCTACGCCAGCGCCTTCGTGAACGAGTCGAAGACGAATGTTCGCTCTCAGCGTGACGTGCTGCTCGACCAGTACTCGCTCGATGAGCTGAAGCTGATCGGCCTGGTGACGCGCGTCGCGCCTGCCCGCGCCATGTTGGTTGACCCCACCGGCAAGGGCCACGTCGTGGTTCGTGGCCAGTTCATCGGCCGAGCTGAGCGGGTCCAAGCGGGCAGCTCAGGCGCGGAGTACGAGGTGAACTGGCGGCTCGATCGTATCCGCGAGGATAACATCGTGCTGGTGCGCGAGGATCCGGCGAACCCCGACGTGCCGAGCGCCACGCGCGTCATCGCGCTGCGCCCTGAGGAGACCATCCCCGCCGGCAACTGAGGTCGCCTGGGCCTGATACGTGGTGCTGACGGATCGCCCCGAGCTCCCGGTAGGGGCAGGCCCCCGTGCCTGCCCTCATTATCCCCAGTCGCTGAGCCTGCTGGTTCGGGGGACTGACGCGGAGCGCTCGCTGGTGGACCCTTGGTTGGGTTGAGCTGCGAGCTCGCGCCGGCTTATGGCGCGGTGCCGTCCAACCCCCCCCCAAAAAAAACGAACAGCGGGGGACGCCGCGAAGAATAGTGCCCCGGTTATTTGTTCGCATCGCGCGCGGCAGGATACCGTTTCCAGCGATAACCCGGCTTCATTGTAGGCCGGCGAGACCTCTGGAGCACCTCCGATGCAGCTCACGAATACGAGCCAAAATAGCGCGAATCCCCACGGTTTTGGGCTCAGGCGCCGCCTGATAGGCCTGACTGCGCTGTGCGCGCTTGGCGCGGGCGTGCTGCTCGCGTCGCCGGCGGAGGCAGCGCCCATGCGGCACGCGACCAGCGTCCAGTTGGTCGAGACGGAGCGCGGGGGGGCCCAGGTGGTGGTGGGCTTCGACCAAGAGCCCACCTTCACAGCGCGCCTCGCCTCGGGGGGCCTCAGGCTGGTGGTGGATGTCCCAGGGGCGGACGTGCGGGGCGCCCCGGGCGCCCTCACGCGGAAGCAAGGGGTTGTCGGCGGGGTGATGACCCAGGCCTTCGGTAAGGGGTCGGACAAGCTGGTGCGCGTCCTGGTGACCCTGACGGAGGAGGCTAAGTACTCGGTGCGGGTCGAGGGCAAGCGCCTGATCCTCACCTTTGCCCCAGGGAAATCCGGGGTGCTCGACGCGCCGGTCAAGCCCAAGGCGGCGCCGAAGGCGACCGCTGACATCGCGCAGATCCGCGATGTTCGCTACCGACGCGAGGGCCTCAAGGAGGAGGTCGTGATCCGCGTCAGCGGCGACGCCGAGTTCAGCCAGAGCGAAGGCAAGGGGGGCCGCGCCACCTTGGTGATCCGTGGAGCGGAGCTGCCGGAGGCCCTCCAGCGCCGCCTGGACACCTCCGCCTTCGAGGGCCTGGTGTCCTCCGTCGCGACCTACCAGAGTGGTAAGAAGCGCAAGGACGTGGTGCTGGAGACGGACGTCAGCAGCAAGGCCTCGAGCCGCGTGAGCCGCCGCGGCGACGCCATCGTGTGGACCTTCTTCGAGCAGTCGAAGCTGCCGACCAGCGCCACGGGCGTGGGCCGCGATGGCGGCGTGGCGCGCCGCGCGCGGACGCTGCATGTAGACACACTCACTGACGATTTGCCGCAGATCGGCACTGACTTCGGGCGCCTCGGTGCGCCCGCCAGTGACGACGACGCTGAGGAGCACGCGCTCGACGCGGATCGCGCGGGCGCCTTCACGCCAGCGATGGCAGGTCAGGAGCGCACCGCGTTCCGTGGTCGTCGCATCGATTTGGACCTGAAGGACGCGGACATCCACAACGTGCTGCGCCTGCTGGCCGACGTGGGGCGCGTGAACATCGTCACGGCGGACAACGTCTCGGGCACCGTCACCATCCGCATGCGCAACGTGCCTTGGGACCAGGCGCTGTCCGTGGTGCTTCAGGCCAAGAGCCTCGGCATGGTGCGCCAGGGCAACATGATCCGCGTGGCGCCGCTCGCTGAGCTCGAGAAAGAGCGCGACATGGAGATCCAGCGTCGCGTTCAGATGGCGAAGCTGGAGCCGCTCGAGACCCGGCTCATCCCCGTGAGCTACGCCCAAGCGAGCGAGCTTCAGAGCCGCGCGCGGGAGCTGTTGTCGGAGCGCGGCTCGATCGCGGTCGATGAGCGCACCAACGTGATGATCGTGCGCGACGTCGCGGGCAACTTGAACCAAATCGAGGAGCTCACGCGCTCCTTGGACACCCAGACGCCGCAGGTGCTGGTGGAGGCGCGTATCGTGGAGGCGACCAGCCGCTACCTGCGTGACGTGGGCATCCAGTGGGGTGGTGACGGCACCTTCTCCGCCGCGACGGGCAACCCGACGGGCCTGGCGTTCCCCAACCGGCTGGGCCTGGTCGGCGGCGCGAGCGACACCAACACGCCGACGGCCGGTCTGTCGCCCTTCCAGCGCAACGTGCAGAACCCGAACTTCGCGGTGAACCTGCCGGCGACGGTCGGCACCGGGACGGGTGGCGCCCTCGGCCTCACCTTCGGGTCCATCGACAACACCATCAACCTTGCTGTCCGGCTCTCGGCGGCGGAGTCGAGCGGCATGCTGCGCATCCTCTCGAGCCCGCGCATCCTCACGCTGGACAACCACGAGGCGCGCATCAGCCAGGGTACGCTGATTCCATTCTCACAGATCAGCGCGCAAGGCGTGCAGACGACTTTCCAGGAGGCAAAGCTCCAGCTCTTGGTGAAGCCTCACGTCACCGCCGACGGCAGCGTCAGCATGCACGTGAAGATCAACCGCGACGAGCCGGACTTCAACCAGACCTCACCGCGCGGCGATCCGACCATCTTGAAGCGTGAGGCGGAGACGGACCTCCTGGTGATGGACGGCCACACCGCGGTGATCGGCGGCATCTTCACGCGCAACACCGGCCGGAACCTGGATCAGGTGCCGTTCTTCGGTGACATCCCGCTCATTGGCCTCTTGTTCCAGCGCCGGAGGGCGAGCGACACCCGCGGTGAGCTGGTCATCTTCCTCACCCCGCGCATCGTCAACCGAGCGGAGGCCCTGGGCCGCTGATGAGTTGGCCAGTCGAGCTGACTTCAGGGCGGTACATCAGCCTGGAGACGTTCCGCCGCGACGGCACCGGGGTGAAGACCCCGGTGTGGTTCGCCGAGCTGGACGGCTTGCTCGGGGTGTTCACGAACGGCAAATCCTACAAAGTGAAGCGCCTCCGTCGTGACCCGAAGGTGCGAGTTGCGCCCTGCGATCTGCGCGGCGGTGTGGCGGAGGGCGCGACGTGGCTCGCCGGTGAAGCCACGCTCTTGACTGACGAGGCGCAGCAGGAGCGCGTCTACCGCGCGCTGAAGGCGAAGTACGGCTGGCAGATGAGCCTGCTCACCTTGTCAGCGACGCTGAGCGGACGCCGGAAGCACTGGGAGGTGCTCACGATTGAGCGCTCCCCGGCGGAGGCTTGAGCGGCTGAGCAGGGCCTTGAGGTGTCGTCAAGGTGCCTGACGAATTGGGAGCGCCTTGGTGGAGCCTTGGAGCCATCGTCAAGATGGCTGACGGATTGGGAGCGCCTTGGTGCCGCCTGAGTCATCGTCAAGGTGGCTGACGGATTGGGAGCGCCTTGGTGGAGCCTTGGAGCCATCGTCAAGGTGGCTGACGGATTGGGGGCGGGGGTTGGGGGTTTGGCACCGCGCAGCGTACCCTGAAGTGCGCGAGCGCCGGGCTGACGGCTCCTTACGTCCGCTTCACGCGGCGGCGCTTCAGCTCTTCGTCGGGCTCCACGCGGAGGATCTTGCGCGTCTCGGCGTCTCGGTAGCGCACCTGACGGATGAGCTTGGGGCGCGAGAAGGTGCCGCCTTGCTGGTGCAAGAGCCGCACCTCGCAGAGCTCACCGGGGCCGGCCTGGGGGGTGATGTCTTGGGGGGCGCTGTCTTGGGCTGCGCCGTCCGCGCCCTGCGTCACCTGGCGCCACTCGCCTAGATCTTGGGGGAGCGCTTCATACTCGCCCAGGCGCTCCTCGATGGCTCCGGGCACCTCACGAAACACGAGGAGCAGGTAGGCGCCGATGGCAATGGCGGCGATCGCGATCAGGATGACGGCATAGGCCATGCGGCGCCCTGTTTAGCATCCGAGCGGCGCCTCACCGCGACATTTCCGCGTAGGGGGGCGCAGCATGCTGCGCCCCTAGCGCATGGGGGCGCAGCCTAGCGCATGGCCTTGAGGACGTAGCCGCTCACAGGCTCGTCGATGCCCTTCAGCTTGATGCCGGGCAGCTCCTCCACCACCACCGCGTCTTGGATGCGGTCGTAGGTGTCTTGGCTGAGCAGCACGCCGCCGAGCGGCGCGTTCGCCTCGTGGCGCTGGGCGCGGTTCACGGCGTCCCCGATGCAGGTGTAGTCCCGCCGCACGAAGCGTGAGCCGATGTCGCCGCGCACGATGCTGCCTGAGTTGAGCCCGATGCGCATCACGAGCGGCGGTGAGCGGTCCGCGTTGAACTCCGCCAGCGCCTGCTGCATGCCGTACGCGGCGCGCGCGGCGCGCAAGGCGTGCGGCTCCTCGAAGTCTGAGCGGTCCTCGAACACCGCCATGATGGCGTCGCCGATGAACTTGTCGATGTCGCCGCCCTGCTCCTTGATCACGATGCACAGGGCGTCGAAGGAGGCGTTCAAGACCTCCACCACCGCCGCTGGCGGCAGCCGGGAGCTCATCGCCGTGAAGCCGCTGATGTCGCTGAAGAGCAGGGTCGCGTCCACCTCCTTGGCGCGGATGGCGTAGGGCTCGCCCCCGGCGGACAGCTGTCCGCCGGGGGCGAGCCCTACGCCATCCGCGCCCTCGCTGATGTAGAGCCGCGAGGCTTGCTTGTAGCGCGCGAGGCGCGACTCCGCGAGCACCCGCTCCACGATGGCGATGCACTTGTCCGTGGTGAACGGCTTCACCAGGTAGCTCGTGAGGCCGGCGGCGCGCATCTGCGCTTGATCGCGCCGGGTGTCGCGCGCGGTGAGCATCACGAGCGGCACGTCGCGCGTCTCCCGGGTGCGGCGCAGGGCGTGCACCAGCTCGAAGCCGGTCATGCGCGGCATGTCGTAGTCCGTCAACACCAGATCGGGAGGCTCCGCCTGCGCCTTAGCGAGGCCGTCTGCGCCGTCCACCGCAGTTTCTACGCGGAAACCTTGGCGCCGCAGGCAATCAGCCACCAGGTGGCGGATGGCCGCGGAGTCGTCCACCACCAGCACCCGCTCGCGCACGCTGGCCATGCGGGTGGCCAAGAGCGAGTGCAGGCGCGTCACCAGCTCCTCCGGCACCACCGGCTTCACCAGGTAGTCGTCGGCGCCGGCGTCGAAGCCGCGCTCCAAGTCGGCGGCCTCCCCGAGGCTCGAGCAGATCACCACCGGGATCTCGCGCAGGCGCTCGTCGTCCTTCACCCGGCGGCACAGGTCGTAGCCGCCGAGCCGCGGCATCTCCACGTCCGTCAGCAGCAGATCAGGGGGGTCGGCCTGGAGCATCTCCCAGGCCTCCTCGCCATCGTAAGCCTCTCTGACTTCATAGCCGGCCTCCGCGAGCAGGCCCCGGGTGTGCTTGTGGATCAGCTCGCTGTCATCCGTCAGCAAAACTGACAATTGGCCGCTCTGGCCGCGATCCACGGCGGCGAGCAGCTCACGCCCCTGAAAGGGCAGCGCGAGCGCGCGCGCGAAGCCCTCGCGCCGTGCGGCCTCGCAGGCCTCCGCCGTGAGCCCCAGGTAGACCGCCCCCGGTAAGGCGAAGCCTGCCTCCCGCGCCTGATGCAGGGCCACCGCCGCCCGCTGCCCGTCCACGTGAGGCGCGAACAGCACGACGTCCGGCTCCTGACTGGCTTGCTCCATCAACGCCGCCACCCCCGGCGCGACCCACAGCTCGTGCCCCGCGGGCCGCACCACCTGGCCCACGAACTCACTCAGCAGCCCAGGAGGGGTCACGAGGCCCACGCGCATCCGGGGCATCATAGAGGGATCTTGGGCGGCGAAGGCGGATAACGAGCCTGCTCAGCGCATCGGCTAATGACGCGCGGAGCGCCGCGGGCTTAGGTGCCCTGCCCAACCCCCAAAACCCGATCCAAGACCCGGTGAGCCCCGCGCGGGAGTGGCCACGCGCTCGCTGAGCGCCCCGCTTGGAGCTTCACCTGCATCTCGCCCTGCACCGCTCACCTCCTGACGTCAGCCTCGGCGCCCTTGGAACCGCGCTTCACCTGCAGCTCGCCCTGCGGTCATGGGGGCGGCTTCCTTGATCCGGCTTGCGGCGGACCGATCGCCGCTCTAGACGCCGCGCGACGTGGCTAGCTTGGGCGCCTCTGAGCAAAATAACGCAGAGCTCGTGCTGACCTTCATGGAGAGCATCGGGCGCCGCAGCGAGGCGGAGCTGTACCTGAAGCTGTTCCGTGAGCTGCCCAAGGAGAGCTTCGGGATCATCGTGGTGGAGGCCAGCGCCGCTCGCCACGTTCGGGCGAGCTTGGTGGAGCAGCTGAGCTTCATGCGGCGGCTCGACCTGGTGGCGCCGCTCCTGCTCGGGGTGTTTAATCCAGCGCGTGCGGCGCGGACCCGCGCTGGGCTGGTGTCTGCGCTGGCGGAGGCGGGGCTTGAGCCGAGTGAGCACCGCGCGGGGGAGCCAGGCCTCGTTCAGCGGCTGGAGACGGAGCTCCGGGCGTGCCGCATCCCCGTGGTGTCGTTCGAGGTAGGCCAGGACGAGGCCACTCGATTCCGCATCGTGGATGAGCTCTTGAGCGCGCTCAGGAGCCGCAAGTTGGTGGTGCTGCGTGGCCAAGGCGCGCTCGGTGCTGGGGTGTCACCGAGCGCGCTCGGTGCGCAGCGTCGGCTCCCGGTTCATGACGCTGGGATCTCGCTGATCAACCTCTCGACGGACCTGGAGCCGCTGCTCGCGAGCGGTGCGCTGTTAAGCAGCGACGCGAGCCTCCTCACTCAGCTCGCGCGGCTAGCGCGCGCTGAGCGGCGAGTCCAAGTGAGCGTCGCCTCACCGCTCGTGCTGCTGAAGGAGCTGTTCACCGTGCGCGGCGCCGGCACGCTGATCCAACGTGGGAGCGAGATCGAGCGGCTGGAGCACTACGACGACGCCTCACGCGCGGCGCTGTGCGAGCTGCTCGAGTCGGCGTTTCAGCGCCGATTGATCGTCGGCGCGAGCGGTGGGCCGCGCCTGTTCGAGCGTCGCCCAGAGGCCATCTACCTCGAGCGCCAGCGTCGCGGCGCGGCGATCTTAGAGCCAGGCGTGGGGGGAGCCTTCCTGACTAAATTCGCGGTGGGGCAGGTGGCGCAGGGGGAGGGCCTGGGGCGCGACTTGTGGCAGGCGCTGACCCGAGACATGCCGCGCTTCTACTGGCGCGCGCGCCCGGATAACCCCATCTCCGCCTGGTACGCCGAGCACGCCGACGGCCTGTTGCGCGTCCCCGGCTGGACAATCTTCTGGCGCGGCATCGGCGTGGACGGCGTGTCCGCTCTGGTACAAGACGCCCTAGCCCGCCCCGAAGACCTCGAGCCCCGCGCTGAAGTCAGGCCCACGACCTAATTGGGCTAGCTAGATCGCGAGTCGCAGGACGGCGCCGACTTGCTCTCGGGAGACGGTAGGGAAGTCATCGAGGAAGTCGTCGATGCGGTCACCCGCTTGAAGGTAGTCCATCAAGGCTGACACCGGCACGCGTGTGCCGGTGAAGCACACGGCGCCGGAGAGGATTTCCGGATCACTGACGAAGGGCGTTGGCTGTGTCACGTGACGCACAGCCTAGCCTGTTTAGCTGGAGGGTGCCGCTCACGGCAGCAGGGTTGACTCGCAGGACCAGGCGGGGCCGCGGTAGTCAGGGGACCCGTGGTAAGTCGTGGAGGCGCAGAACCAGGCTTGCTCGCAGGCGTCCATGCTCCGCTTCCCGCTGCAGTTCAGGTGCAGGGAGAAGAAGGCCGCAGCGCCGACACCCAACAGGAGCAGCCCAGCGAGCGACAGCCAGGTGATTTGGGTGCGGCTCACGTCGGCACCTCCCTGCGGCACGCGCCTTGGGGGAGGCGCGTGCTTTAAGTGTTCAGGCGATGAGCGGGGCGATGAGCAGCGAGACGACGCTCATCACCTTGATCAGGATCGAGATGCCAGGACCTGAGGTGTCCTTGAACGGGTCGCCGACGGTGTCACCCACCACGGCGGCCTTGTGAGCGTCCGACCCCTTCTTGTGGCCCTCGAGGCCGCCCTTCTCGATCAGCTTCTTGGCGTTGTCCCAGGCGCCGCCGCCGTTGGCCATGAGCAGTGACAGCGTGGCGCCCACCGCCAGCGAGCCGGCGAGCGCGCCCGCGAGCGTCTCGGGGCCGAACAGGAAGCCGATGGCGACCGGCGCCACGATGGCGATGGCGCCGGGCAAGAGCATCTCGCGGATGGCCGCGGCGGTGGCCAAGTCGACGATGGCGCGCGGCTCTGGGTCCACGCCCTCCTTGCCCTCAAGCAAGCCTGGGATCTCGCGGAACTGACGGCGGATCTCCTCGACGATGGCGCCCGCGGCGCGACCGACGGCCGTCATGGTGGTGGCGCCGACCAGGCAGGGCAGGATGGCGCCGAACAAAATCCCCATCAGGATCTTGGCGTCGGTCAGCTCGAGCACGAGCGCCGCGCCGCCGCTCTTCGCGCGCACCGCGTTGACCTCCATGTTGAAGGCCGCGAAGAGCGCCACCACGGTGAGCACCGCTGAGCCGATGGCAAAACCCTTGCCCACCGCCGCGGTGGTGTTCCCCACCGCGTCGAGCTCATCCGTGATGTCGCGCACGCTCTCACCGAGGCCGCTCATCTCCGAGATGCCGCCGGCGTTGTCCGCGATGGGACCGTAAGCGTCCACCGTCATCACGATCGCGGTGCCCGCGAGCATGCCCACCGCTGACAGCGCGATGCCATAGAGCCCGAGGTAGTGGTTTGAGACCGTGCCCACCACGCACAGCGTGACGAGCGGGATGGCGCAGCTCTCCAAGCCCACCGCGAGGCCGCTGATGACGTTGGTGCCAGGCCCCGTGAGCGAGGCCTTGGCCACGCGCATCACCGGGCCCATGGAGGTGTAATAGTCAGTGACCAGGCCTACCACCGCGCCGCCCGCGGCGCCGGCGGCCAAGGTGATGATGGCGTTGTTGCTGATCTGCACCATGGGCAGCACCACGAACGCGACGCCCACCACCAAGAACGGCGGCAAGATGAGCGCGAGGCGCAGCACGGTGGCGGGCGCCATCGACTTCATGGCGCGGGTGATGAAGATGCCGACGATGGACACCGCGAGGCCGAGGGTGGCGAGCATCATGGGCAGGGCCACCGCGAGGCTGCGAAGCTCGGCCTCTGAGGTGACGCTCGGCGCTAGCGGCTGAAGCACCGCGACGGGCGCCGTGAGCGCGAGCGCCATGGTCGCCACGATGGCGGCGACGTAGCTCTCGTAGATGTCAGCGCCCATGCCGGCGATGTCGCCCACGTTGTCGCCCACGTTGTCGGCGATGACGCCGGGGTTACGCGGGTCGTCCTCCGGGATGTTCGCCTCCACCTTGCCGACGATGTCCGCGCCGACGTCCGCTGCCTTGGTGTAGATGCCGCCGCCGATGCGCGCGAAGAGCGCGATGGAGGAGGCGCCCACCGCGAAGGCGTGGAGCACGGTCGCGAACTCCGGGGCGCTCCGGTACTGGTAGAAGATGGCGCCCATGCCGATCAAGGCGAGGCCCGCGACGCACAGCCCCATCACGGCGCCGCCGTCCAGCGCCGTGAGGAGGGCGGCCGGCTTACCCGAGGCGCGCGCGGCCTCTGCCGTCCTCACGTTGGCGTAGGTGGCCGCCTTCATGCCGAAGAAGCCGGCGAGCAGCGAGAGGAACGCACCCGCGAGGAAGGAGAGCCCCGCGAGCAGCCCCAGCTTCCACGCGAGCAGGCCGAACACCACCAGGGCGTACAGCGCGAGCACCTTGTACTCGCGCATCAAGAAGGCCATCGCCCCGTCACGGATCAAGCGCGAGATGCGCACCATCTTCGCGTTGCCCTCGGGGAGGCTCTTGACGCGGAAGTAAAACAAGACCGCGACGACGAGCGCCACCGCGCCGGTGCCAAGGGCGTACTCTGAGAGGTGATTCAAGGCGATTCCTTCAAGTCTAGTGGGCGGCGACGCCACCTGTTGCTGAGCCTCAGCTGTGGCCCTGGTGAGCCAAGCGAGAGCCCCGCCAAGGAGCCCGATGGGCTCCACCAAGGAGCCTCACCATCAGGAGGCCCCGCCAAGGGCGCCCCGCTCTAGCAGAACACGTGCGCGATTGCAGTGGCAGAAACGCAGCGCGTTGCGACCTGCATTATAGTGCAGCTTTGAAGGCTCGCTGCGCTCGTTCAAGCGCTCGTTTTGGGGGGCAGGGGGTTTGGCAAGGCGCTCGCGGAGGCTGAGCCGTAGTCAACCCACCCGCGCCGTAGTAGAGCGGCTTGTCGGGTCCGGGCCGTGGGGCCGGAGGGGCGGGGAGCGGCGGGGCGGCACGGGGAGCTGCGGCTTGGAGGGAGAGGCGAATGGATTGGCGTCAGGCGCTGGCGAACGCAAAGAAGGGTGGGGACGACGCGGGCGAGTGGTCCGTGGCGGTGCAGTTCTTGGAGGCGGTGGGGCAGGCGTTCCTCCAAGGGCACCAGGTGGTGCAGCGCCGCACGGATGGCGAGGTTGAGCTGCGGGGGAGCTGGCATGGCTACCCAGCGCGCGCGAAGCTCGACGTGAGCTTCTTCTCCCTGGAGTGGGAGATGCAAGCGCACAACCCCTCAGGGCACACGCTCTATTTCCACTGGGATATGGACGCGGTGCCGGAGGTGGGGCAGTTCACGGGGGAGGCCGCGAGCGCTTGGGGCGACGCCGAGGAGGAGAAGGTGTTCCTCGGCAAGGGCTACTACGTGGAGATCGACCCGAGTGAGGGTGGCCGCGATCTCGCCTCTTATGAGCTCATCCCAGCGGCGGTGCGTGAGACGATGGCGACCTACATCATCGGCGACCGGATCCCGCGCCTGTATGCTTATGCAAACGGAGGGCTGCTGCTCGGCTTCAGCGACGAGGTGCACGAAATGGCCGAGCCCTTGAACACGGCGGGTCGTGGCGTGTGGTTGCTGGGGCAGATTGCGTGGGGCCTCAGCCAGGTGGACACAAGCCGGCTCCCGCCGCAGGGCACCGGCGTGGATAGTCAGGCCTTGGGGCGCCACACCTGCCGCTACTGCTCGTCGCTGTTCCTGCTGGTCCAGAGCCACGCCTGCCCGAACTGCGGTGCGGCGGCGTCTTGAGTGGTCGTGGCATGGCGCGCTCTGCGTAGGGCGGCGCATGCGCCGCAGCGGTGAGCCTGCTAAGGCTGGGGCGGTATGGTGAGTCGGAGTTGGATCGCGGCGGTGGCTGCCGCTGGGATCACGGCGCTGTTGTTCGCGGCGGGGGCGCAGGCGGACGCCTCGCGGGAGAGCCGCTACCCTTACGACCCGGCCTGCGCTTGGGGCAGGGTGGCTGACGGTAAGGGCATGCTGGTGCGCTGCATGACCCAGGCGGAGTCCAAGGAGGTGCTGGCGGCCGCGGCGGCGCGCAAGAAGGCGCGCGAGGAGGCCGCGAAGGGCGGTTCCGCGGGGAAAGATGCCGCCGATGGGAAGGGCGCCGCGAAGGAGGCGCCGAAGGAGGCGCCGAAGGACGCTCCGAAGGAGGCGCCCAAGGACGCACCCAAGGAGGCGCCCAAGCCGGGGCCTTTGAGCGTCACCTTCCGTGAGCTGAAGGTGGACGAAGGGAAGCTGCCGGAGGCCGTGAAGCGCCTGTCCACGGTGTCGCAGCGGCTCACGGCCTGCGTGGAGACGAACGGCGGCCTCACGCGGGACATCGCGGAGCTGGAGCTGAGCTTCTTGGTGCGCGAGCGAGGGCGCGCGGAGGGGGTGGAGGTGAAGCGCCACCCAGGCCTCAGCTTGGCTGCGGGGCGCTGCGTGGCGGACGTCATCGATCGACGACTGGTGGGCCTGCCTTCGGTGCCGGTCACCGGCGCCAGCCTCATCCTTGAGTTTCGCCCGGCGCCCGCGCGGAAGCAGCCGTGAGGCGCCTGCGCGCGCTGGTGGTCGATGACTCGGCCTTCATGCGAAGCGCCGTCGCGCGCCTCGTGGAAGCCGATGAGCGCTTCGAGGTGGTGGGTCAGGCGCGCGATGGGGAGGAGGCCGTGGCGCTCGCGCGGAGCCTCCGCCCCGACGTGATCAGCATGGACTTCAACATGCCGAAGCTGAACGGCGCCGAGGCCACGCGCCAGATCGTGCGCGAGCGCGGCGTCGGCGTTGTGATGCTCAGCGCGCACACCCGAGAGGGCGCCACCGAGACGCTCGCGGCGCTCAGCGCGGGCGCGGTGGACTACGTGCCCAAGCCGGGCGGCGAGGTGAGCGCCCACATCGGTCAGATCCGCGAGGAGCTGCTCAGCAAGCTGTACGCCGCCGCGCGCGCGAACCGCGCGGCGATTCAGCGCGGCGTGGAGCGCTTGGATGGCGCTGGGGAGCGCGCACCGGCGCCCGGCGCTGGTGCCATGACGCCGGGGGCACGTGTGTCAGGCGAACGAACTTCCAGCGTTGGCGAGCGTCCTTCGAGCGCTGGCGAGCGTTCGTCAGGCGAGCGTCCTTCTGGCGCTGGGCGCACCTCAGCGCTCGGGGAGCGTTCGTCAGGCGAGCGTCCTTCTGGCGCTGGGCGGCCTTCCTCGCCGTCTGGCTCACCGCTGCCGAGCGGCCTGCGCGTGATCGTGATCGCCAGCTCCACCGGCGGGCCAGCGGCGCTGGCTCAGGTGGTGCCCGCGCTCGATCTCACGCGCTCGGCGCTCTTGGTGGTGCAGCACATGGCGGGCGGCTTCACTCGCGCCCTCGCGGAGCAGCTCTCGCGCGCCGCTCCGTTCTCAGTACAAGAAGCGCAGGGTGGGGAGGAGCTGCGGGAGGGGCTCTGCTTGGTGGCGGCCGGCGACTCACACCTCCAGGTGGAGCGCGGCGGGCTGGTGCGGCTCACCCTGTCGCCGCCGGTGCACGGCGTGCGCCCAGCGGCGGACGTCACCCTGCGCTCGGTCGCGGCGGTGTACGGCGCGCGGGCGATCGGGGTGGTGCTCACCGGCATGGGGCGCGATGGAGCGCTCGGCCTGGCGGCCGTGAAGGCGGCTGGGGGGCGCTCGCTCGCGCAGAGCGAGGCGAGCTCCGTCGTGTATGGGATGCCGCGGGCCGCGGTGGAGCTCGGGGTGGTGGACGAGGTGGTGGACTTAGAGCGTGTCGCCGCGGCGATTTGTCGACTAGTTTCCTGACGTGACTAGTGAGGCATCAGAGGCGCGCGCGCTCGAGTACGCGGCGCGCGCGCAGGAGCAGCGCGTCCAGGTGGAGCGCCTGGAGTCGCGCTCGACCTTGGTGTCGAACCTGCGGGGCCTCAGCTTCGCGGTGTTCGTGGTCAGCGGCGGCGTCGGCGTGGTGGGTCGGAGCGGGCTCGGGCTCGCGCTGTCGCTGGTGGGGCTGGTGGCGTTCATCGCCTTGGTGGTGTGGCATGGCCGGGTGCTCCGCGCGCGCGATGAGGCGACGCGGTTCATGGTGGTGAACCAGCGCGGGGCGGATCGCTGCCGCGGTCAGTGGCGCGCCTTCAGCGAAGACGGCGCCGAGCTGCGTGGTGAGTTAAGCTGTCCTTACCTCGACGATCTCGATCTGGTGGGCCAGGGCTCGCTGTTTCAGCGCCTGAACGTGGCGCACACGCGCTACGGCCAGCGCGCGCTGTTGCGCCTCCTCACGGAGCCGGCGCCGCTCGCGGTGGTGCGAGAGCGCCAAGAGGCGGCCCGCGCGCTCGCGCAGGAGCAGGGCAAGCGCCAAGAGCTCGAGGCGCTGGCGCTGGCGCTCACCCCCGACTCGGGCCGCGGCGCTCGCCAGGCGAATAGTCAGTCTAAGTTACCACCAGATCCTGAGCCGCTGCTCCGCTGGGCGGAGTCGCCCCCCGTGTTGAGCGGGCGGGCATGGCTCAAGCCGCTCGGCTGGCTGCTCCCAGCGCTCAACCTCGCGGCGCTCGGCGCGGTGTGGCTGGCGGACGCGCCGGGCTGGCTGGCGGTGCCGCCGCTGGTCATCAGCTTCTTCTTCACCTGGACGAGCGCGAGCGAGGCCTCACGGGTGTTCGCGGCGGTGTCCACCACCGAGGGGGCCTTCCTGCACTACGCCCCGATGCTCAAGCTGATGGAGGAGCTGCCCATGGAGGCGCGCCTGCTCCGGCGCTTGAAGTCGCAGGGGTTGAGCCTTGCGGAGGGGCACACGCTCGAAGGGACGCTGAGGCCCTCGGCGGCGATGCGTGAGTTCCAGCGCGGGGTGGGGTGGTTCGATTTGAAGCACAACGGCCTGGTGCACCCCGTGGCGAACATCGTGCTGCAGTGGGATCTGCACTGCGTGCTGCGGCTGGAGGCGTGGCAGCGCCGCGTGGGGAAGGCGGCGCGCGGCTGGTTCGAGGCGCTGGGTGAGCTCGAGGCGCTGTCGTCCCTCGCTACCTTCGCGGTGGACGAGCCACACGTCACCTGGCCTGACTTGATGGACCCGAGCGCGGAGCCGCCGGTGTACGCCGCCACCCAGCTGGGCCACCCGCTGCTCGACCCGGACAAGCGCGTGACGAATGACGTCACGCTCCACGCGCCGGGCACCGCGCTGCTCATCACGGGCTCCAACATGTCAGGCAAGAGCACCTTGATGCGCTCCGTGGGGCTCTCGGTGGTGCTGGCGCAGGCGGGGGGCCCGGTGTGCGCCGCGGCGCTCCGGCTGTGGCCGCTCACGCTCCGCACCAGCATCCGCGTGAGCGACTCGCTCGGCGGCGGCGTGAGTCACTTTTACGCCGAGGTGAGCAAGCTCAAGGCGGTGCTCGACGCTGCCTCGCCTGATGCATCCACGATGGACTCGGCGCGCTCCGCCAGCCGTGGCGAGGTGCCCAACCCCCCATTCCCCCAAGGAAAAACGCTGAGCGACAGCCCGGTGCAGGAGGCGACTCATGGGTCGTCGAGCGACGCAGCGCGGGCGATGAGTGAACCCTCGTCGAGCCTTGGTAGCCTAGGGGACCGCACGGTGCTGTTCTTGCTCGACGAGATCTTGCACGGCACGAACAGCCGCGAGCGTCAGGTGGGGGCGCGCTGGGTGCTGGCGGAGCTGCTCCGGCGTGGTGCGGTGGGCGCGGTGTCGACTCATGACATGGGGCTGTGTGAGCTCCCACCAGCGCTGATGGAGCGCGTGACCCAGGTGCACCTGCGTGAAGACGTGGCGGCCGGGAAGATGACGTTTGACTACTTGGTTCGGCCAGGGCCGGTGCGCTCCGGCAACGCCCTGCGGCTGATGCAGCTCGTGGGGATCCCTGTGCCACTTGAAGACGACGAGGTGGCTACGAGCCCTGTGGTAGCGGAACAGACTATCCTGCCGGAGGCTACGTCGGGCGGGCTGGGGGAGCGGCTTCGCGATTGAACGGGTTGACAATGCCCAGGAAGCGTCAAAGAAACGCCGAGGAAGCGCTCAGGAAGCGCTCAGGAAGCGGCTACGCCGAGGGACTTGAAGGGGGCCTCAGGCGGCTTTCGCCCCTGTTCGGTGGCCAGAGGGTCAGCTAAGCTAAAGGCTTACGGCGATCTCATGCGTTCGGGCGATCTGTGACTGACAAAGAGGAAGAGACGCGCGTCGTCCATCCGGACCAGACCAAGGCGGAGCCTCTCGGGGGAGGCAACGACTGCCTGGTGGTGATCTACACGAAGGAGCCGATGCTGCTCGGCAAGCGCTTCGTGCTGGAGGAGAACCCGACGGTGGTCGGGCGCAAGGCTGAGTGCGAGATCGTCTTGGAGGGTGACTCGGTGTCGCGGGAGCACGTCAAGTTCCTGCGGCGCGCCGGGCGCTGGGTGATGCTGGACAACAACTCCACCAACGGCACCTACCTGAACGAGCGGCAGGTTGCAGCCTTGATCGAGACGGGGCTCGACAACAACGACCGGATCAAGGTGGGGCCGACCATCTTCAAGTATTTGAGCGGCGCCGACGCCGAGTCCAAATACCACGAAGAGATCTATCGGATGACGATCGTGGATGGCCTCACGCAGATCCACAACAAGCGGTACCTGGACGAGGCGCTTGAGCGTGAGCTGATGCGCGCTCGGCGGCATCACCGCCCGCTGGCGCTGGCGATGTTCGACATCGACTACTTCAAGCGCATCAACGATCAGTTCGGACACCTGGCTGGAGATCACGTGCTGCGTGAGCTGGCGCGGGTGGTGCAGAGCCGCATCCGCGGGGAGGACATCTTCGCGCGCTATGGCGGTGAGGAGTTCGCCATCGTCATGCCTGAGACCGCGCTGAGCGCGGCCGCGACGCTGATGAAGGACATCCGCGCGCTCGTCGCCGAGCACCGCTTCGCGTTTCAAGGCGAGCAGATCCCGCTCACCGTGAGCATCGGCTGCGCTGAGCTCGCTGAGGCTGATCAGGGCTCGGCAGAGCTGGTGGCGCGTGCCGACGGGAAGCTGTACGAAGCGAAGAACGGCGGACGAAACCGCGTCTCGTTCTAGCTGCGGCTCTCTCCCTCTCGGAGGGCTGCGTCTCAGAGGGCAGGTGCTCTTGGAGGGTAGCTCCGGGTCGCGGTGAGCCCGTTCGCCACGAGTACCTCCATGAGCTTCAGCGAGATCCCGCTCCCTCCAGAGACCCACCCAGGCCATGACTTGCCGGTGATTCAGGTGCGCCCCCCTGGGCCTCAGTCGCGCACCTGGCTCATCCGACACGCTGAGTTCACGGCGCCCATGGGGCAGCTAGTGGATGGAGCCGCGCAGGCGCGGCGCAAGGTGCGTAGCGGCGTCGTCTACTCCACCGCCTTCGGCTCCAACGTGCTCGACGTGGACGGCAACCGCTATGTTGATCTGGCCGCTGGTTTCGGCGCGCAGCTGATCGGGCATCGTCACCCGCACGTCGCCCGGGTGCTCGCGCTGCAGTCCGAGCGGCTCATGCAATCGCTCGGCGACGTCTACCCCTCCGAGGCCAAGGTGGCGCTGTGCGAGCGCTTGGCGCGGCTGTTCCCGGAGCCTAAGGCGCAGGTGATCTTAGGCCAGAGCGGCGCAGACGCCGTGAGCGCGGCGCTGAAGACGGCGGTGCTCGCGACGGGTAAGCCAGGCGTGCTCGCCTTCCGCGGTGGCTACCACGGCCTCTCGTACGGCCCGCTCGCGGTGACCTCGCTGCGCGATAGCTACCGCGCGCCGTTCGCGGCGCAGCTGAACCCGAGCGTGCGCTTCGTGCCCTACCCAAGCGACGCCGAGTCGATGGACTCATGCCTGGAGCAGGCGCGCTTCGAGCTGGTGCGCGGCGACGTGGGCGCCGTCATCGTCGAGCCCATCTTGGGGCGCGGCGGGGTGGTGGTGCCACCGTCAGAGTTCCTGACGGAACTCGCCGCCCTCGCCGCACGGTCAGGTGCGCTGCTCATCGCCGACGAGATCTGGACTGGGCTCGGGCGCGCTGGGGAGCCGCTCTTGAGCCAGGCGCTGGGGGTGACGCCGGATCTGCTGTGCCTCGGGAAGGGCCTCGGTGGGGGGCTGCCGATCAGCGCCTGCGTGGGGCGCCGCGCGGTGATGGACGCCTGGCGCGGCGCCGCGAAGGTGGTGCACACGGCCACCTTCGCGGGCGCGGCGCTCGCCTGCACCACCGCTATCGCCACCCTGGACGTGCTGCGGCGCGAGGATCTCGTGGCGCGCTCAGCGCAGCTGGGTGGCTCATTCGGCGACCAGCTCCGGGCGGCGCTTGAGCGCGCTGGCTTGCCTTTTGAGGTGCGCGGGCGTGGCATGATGTGGGGCGTCGATTTGGCGCCAGCGAGCGCGCGCGGCGGGGCGACGGCTGAGGGCGAAGCGCGCGGCGGAGGCCCGGGCAAGGCAGCGCGGGCGGCGCAGGCGCTGCTCGAGCGTGGTTACATCACCTCCACTGGGGGCGGCGCGCGTGACGTGCTGGTGCTGACCCCGCCGCTCACCATCGCCGAGGAGCAGCTTGAGGCCTTCGTTGCGGAGCTGCCGCGCGCCCTTCAAGCTGTGGCCCCGTGAAGGTTGAGTCGCAATCGGCACCAGGGGGCGAGCTGTCGCCGGTCGTCGCCGCGTCGGAGACGCTGCATGAGCGGGTGCGCGGCTTCGCGCGCGCGAGCCTCGCGCAGCCGCCTGAAGAGGGCGAGTTTGAGGCGCTGGCGCTGGCGCTCGCGCGGTTCCAAGCGGCGCACATCCCAGGGTACCAGCGCTTGGTTGAGGCCCGTGGCGTGCTGCTCGAACGCTACGAAGACTTGGTCGGGGTGCCGACCGAGGTGTTTCGTTTGACGCGCGTCGCCGTCCACCCTGCCTCGCTCGACGTGGCCCGCTTCAGGACCAGCGGCACCACCTCAGGCCTCAGCGGAGAGCACGCGCTGCGCACGCTCGCGACCTACGATGAGCTCTCCGTAGCCTATGGTTGGCGTGCCCTCACCGCGTTCCAAGACGGCGCGCGGCCGATCGGGCCGCGGGTGGTGGTGGCCCTCGCGCCGCCGCCCGTGACCACGCTCGGCTCGTCCCTCGGTCACATGATGCAGCTGTTCATGCGGCGCTGGGATGGCCGCGCGCTGAGCCTCGCGCCACAGGGCGCGGTCTTCGAGGGAGACTCCCCCGCGCGCTGGCTCGCGAGTCAGGCGGGGGTTGACGCGGAGGGCTTGAGGCGCGCGTCACGCGTCGCGCTGGAGCGTCAAGAGCCGCTGCTCCTGCTCGCGACCTCCTTCGCTTTGGTGGCGCTGCTTGAGGCGCTCGCCGGCGCCCAGATCCCCGCGCCGCGCCGCACCGTGGTGATGTTCACGGGTGGCTTCAAAGGGCGCAGCCGCGAGGTGCCGCGGAGCGAGCTGGCCCAGGCCGTCGCGCGGGTGTTTCGTATCCCCGAGTCGCAGGTGGTGGGGGAGTACGGCATGACCGAGCTCTCCTCGCAGCTCTATGAAGGCAGCCTGCCTGGCTCGGGCCTCTCGGGGCCAGCGGGCGTCTACTTGGAGCCGCCCTGGCTGCGGGTGATCCCGGTGGACCCAGCGACGCTCAAGCCCGTTTCACGCGGGGAGGTCGGCCTCGCCAAGATCATTGATCTCGCGAACGTGGACTCAGCCGTCGCGGTGCTCACCCAAGACCTGGTGCGTCGCGATGACAGCGGCGGCGTGCAGCTGCTCGGCCGCCGGCGTGGCAGTAGACAGCGTGGCTGTTCACTTGCGTTTGAGCCGCTGCTCGCGCCAGGGAGGCCAGCGTGAGCGCGGGGGTGTCCGCGCGGGCGGCGCGGGTGAGGGGTTTGCTTAATGCCGCACGGAAAATAGTCGACCCTGAGCACCCGCTGGGCCAGCGCGCTCGCGCTGAGCTGCCAGCGTTGACTGGGCTCAGCCGAGAGGGCGTCGAGTACGCGCTCCAGCACCACCTGGAGGTGGACGCGACCGACGCTGAGATCGCGGCGCTGTGCGACAGCGTGCCCGAGGCGCCGTGCGCTCACGTGCTGCTCAGCGCCAACGTCTTCGTGGCGGCGCTGCGCGCCCTGGCGCTGGGCCTCGCCGCGTCACCCAAGGTGTTCGCGCGCGCCTCGCGCCGTGAGCCGCTGATGCTCGAGCTGCTCTCGGAGGCGAGCGGCGGCGCCTTCCGCATCGTGAGCGAGCTGGTGCCGCGCCCGGGGGAGCACCTGTTCGCCTATGGTGATGACTCGACGCTCAGCAGCTTGAGGGGCGAGCTCGCCGCCGGGGTGGTGCTCCACGGGCATGGTTTTGGGTTTGGCGTGGCGCTGTGTGAGCCAGCGCCTGACGCGCGGGTGACCGAGCCGGGGAGCGGTGAGCTAGCCTCACTCCCGAGCGGCGCCCCGCGGAGCCTCACCGCTTACGCTGAGCTCTTAGCGCGCGACGTGGCGGTGTTCGATCAACGCGGGTGCCTCAGCCCACGCCTGGTATTAGTCAATGCGCCTGACGAAATAGTGAGCGCCCTGGGCCGCGAGCTGGGTCGCGCGCTGTCGGCGCTGGAGGCGCGGATGCCGCGCGGCGCGCTGTCGGCTGAAGAGGCCGCGGACGCGGCGCTCTACCGCGACACCATGGCCTACGTGGGGGAGCTCTGCTTCGCGGGGAGAGGGGCCGTGGGGGTGGAGCTTCAGGGGCACCGCGCGGCGCCTTCAAGTGAGCCACCAGGGCCTCAAGGGGGGGAGCAGCGCGAGCGGGAGGGCGCAGGCGTGGGCCGCGTCGCTGAGGGCGGTGCTCCAAGCGCACCTAGTGGCGAGTTGAGCGGTGCGTTAGGGCGCCTGATACTGCCGCCCGTCGGTCGCTACCTGCACTTGGTGCAGAGCTCTGAGCCGCTCAGCCTGCTGGAAGGCTTAGCGCCGTACATCACCACGCTGAGCGTGGAGGGGCCGCCGGAGCTCATGAGGCGCGCCCAGCGCGCGCTGCCGAGGGCGCGGATTTGCCGTGTTGGCATGATGCAGCGCCCGCCGCTCGATGGCCCAGTGGATCGGCGCGTTGGTGTGGAGGGTGAGCGCTTGTGAGCGGCGCGGTGGCTCCGATAGGTCAGTTAGTGTGACTGCCGGCCGCTGCTCAGCGTGGATGGGCGCGCGTCCGCCCCAGCGACTCCGCGCAGTCCCTTGTTTTCTTGGGAAGCGCGCGCCCCAGGGTGGGCGTTGAACAGCCCATGGGTGTGACCCAGGGTAAGCCGTTGCTCGTGCTCGCCTGCTCGTTGGCGGCGGGCGTGCTGGTCTGGGCTTCATGCGGGCCTCAGCGGACGGGCCCATCGAGCCCCCCGGCGCCTGGCGTAGCGGCGAGCCAAGCGGCGGCGCCGTCAAGCAGCGCGCCGCCAGAGGATCATGAGCGTGTGGCCTGCCAGGAGGCCATCAAGGCCACGCTGGCGCGCGCGCCAGCCGAGGGCTCGCCGCTGAACCTCAGCGCGCGCATCGAGACCTTGGGGCGCGCGCGCGGGGAGCCGCTCGTGTGGCTACGGGAGCCGCGCCAGATAACGTCAGCGGAGCTGCCTGAAGCCGCCACGCGCGCGGCGCCCCAGGGCGTGGCGCCGCGCGCGCGCATCGCGCGGCTCGTGCGTGCCCTGCGCGGCTCGCGAGCGGCGCTGCGCGGCTCGCTGCTCCGTGAGGGTTACGTGTACTCAAGCGAGCCGCTGGAGGCGCTGGCGCTGGCGCAGGAGCTGCGCTGGGAGCAGCTGTATGACGAGCCGGCGCTCGAGGTCTTGCGCGGCAGCGCGCGGCTCCAGCTCGCATCACGCGGCGCCGGCGCTCAGCGCCACTACGTTCATGTGGGGGGCAGCCATGAGGGTCAGCGCGCCGAGCTGTTGCATGGCGATCAGAGTTGGCTCCCAGGTGCTCCGCAGCCGCCCCGGCTGCACCTGGATTTCAAGGGCTTCGCGCGTGAGGCGGGGACCCGCTCGCTCACCCTGCTCCACCTCACGCCGGAGGCTGTCGTGGCCGAGCTGAGCTTCGAGGCGTACCCTGGTTCAACGCGCGCGCTGCTGCGCGTGACGGGCTCGGGTGAGGTGGCGCTTGAGTGCCTCGACGCGCCCGCAGCGACGCGCGCCGCGATCGGCGCTCAGCAGCGCGCTGAGGGGTGGCGCCGCGCGGCGCGTGCTTCGCTCCGCGGAGCCATCGATGAGATGGTGGTTGAGCAACGGAGCTTCGATCGCCCGCGTGGCGTGGAGGGCCCGGACCGAGACGGTGAGCTGCGCCCCGCGTGGTACAGCGCTTACCTCCGCGGCCAGCACGCCTTCCGGGTGGAGGAGGCGAGCTACCTCGTGTTCGATCGGGCGGGTGCCCCAGCGCCGCCCGGGGTGTGCGCCGACTTCGTGTTGGAGAGCTTCGAGCGGGCCGCGGGTACTTGGTTCACGCCGCGTGGGGAGCCGCCCGCGCGGCGCTCAGGGAGGCTCGATTTCAACCAGCTCGGGATCAAGAATCGCCGCGGCGTGATCGCGCTTGGGCGCTTCTTTGAGGAGCAGCCCGAGCTGTTCGAGTTCGAGCGCTTCACGGAGACCATCCCCTTCGCCCAGCGCTCCCGCTTCTTCGCGCAGTTGAGCGCGCTCGAAGGCGGCTCACGGCCGGGAGACATCGTCGCCATCCGCGGCCTGAAGCGCGACGGGCGCGTCCACCAGCACGCGCTGCTAGTGGAGGAGACAGATCCGCTCACGGGCTTCCCCTATGGACTCGCGGATCACATGAGCCGTCCGCGGCGGCGGACCTGGGAGGGGATCATGGCGGAGGCTCCGGCGCGCGCGCTCTACTACCGTGCGCGGCTCCGCGATCCGCTGCTCCAGCGCCTGCCAGCGCCATCACAGCGCGTGCCAGTGCCATCACAGCGCCTGCCAGCGCCGCGTGAGCCTTGAAGTGAGTTAAGCTGACTAACGCCCTCGCAGCGTCGTCAAAGTGCCATCAAAGCGCCTTCCAGCGCCGCGTGAGCCTTGAAGTGAGTTAAGCTGACTAACGCCCTCGCAGCGCCATCAAAGCGCCCTCACAGCACCTGCTGGCGCGCCACGCCGCTCACGATGGGCGCCTCCAGCGCGCGCCGCGCGGCATCTCGCGCGCGCGTGAGGGCCTCACGGCCCCGCTCCAGGTGAAACGGGCTCACTCGCGGCAGGCCGTCGAGCACCAGCGAGGTGAGGCCGGCGCGCTCGGGGAGCGCCAGCGACTTCGCGCGCCGCCAAGGTGAGCGTGAGCTGAGGTGGTGGTAGAGTACCCTCGGGTGGCTCATGCCGGCGAGCCCGGGGCGGTCCAGGATGCCGCCGTCGAGCAGCGGGCGCCCCCCGACCCAGGTGGGCTGGAACAGCACCGGGAGCGTGCACGAGGCGCGGATCGCCGGCTCCAGGGCGCCGCTACGCACCACCTCCGTGCGCCTGGTGCGGACGTCGAACACGCTCACGGCGAGCGGCACGCGGCACTTTTCAAAGCGCTCGACCGGCAGCAGCGAGGCGAGCTTGGCCTGGAATAGCCGGCCACGTAGCACCCCCAGCCCGAGGCCAGGATCCCAGAAGTGCTCGCGCTGGAGGCTGAGCAGCTCCTCCTCGATCGCCGCGCTCGTCATCCCAGCTGCCCACAGCCCAGTCACCAGGGCGCCCGCGCTCGAGCCCGAGACGCAGCTGGGGATGAGCTCTGCCTCCTCCAGCGCGGCGAGCACGCCGGTGTGGGCGAAGAAGCCGAAGAAGCCCGACGACAGGGTGAGGCCGAAGGGCTCTTGGCGTAGCCAGTCGGCGAGGGTGGCGCGTGTCACAGGGGGCTCCTTCAAGAGAGGCCGAGACCGCTCGCGGCGAGGCGCGCGCGCGCCCTGGCGGCGCGCAGTAGATCCGCGCGCGCCACGGGGGTGGCGACCGCGGCGACGATGGAGGCGAGCGCGGCTAGCGGCAAGAGCAAGCTGAACACCAAGCTCATGAGCGATAGCAGCGCCCACAGCGAGAGGGCGATGAGCTGGGTGATAGCGACCGCGATCGCTGGCCCCGAGCTCCAGGCGCGGAGGCGCCCCACCTGGAGGCCCAGGAAGGCGCAGCCGACGCCGAGCACCCCGATCAGGTAGAGGAGCACCCGCAAGAGGCCAATGACGCGGAAGCCGAGCAGCATCTGCGCCACCAAGAGCACGCTGAGGATCCCCGTCAGCAGCAGGGCGCCGGTGGCGAGCTTCACCAGGCCGCTGACGCGCGCGAGCTCAATGTCGTCCCCCGCCTCCTCGGGCGCCGCGACCTCGGTGTGTTCGCTCGGTGGTTGATACGGCTGCATGCCCACGTACCGTCAGTTGATCACCATCAACTCGAGCTGCACCAGGATCTCCTTGCGGTCCGGTTGACCCACCCCGCGGATGAGCTTCACGCGCACCACCTGGCCCGCCTTGCGCTTGTCGAGCGCGTTGTAGAGGTCATCGTAGCTGTCTATCGTCTCGTCGTCGACGCCGACGATGACGTCGCCCGGGACGAACAGGTTCTGCGCCTCAGTCACGCCGCGCACCCCAGTGTTCGCGGCGGGGCCGTTCGGCGTCGCCTTGAGCACCATCACGCCCTTGATCCCGAAGCGGCGCTCGATGCGGCCGAGCGGATCGATCTCCACGCCCATCCCCACTTGGCGCACCTTGCCGAACTGGATCAGCTGCGGCACCACCCGGCGGATGGTGTCCACCGGCACGGCGAAGCCGATGCCCGCGCTGGCGCCGGTGCGTGAGTAGATCATGGTGTTCATCCCGATCACCTGGCCCGCTGAGTTGAGCAGCGGGCCGCCGGAGTTGCCGGGGTTAATAGCGGCGTCCGTCTGGATCATGTCGCGGATGGTGACGCCGCCGGCGCCGACCACGTCGCGGCCCAGCGCCGACACGACGCCGGTGGTCAGGGTGTGATCGAGGCCGAAGGGGTTACCAATGGCGATCGCCTTCTGGCCCACCACCAGCTGATATTTATCGGGCGGCAGATCGAGCGGCACCAAGGTGGCGCCCGGCTTGATGCGCAGCACCGCGATGTCCTTCGGCGGCTCCACCCCCACTATCTCCGCGCTGTAGGTGCTCTGGTCGAACAGCCGCACGCTGAGCGAGCGCGCGCCCCTAACCACGTGGAAATTGGTGACGATGTGACCCTGGGTGTCCCACACGAAGCCCGTGCCCGAGCCGGTGGGGACCTCCGTCGGGCTGAGGGAGCTAGGATCGATCACGGTGCGGGTCTGGCTCACGAAGACGGTGGAGCCCGCCGCGCGCCGAAACACGTCGATGGAGTTTCGCTCGTCCTCGATGCCAGCGCCGGGCGAGAGGCCGAGCGGCGGCGCCACGGGCAGCGGCGGCTCAGGCAGGGCAGCTGACTGAGTAGCGCTCGGCTGCGGCAGCGGCGGCGGCTCGCTCGCCGGAGGCGCGCCCCTGCCGCCGCAAGCCACCGCCAGCAGCAGCGCGCCGCAGGTGAACAGCGCGCGTGACTGCGTCCGATCAGGCTGCGTTAGCGTCGTCATCGTCCTCGAGCGCCGCGCCATGGCACTTCTTGAACTTCTTGCCCGAGCCGCAGGGGCACAGATCATTACGGCTGATCTTGGGAGCGGCCGCGGCGGGGGGCGGCACCGGCGCGGCGCCGTCGCCTTCGCCTGCTTCACCCAGGTGGCGCGCCACGGCGGCCTCAAGCTCCGCTTGGTGACGCCGCTCCGCATCCGCCTCCATCTGAGCGAGCTGCTCTGTGCGCTGGATGTGCGCCTTGAACACGCGCTCGAGCACGCTGCTCGACACGCGCGCCATCATGTTGACGAAGAGGTCGTAGCCCTCCTTCTTGTACTCGTTCTTCGGATCGCGCTGGCCGTAGCCACGGAGCCCGATGCCATCGCGCAGGTGCTCCATGTTCGACAGGTGCTCGACCCAGGCGCGGTCGATCTCCTCAAGGTACAGGTGGCGGAACAGCCGCAGCGTGGTCTCCACGCCCATGCTCTCCTCGCGGGCCAGGTACTCCTTCTCCGCGCGGTTATAGAGCACCTGCACCAGGTTCTCGACGTCGCTGTACTGCGTGAGGTCGATGTCTAGCTTGACCTTGAAGTGCTCTTCGAACGCCTGATGAATACCCTTCCAGTCCCAATCCTCTGGCTGGCGGTTGGGTGGGCAGCTCTCCTCCACGATGGCGCTCACCACCCGATCGAGCAGGTCGAGGAAGCGCTCGCGCTGCTCGCTGAGCCCAGCACTCACAAGCGCCACGATCTCGTCGTAGGTCTCGACCGGGCTGCGCTTGGCCGCGTCGGCGCCCTCCAGCTCCAGCTTCACCCCCCACATTTGGTAGGTCTCGTGCTGGAGCGCCTCGATCTCCACCAGCGCCTTGATCTTCTTGATCTCTTTTCGCTTAGGCGGGCGCGGCGCGTCGTCCTTGTCTAGCGTCTGGAGCGGCTCGTCCGCGAACATGTTCACGAGCTGCCCCACCACCGGCTCAATCTTGGCGGTGATGGACTCATCCACCGGCACGGCGCGCGGCTTACCCGTGGGCTTGCCCAGCTCATCCAGCTCCTCTGGCTCGTAGCGGCCGAGCAGGAGCTGCTGGCGCAGGCTGTACACCGTCTTGCGCTGCGCGTTCATCACGTCGTCGTACTCGAGCACGTTCTTGCGGATGTCGAAGTTGCGCTCCTCCACCTTGCGCTGCGCGTTCTCCACGCTCTTCGTCACCCAGGGGTGCTCGACGGGCTCGTCATCCGGCATGCCCATGCGGTCCATCAGCGTCTTCACGCGGTCCCCCGCGAAGATGCGCATCAGGTCGTCCTCCAGCGAGAGGTAGAACCGGCTGGAGCCCGGGTCACCCTGGCGGCCGGCGCGGCCGCGCAGCTGGTTG